>DAOUBS010000001.1:0-6874 GCA_034432435.1 Anaerolineae bacterium
GATAGCTGTGGTCGTCGTCTTCATCAGTGAAAGTCATAGGCTCTTATCCATGCCAGAAGCTGGCGTGGCAAACATTACCATAACCATAGCACAATCAAGTTTTTTTGTGAACCCTTGATAGCACAAATGATCTGATGGCATGCGCATCCTTAGGTTGGCGGGGGCAGGGCGTGCAGGTCTTCGAGCAGGATCATCCCCTGACTGAGGGCGTTCAAGGCGGCCCCACTGCGGTCGCGCGCTTGAGTTTTGGCCATGACGACAGCGATCGTCTCGATGAGAATCGCCTGAGTGAGTCCGAGGACGGCGCAGATTTGCTCATCGCTGTAGCCCTTTGCGATATGCAGCAGGATGTTCGTCTCGACCTCGTTGAGGCGGTTCGGGTTGTTGGTGGTCATGTTGGCCACGACCTTCTCAGCAATGCCGCGCCCCATGACGATCTCGCCCTCTAGCACTTTGCGGATGCTCTCGATGAGTTTGTCTTCGTCGGTGGACTTCAGCAGGTAGCCGTGCGCGCCGCTGCGCAGCGCCCGCATGATGTACAGGTCATCTTCACGACCAGACAGGACGAGGATTTTGGTGTTGGGGGCGTAGCGGCGCACGTCAGCGATGATGTCGAGGCCGCTCTTGCCGGGCATGTTCAGGTCGAGCAGCAGCAGGTCAGGCTGCACGTTCATCGTTTGCGAGAGGGCGGTTTCGCCGTCGCCTGCCTCGGCGATCACCACAAACTCATCGTTCTGGCTGAGGTAGCTGGCCAGCGTGCGCCGCAGCAGCACGTGGTCATCGGCCATGACGATGCGGGTGGTGCGCTTGCGCGGGGTGATGTCTTGCAGGCGGCCAGTCTGCGGGCGGTCTCTGAGGATGGCCTGCGCTTCGCTGGTCGCTTGGTTTTCAAGGGTGGCGTAAAGGGCGTCGGCCAGCGCCCGCGCCGTCTGGAAGCGGCGTTCTGGCTTCTTCTCGAGCGCTTTGAGGATGACGCTCTCCAGCGCGCTGGGCAAGTTGGGGGCGAGGCTTCTGGGGGCGGGCGGCGCTTGCTGCACGTGTTGGAGCAGCAGCGCGGTAATGTCGTCTGCGTTGAAGGGCAGCTCGCCGGTTGCCATCTCGAACAAGACGATGCCGAGGCTGTAGATGTCGGTACGACGGTCGAGCGGCAGGCCTTGTGCCTGTTCAGGCGAGATGTAGGCAGGCGTGCCGATGACCATGCCGGGCGCGGTGACGCGCATCGCCTCGCGTGGGAGCGCCAGCCCAAGATCCATAATCTTGATCTGGCCGTCACGCGTCACCTTGATGTTGGCGGGCTTAATGTCGCGGTGGATGATGTCACGCTCATGGGCGTAGGCCAGCGCGTTGGCAATCTGCGCGCCAAGTCGCACGACCATTTGTGGCTCGGCTGGGATGTACTCGGTGAGCGCTTGGCCGTCCACATATTCGATCACCAAGTAGCTGCGGCCGTCGTCTTCCTGCCGATCATAGATGGCCATGATGTTCGGGTGGTTAAGCTGAGCCGCGGCCATCGCTTCTTGGAAGAAACGCTTACGTGTTGTCTCGCGCACGTGTGGCAGCAGCACCTTCAATGCCACTTCACGGTTAAGATAGGTGTCTAGCCCTTTGTAGACGATGGACGTAGCCCCTTCGCCCAAATAGCTGCGGACTTCATAGCGGCCATTTAACTTCTGCCCAATCAGGTTCGTCATGCTGCAATGCGCCCAATGATTGTATGTCCTATCGTTATATAAAGAATACCGCAGTTCAACGAAATACGCTTGCCTCCGCTTTCTCTGTCGATTACGTAACGCGCTAGAGTTCGTCCAGCAGGCACCCCGTGCCCCTACGACGGCCTGACTCGTTCGTTTTTTTCCAAATCCCATCACCTCCAATCCCTTTAGCAGACTAAGCCAACATCTTGTATCATTGGCCATAGCGAATTAAACAGGATGAGGCTTAGCGTGGCAGATAACACGCTCAACCAACAACTACAAGCTGGCATCGCCGCCGCCAAAGCAGGCAACCGAGAGGCAGCGCGTGAACTGCTGGAGGGCGTGCTGGCTCAAGACAGTCAAAATGAACTGGCGTGGGTGTGGCTGGCCGGGGTCGTCAATACCATTGCTGAGCGGCGCATTTGTTTGGAGCGCGTGCTGGCAATCAACCCGCACAACGATGTCGCGCGCCGCGCGCTGCTTCAACTCGGTGGCACGCCGCCAAGCATCCCTGAACCGGCATCCACTACCCCGCCTGCGCGCCCCACCCCACCCCGCCCCGTCGTGCTGCCCGATGACGACCGTCGCTCTGGCAGCGCGCGCCTGTTGCTCTACGTGGTGAGTGGCGTGGTGCTGTTCGCAGTGGTGGCCTCGCTCGTCTCGTCGCTGTTGGGGCCGCAGGTGGTGGTCACCTCCATCACGGATACGCCCATCCCGGCTGAGGCCTTCGCGCAGATCGTCAGCCCGACGCCCTTTCCGACGCTGACGCCTAACATCGTGCTGGTGACGCGCGCTCCCGCTACCCTGCCACCCACCTTCACCCCTACCCCCGCGCCCACCGAGGCCTTCACCAACACGCCCACCCTCACCCCCTTCCCATTGGGGCAGTACACCATCTTCTACACCGCGCGCGAGCCGGGCAGCGCCACCGTCTCGCTGTATCGCGTGCGCGCCGACGGCACAGGCGATGAGCTGCTGCTAGAGGACGTGCGCGATGTCGCCTTTGACTTCACCGGCCAGCGCATCGCCTTCGTGCGCGATGTGCCTGCCGACACCGTCAACGAGGCAGGCGAGGCCGTGTTAGGGGAGACGCTCGTCGGGCAGGTGTTCGTCGCCGATTTGGACAACCTCTCAGGCGCGCGCCAGATTACCCGCTTAGACCGCGCCTCGGCCTACACGCCGATCTTTCACCCGCGCAGCGATCAGATCGTCTTCGTTAGCGATTACCTCGGCAACGACGATCTGTTCTTGTTTGACCCCGCAACAGGCTTGACGACCCAACTCACCAACCATCCTGGCATCGACCGCGACCCGACATGGTCGCCGGATGGCACAGCGATTGTGTTCGCCAGCGACCGTGAAACCCCGCTCTACACCGATCTGTACGTGTTGCAGTTCCTGCCAGATGGCGGCACGACGACCCGCCGCCTAACGCGCACTCTCGGCAGCAGCTACGCGCCCGCCTTCAGCCCCGACGGCCAGCGCATCGCCTTCATCAACGACGGCAGCCTGCGCGTGGTCGGGACAGATGGGCAGCGGCTGCAAACGCTCATCAGCGATGGCTCCGAGATTCGCCAGCCCGTTTGGTCAGCCGACAGCCGCTTTATCGGCTTCTTGTCCAACCGCGAGGATGAGCGCTTCCAGATGTACTTTGTCGAGCCACCCAACCGCGCAATTACTCGCGTGTTGGCGAACGAACGGGTCGTGACCAGTATGCAATATCAACCCGCGCTGATCTTCCGCATTCCGCGCTAACCCAACGGAGAGAGACCCCATGAGTGAAGACGCAAACAGCCTGCTGGCGCAAGGGCAGGCGCTGCTGCAACAAGGAAAACGCGCTGAAGCCGCCGACGTCCTCAAACGCGCCGTCGAGGCCGATACGGAGAACGTTGAAGTATGGCTGACACTGGCGCGGGCGCTGGACAACCGCGATGAGAAACGCATCGCCTTGACAACCGCCCTACAGCTTGATCCGAGCAATGAAGAGGCTCAACAGATGCTCGACGCGCTGGAACGCGGCGGCAAGCCCGCTAAAACCGAAGCCGAGTGGCGTCCGGGCATCTCACAGCGCGAGTTTCGGCTGGCAGTCATCGGGCTGGCGCTGTTCACGTTTGTGATGTTCGCCGTCGCAGGGGCAATTTACGGCGCGCGCGCCGGGGCGATCGACTCAGAACGCCGCTCAGCCACTGCAGTCGCGTTGGAGGCGACCGGCCTCGCCATCACCGCGACGGAGCGCGTCTTCATTGCTGAGACACAAGCCGCCGAGGCGACGCAGACAGCGCTCGCCGTCAACACTGCCACGCCCACCGCCACCCCAACGCCGGTGCGCGTGCTGCCTACAGCGATCCCCCCCACCGCTACCCCCACCCCCACCCAAGACCTGTCGCAGGTGTTCCCGCCGCCGCCCTCGAACTTGGGCGGGCGGCTCATCGCTACAGGTGGCTTCATCGGGCGTGCCTCAGAGTTCTTGCCCGTGCAGATCTACCCCGCGGGCGGCGGCAGACCCACAGAGCTAAACCCCGACCTCGCTCAGTCCCCCACTGCGGATGACGCTTTTCGCCGCATTGCTTATGCCCGCAGCGCGCCCGACGGCGTGTCGATCCCGGTGGTAGACACTGCCGTGCCAGATCGGCTGCAGGGGATCGACCTATTAAACGCCGTGCTGCGGATTGATCCAAGCGCGCGCGACCCGCGCACGCCGCGCATGTCGAGCGATGGCCGCCGCATCGTGTTCAGCGTGCTCATCCAAGAACAGCGCGCCTTGTTCCTCTTCACCCTGCCCGATGGCAGCGTCACCAACGCCCCGCTGACCGGCATTCAGCGCATCACCCCTGCTGACGGCGCGGAGTACACCGCGGCGGACATCAGCCCTGATGGCACGCGCGTCGTCGCGGTGCGCCGCACCTCCGGCACAGATCTCGTGCTCATCGACCTCGACCCTGCAACCACCTTCCGCCAGTCGATCCTGACCAACGACAGCAATTTGTTAGTGGAAAACTCGCCTGCCTTCAGCCCAGACGGCGCCCAGGTGGTCTTCAGCGCCAAATCAGCCGATGCGCCAGAGGCGATCTACATCGCGGTGCTGCAAAACGATGCTTTCACCAGCGTGACGCCGCTCGTGCAGTTAGAGGCCGACGCTTACGGCCCCGTCTTCAGCCCAGATGGTCAGTACGTGGCGTTCACCAGCACGCTGACGGGCGTCCCGAATATCTTCCTGTTCGACCTGCGCAGCCGCCAAACCTTCCAACGCACCGCCGAGAACACCCCCGTAACGGTGAGCGATTGGACGAATTAGCAGGGGCACGGCGCGCCGTGCCCAAGATCCCAGCACACCGTGCCCTGTCCGTCGGCTTTATTCCCACGGGCACTGCTAGTTCTGCAAGGTGAACGTCACCTCGTAGGGCGGCTGGACAAAGTCACCGCTAGGGGTTTGCAGCGCCAGCCGCAGTTGATATTGGCCGTTGGGCAGCCCTGCGCCGAACAGCGTTTCAAGCTGGCCGTTGATGACCTGCGTCGTGCCCGGCTGGCCGAGCGCTGTCCAATCGCCGAATGGACCGCCGCGGATGTACAAGTGATAGTAGCCCACCACGCCCGGATCAAACTGCGCCGAGCCGAGGATCGGTACGTTGCCGCTCACGGTTTGGCCGTTGGCGGGGGAGGTGATAATGGCGACGTTGATGCTGCTGCCGCCCGAGCCGCCCACGGCCACGCCTAGCCCGCTGATGTCCGGCGGGCACTGGACGTTCGGCATGTAGGCGAGGTTGCGCTCTTGCGCGAAGCGCTCGGCCTCCACGTCGTCACCTTGACTGGTGATCGCCCGCTGGATAAACAGCAAGTCAAGCACGCCGGGCGTCTCAGGTGGGGTGTTCTCGTCCAACAGGCAGTAGCGCGGCGGGGGCGGCTGCTTGTCGCCCGCGGCAGGGTTGATCTGGAACTGGACGCCGGCAGCCACGTGCGGCGGCAGCGGCACGACATAGGCTTGGAACACGCCCGGGCTGACAAGCTGAACGGTGCGCGTGCTGGCGGGCAGCGGCGCGGGCGGGATGAACTGGAGGTTGCCCTCTGCGTCGGGGATGCCGATGCCGCCGTCAAGAAACCACTCGTTCACGAACGCCGGGCAGGTTGGCGCGGGGTCGGTCAGGCGGCGCACGTCGCAGATTTGGCGCTGGCTCATGCCGGGCGGCGGCGCGGGCTTGTCGGGCATCAGCTGGCCGCCCACCGCCAGCGCGTTGCGCATGGACGGGGTGTTGTAGATGCCGGTGATGACCGCATTCCAGATGGGGGCTGCGCCCGCCAAGCCCGAGACGTTCTGCATGGGCGTGCCGTCGTTGTTGCCTGTCCACACGCCCACGGCGACGTTGCTCGTGTAGCCCACCGTCCAGTTGTCCTTGTAGTCGTTGGTCGTGCCGGTCTTGACCGCTGCGCCGATGCCGGGGGTGTTAAGGACGCTGTTCGCGCCCATCGCCGGGGTGCGCGCGGCGTTGTCGCTCAGGATGTCGGTCATCAGATAGGCGATGCGCGGGTCGAGCGCTTGGCGGCCTAGCCCCGTGCGCTGATAGGTCTGCGCGGTGATGTTGACGGTCTGTGGGCAGCCGTTCTCATACATGTAGATCGCGTTGTTGTTGGGATCTACAATGCACAAGATGCTGGTTGGCTCGACGTATGCGCCGAGGTTAGCGTAGGTCGCGTAGCCGGCTGTCAACTCCACCAGCGAGATCTCGCCGCCGCCCAACGTTAGTGAGAGGCCGTATAAGCCCGGGTCTTGCCGTAAGCTCGTCACGCCGAGGCGGCGCAGAAATTGCAGCAGATAGTCCACGCCGGTGAGGCGCAAGGTTTGTACAGCGGGGATGTTGTAGCTGTTGGCGAGCGCCGTGCGCATGGTCATTGGCCCGTGGAACTGGCCATCATAGTTGCGCGGGCTGTAGGTGGGCTGGCCGGGGATGCCGATGTCGGTGCGCGTGTCCCATAGGACGTCGCCGGGCGTCATGCCGCGCTCCATGGCCGCGCTGTAGGTGAAGATCTTCATCGTGCTGCCCGGCTGGCGCAGTGCAGTCGTGACGTTCACGCGCCCATCGATCACCGTGCTGTCGTAGTCCACACTGCCAACCATCGCTAAGATCTCGCCCGTGAGCGGCTTCATAACCAACACAGCGGCGTTCGTCACGCGGTTGTTGGCAAGC
>DAOUBS010000002.1:0-12364 GCA_034432435.1 Anaerolineae bacterium
GTACATCTGCGGCGAAGAGACGGCGCTGCTCAACAGCTTGGAGGGCAAGCTCGGCCAGCCCCGCGTGCGCCCACCGTTCCCCGCTAACAAGGGTGGCGGTCTTTACAGCGAGCCGACGGTGGTGAACAACGTCGAGACCATCGCCAACGTGCCGTGGATTTTGCAGCACGGCGGCGCGGCCTACAAGGCCATCGGCACAGAGCAGAGCGCCGGCACGAAGCTGTACTGTGTCAGCGGCCACGTGAAGCGCCCCGGCGTGTATGAGCTGCCCTTCAGTGCGACGTTTGGCGACCTGCTGAACGAGATCTGCGGCGGGCCGGTGGACGAGGCGCACCCCTTCAAGGCGCTGCTGCCGTCGGGCGGCTCGGGGCCGATTGTGCGCCTCAACGACGAGGTGATGAACACGCCGATGAGCTACGAGCACACCGCCAAGATCGGCACGATCATCGGTTCGGCCTCGCTCATCGTGATGGACGACCGCACGGACATCACGTGGGTCGCCAGCAAGGTGACGAAGTTCTTCAAACACGAGAGCTGCGGCAAGTGCACGCCGTGTCGCGAGGGCACGTACTGGCTGGACAAGGTGCTGGATCGCATCATGGCAGGCGAAGGCACAGAGAAGGACGTCGTGCTGATCGAGAACGTGGCGAAGAACATGGCGGGTATCACGCTGTGTGCGCTGGGTGAGTTCGCCGCCAACCCGATCATCCACACGATCAAGCACTTCCCTGAGGATTTCAAGAAGCACGTCGGCGGCAAGAAGGCGGTCAGCAAGCCGCTGCCGATGGCGGGTGACTAAGGTTTTAGAAGCGTGAGTGACGAGCACATCGACCCCGTGGAAAGGCCAGCCGCGCCGCGCAAGCGCCGCCGCTGGCTGTGGCGAACAGAGCGCCACGACGATCTGGAAGCGCTGTCGATGAGCGTTGAGCTGTATCCGGATAACCCCACCAGCTACCTGCTGCGTGGTGAGTATTTTGAAGCACAACGCCAATTTCACCTTGCCAGCGCCGACTACCAACAGGCGCTGGCGCTGGCGCAAGACGAAGTACAAATAGCGCGGTGGGGTTTGATTGCGCAGGTGGCGCAAGACCGGGCGATGATGGGCTTACGGAGGGTGACAAACAGTGAGTGACAAGCTGGTAAAAGTCATTATTGATGACAAGGAATATATGCTGCCGCAAGGGGCAAACCTCGTGGATGCGGCTAAGTGGAGCGCCGACACGGATATCCCCGTGTTTTGCTACCACCCGAAGATGGCCCCGGTCGGCATGTGCCGTATGTGCGTGGTGGAACAGGGCATGATCGAGAAAGACCGCGCCACTGGCGAAGTCGTGATGGAGAACGGCCAGCCAAAGGTGCGCTGGATGCCCAAGCTGCAAACGGCCTGCACCCAACTAGTCAGCGATGGCATGGTCGTTCGCACGAACACGCCGAAGGTGCTGGCTGGCCGTGAGAGCGTGATCGAATTCCTGCTGACGAGCCACCCGTTGGACTGCCCGATCTGTGACAAAGGCGGCGAGTGCCCGCTGCAAAACCTAACGATGGCCCACGGCAAGGGCGTCAGCCGCATGGACTTCAGCGACAAGATGCACCTAGACAAGCACGTGCCGCTGGGCGATTTGATCTACCTCGACGAAGAACGCTGCATCCAGTGCGCCCGCTGCATTCGCTTTCAAGATGAGATCGTGGGCGACGACGTGCTGGCCTTCCACGAGCGGGGCCGCCGCCTGCAGATCATCACCAAGAGCGACCCGGGTTTTGACACTTACTTCAGCGGTAACACCACCGACATCTGCCCGGTGGGGGCGCTCACCACGGCTGATTTCCGCTTCGGTGCGCGCCCGTGGGAGCTAACCGAAGTCCCCAGCATCGACCCCCACGACGCCGCCGGCAGTAACATCAGCCTGAGCACGCGCCTTGACCGCGACTTCGGCGGGCGGGCGATGATCAAGCGCGTCATGCCGCGCCAAAACGAGTTCGTCAACGAGATCTGGATCAGCGACAAGGCGCGCTTCGTGCACCACTTCACCCGCAGCGATGAGCGGCTGCAAAGCCCACAGATTCGGCGCGGCGGCGTGATGCGCCCCACCGTCTGGAACGAGGCGCTGCCCGATGTGGCTAACGCGCTCAAGGCGGCTGAGGGCGACGTGGCCGTGCTGGTCGGCCCGGGCGCGAGCAACGAAGACCTGTGGGAGTTGAAGCAGTTGGCGAAGGCGCTGGGCAGCGAGCGCTTGGGCGCGTGGACGACCCACGCCGGCGCAGCGTTGGCAGCGCAGGTCGGCGTCGGCAAGGGAACCAACCTCGGCAAGCTCGGCAAGGGTGATGCCGTGTTGGTGATCGCCAGTGACCTTGAAGAAGAAGTGCCGATGTGGTTCCTGCGCCTCAAGCAGGCGCAAGATCGCGGCGCGTACTTGGTGGTGGCCAACCACCGTGAAACTCGCCTTGCCGAGCTAGCGCGCGAGACCGAGCGCAAGGTGAGCACCCAGACCGAGCGCAAAGCTATCCGTGGGGCGGATGTGCGCTACGCAGCGGGCGGCGCGGTCGAGTGGATGCGCCACATCGACACGCACGCGCCTGAGATCGCCCAACAACTGCGTGAGGCCGCTAACCTCGTGATTGTCGTCGGCAGCGAAGGCCTGACGTTGGAAGGCAGCGCCGCCTTGACGCAGGCCGCCGCTAACTTCCTGATCGAGAGCGGGCACGTCGGCAAGCCACAGAACGGCCTGCTGCCGGTGCTGCCGGGCGCGAACGGCATGGGGCAGCACTACATGGGCTTCACAGTGGAGAACACCGTGTCGATCATGCAGAAGCCGCCCAAAGTGCTCATCGTTGCCCAGTGCGAGCCGCTCAACGACGACCCGACCGCCGCCGAGTGGCTGTCGAAGGTCGAGACGCTCATCACGCTGAACTTGTTCCCTGACCGGACAATTGAACACGCAGCCTACGCGCTGCCCATCCAGAGCTTCGCTGAGCGCGACGGCACGTTCACCAACGGCGAGCGGCGGGTGCAGCGCTTCTACACTGCGCAGGGGCCGATGGGCGACAGCCTCGCCTTGTGGGACGCTGCGGCCCGCCTGCGCGAGCGCATCACGGGCACGCGCGCCAAGCTCAGCGCGGCAGCCGTCATGTTGGAGATCACTAACAACGTCAAAGCCTTCGACGGGATGCGCTATAAAGAACTGGCCAAAGTCGAACGCCAGTTCCCCGATGTGGGGGGCGCTGACCAGTACTACGGCGGCACCGCCTACCAGAACAGGGGCGGCCTCGGCTTACAGATCCCATCTGCGGCGGATGAGGGCGCGGTCAGCGTGGGCGAGGTTAAACAGGACGTGACGGTGACGGGCGACGGGCTGCTGCTCATCCCGACGACGCGCTTGTACGACCGCAGCACGATCGTCCGCCAGAGCGCGGTGATCGCGTCGCGCGTGGCCGCGCCTTTCGTCGGGTTGAACCCCGCCACGGCGGAAAAATTGAACGTGGCGGATGGCGACGCGGTGACGGTGTCGTTTGCGGGCGGCCATGTGACGGTGACCGCCCACGTGAGCGACGTTTACGCGCCGGACGCGGCTTTCCTGCCGCGCCACTTGACGGCCGAAGCGACGCCGATGCTGCCGACCAGCGCGCAGATCGAGCGCGCGACAAGCGTTGTGGCTGCTCTGTAATCGATAGACAAGAGAGGCTGAGTTTATGTCGACACCGGTAAAGATAGGTCTTGGGTTGGTCGCTGTAGTCGTCGTGTTCGCGGCGCTGGCGGCTGGCCTTTTTGTCACGGTCAGCGTGCTTCAGGCGCTGTTCGATCCGAACTTTGTTGACCCGCAGCGCGTCGTCCAGTGCAGCGCCAGCAGCACTTGCTCAGTGGTGTGGCCGATTGTATTTGGCGTGATCTTCGTCTTGGTGATCGTCACGGGGTTTGCCTACACGACGCTGCTAGAGCGCAAGTTCATCGCGTGGTTCCAGCAGCGCGTCGGCCCGAACCGTGTGGGGCCGTTGGGGTTGCTGCAACCCGCGGCGGACGCGGTGAAGCTGATCTTCAAAGAGGACATCATCCCCGACAAAGCCGACAAGCCGATCTACTATCTCGCGCCGCTGCTCAAGACAGTTCCAGCGCTGATCGTGCTGGCGGTTGTGCCGCTGGGGCCGAGCATCCTGCTGCCGTGGATCGACGGGTTCTACTACGTCGTGCCGCTGGGGCTGGCCGATGTCAACGTGGGTGTGCTGTGGCTGCTGGCGATCACCAGCATCGGCACGTATGGCATCACGCTGGCGGGCTGGGCGTCCAACAACAAGTACGCCATGTTGGGCGGTCTGCGCGCCTCGGCGCAGATGATCAGCTATGAGTTGAGCCTCGGCTTGGCGATGGCTGTGCCGGTGATGATCGTGGGCAGCATGAGCCTCGGCGCGATCATCGAAGCGCAGAAGTACATTCATCAGTGGTTTGTGTTCCAGAACCCACTAGCGGCGGGCATCTTGATCCTGACGCTGTTCGCCGAGGTGAGCCGCGCGCCGTTCGACCTCGTGGAAGCCGAACAAGAGCTGACCGCTGGCTTCATGACGGAATACAGCGGGATGAAGTTCGCCATGTTCATGATGGCAGAGTACATCGGCATGATCGCGGTGGGGGTCATCGTTGCGACGATGTACTTCGGCGGTTATCACTTCTTCTTGGTCGATCAAGCGCCGATCTTGGGGCCGATTTTCTTGATTGGGAAGGTCGTGCTGTTCCTGATCTTCTTTATTTGGGCGCGCGCTACGCTGCCGCGCGTGCGCTATGACCGCTTGATGGCGCTGGGCTGGAAGGTGCTGCTGCCGCTGGCGCTGCTGGCCGTGACGTGGACAGCCATTGCTACCGTCATCGGCGATGCGTCAGGCAGCCCGTTCGTCTATACGGTGGTATCGGGTATCTTCTTCGTGGTGGTGGTGGCGGGCGGCTTCTATTTCCTGCGCGATCCTGAAGAGGCCAAGACGCGCGCTGAAGAGACTGACCTCGCCAATGACCCGATCGTGACGGGCGAACGCCGCGGCCCGGTCTGGACGGCGCTCAACGTGCTGGGCGGCTTTGTCGCCATCCCGTTTGTTCTAGTGGAGGGGGTGATCCGCGGCTTGGAGACGGTTGAGAAGGCCGGCCAGCCTGCCAAGTCAGATGAAAAGGCCATCGTGCCGAAGGAAACAACCGGCGGCGACTAATCGCTTGATTCATGGATAGGAGAACGAAGCAAGGATGAACATCATTCGCGGTTTCCGCACAACGTTCAAGCACCTGCTTGAGGAACCAGTCACGCTGCAATACCCCGAGCAGATGGTGGTCTTTAAAGATCGCTATAAGGGGCGGCATCACCTACGTCGTTACGAGAACGGGCTGGAGAAGTGCATCGGCTGCGCGTTGTGCGCAGCGGCCTGCCCAGCGGATGCCATCTGGGTAGAGGCGGCAGAGAACACCGACGACGAGCGCTACAGCCCCGGCGAGCGCTACGCCAAGACCTATGAGATCAACATGCTGCGCTGCATCTACTGCGGCTACTGTGAGGACGCCTGCCCGACGCAAGCTATCGAGCTAGGCCACGAACATCAGTTGAGCTTTACCGATCGGCGTGATTCGATCTTCACGAAGGAAATGCTTATCGACCCTGTGCCGCCGGGCGGCAAGCCCACGCCGCAGAAGGTCGAGCCAGGCGTGTACACGCGGGCGATCCCCGACATGCCAGATCCCAAGTAATGACAGCGGGCGCGCCTAACATGGTTCGCCCCTTCTCTTGCCCTGCGGCGCAGGTTCAGCGTGGACTGCCCCGCAGACGCGCCGGAGTCATGGAACTCTGGCGCGTCTTATGTTAAACTCACGCCGTTTCATTCAAGTAACGAAGTGGGGTTCGCGGATGAGTTTTGAACTGATTTTGTTCCTAGCGCTGGCTGGGCTGGCGGTTCTCTTCGCAGTCGGCATGCTGCTGAGCGAGAACGCCGTCCACAGCGCCCTTTTCCTCATCGGGAACTTTGGCTGTGTGGCTGTGCTCTACCTCATGTTGGAAGCCCCGTTCATCGGGATGGTGCAGATCGCTGTGTACGCCGGGGCGATCATGGTGCTGTTCCTGTTTGTGATTATGCTGCTGGGTGCCGAACAGACGACGGATACGACGCGCCGCTTTCGCTGGTTGACGGGCGCGGCAACAGTTCTAGCGGCGTCGTTCTTCTCGGCAGTTGTGGCCCCGATCGTACTCGGGGGCGTCGTCTTGCCCACCCCTGTGCAGCAGGGGGCGATGGTGCGCTTTGTGCACGCGGCGGGCATCCCCAACGATCAAGCCGTCAACCTCACTGTGAGCGGCGGCAGTTTGAACGAGCCGCTCGTGCTGACTGACCTCAACTTTGGCGACGTCAGCCCCTTCTTCCAGTTTGACGCGGGCGTATACAACGTGCTGGTGCAGACGGTGGACGGCTCGCCGGTCATGCCGCCGGCGCAGTTCCGCGTGGAGGACGGCACAACGGGTGCCGCCACGGCTATTTTGTTTGGCGAGTTCAACCTCGACCGCGGCACATTCCCGATGCTGTCCTTGCTGCCGCAGGATTTCACGCCGACGGCCTACAACTCGGCGCGGGTGTTGATCTTCAACGCCTATGGTGGCCCGGGGTTGGGGTTGGCTGACCTTGGCCCGAATCAGGTGGTAGACACACGCCGCCGCGTCGCGCTGGACGAAAATGGTGAGCCCGTGCTCGACGAGACCGGCCAGACGGTGCAGCTCACGACGATGGATGACCCCCTGCTCGTGCCGTTCACCGGGGCGTTCACCCTGTCGCAGCCTGCCACCGTCCCCAGCGGCACGAGCGCCTACGCGCTGATCGATGAGCAGTTCAACGTGATCAAGACGCTGTTCGACTTCGACTTGGCACAGTCCAACGAGCATTTGATCATCGTTGCGCCGGATTATTTGCAGTTTGGCGCGGGGCCAGGCAGCTATCGCCCGACAGTGCTGCGTCACCCTGATCTGTCGATCCAGCTCGTTGCGCCGTTCGGCAGCCCGGCCAGCATCGGTCAGGTGCTGTTTACGGACTATCTGCTGCCGGTGAACGTGGTCGGGATGCTGCTGCTGGTGGCGCTGGTGGGGGTAGTTGTCCTCACGCGGCCCGACACCGAAAAGCAGGATCGTCGCGTCGTGCGGCGGCGTAAAGTCAGCCGCCCGCTGACCAGCGTCATCTCGACGCAGACCGGCGGCAATGTGACCGACGAAGCGCCCAAACTACCTCGGCCTCAATCGAGCGACTAGGACGACTCACTTAAGGAGAAGCGTGCATGAATTTTTCAGTGCCGACAGAAGCGTTTATCGTCCTCAGCATGGTGTTGTTCGTGCTGGGCGCGATGGGCGTCATGCTGCGGAAGAACGCGATCATCGTCTTTATGAGCGTCGAGATGATGCTGAACGCGGCGAACCTCGCGTTTGTGGCCTTCGCTCGACAGTGGATGCACCTTGAAGGGCAGGTGTTCGTGTTTTTTGTGATGACCGTCGCGGCGGCAGAGGTCGCGGTGGGGCTGGCGTTGATTGTGGCCATCTTCCGCAATCGCCACAGCACAAATATTGACGCTCTGCATCAAATGGAAGGGTAAGCGGTGGATTTATGGAAGCCTACGCACAACTGATCCCCCTCACTATCCTGATCCCGGCCATCGGCGCGTTCATCAACATGTGGTTGGGCGCGAAGATGGGCGAGAAGCTCAGCGGCTACATCGGCATCGGCGCGTCGGTGCTGTCGTTCATCGTGTCGCTGGTGATCTTCAGCTATGTGAATGGCAGCCACGGCGGCGGGGTGCTGGTGGATCCGCCGCTGCTGGACGGCTGGATTGCGATTGAGTCGATCGGCCTGAATATTCCGTGGCAGTTCCGCGTGGACGCGCTGTCAGCGTCGATGATGCTTGTGGTGACGGGCATCGGCTCGCTGATCCACATCTACGCCTTCGGCTACATGCACGGCGACCCGAAGTTCAGCCGCTTCTTCGTCTACCTGAACATGTTCCTTGTGTTCATGCTGGTGCTCGTCACAGCGAACAACTTCGTGATGATGTTCGTCGGCTGGGAGGGCGTCGGCTTGTGTTCGTTCTTGCTCATTGGCTTCTGGTGGGACAAGAAGCACGGGGTAGGCTGGCGCAACTCCAATGCAGCGCGCAAGGCGGTGATCGTCAACCGTGTTGGCGATTTTGGCCTCGTCATCAGCATGTTCTTGATCTTCTGGACGTTCGGCACGTTCGACTACTACCGCTCGGGCGAGGTGGCCAACGTGGCGTTTGCCAAGTATGTTCACGGCTACGCGGAAAAGCACGACGCAGAAGGCGCTGAGGCCGAAGCCGCCGCTGCGGGCGAGGCTGCCGCTGCGAGTGAAGCGTCCGCGCACGGGGCCGAGGCGGCTCACGGCGGTGACGACGCCCACGGCGCAGCTGCGGGCGATCATGGCCACGCGCGGCCTGCGCTTGAGCAGATCGACAACAGCCTGTTCGAGACGTCGCAGCTCGGCGTCTTCGGTCAGACGATCCGCCTCGGCGAGCTGCCAGTAGGCCACCCTGACCGCATGATCGAGATCGGGCCGTTCACCTTCGAGTTCGGTCAAGTGCTCTTCTTGATCGTCTTCCTGATGCTGGTGGGCGTGACGGCCAAATCAGCGCAGATTCCACTCTTCGTCTGGCTGCCGGACGCGATGGCCGGCCCGACGCCCGTTTCCGCGCTAATGCACGCCGCGACGATGGTCACGGCAGGCGTCTTCCTGCTGATCCGCTCCAACGTGTTCTTGGACTACGCGCCGGAGGCCTCTGCGCTGATCGCGATCATCGGCGCGTCCACGGCCCTGTTGGGCGGCTACATCGGCATCGGCCAGTGGGACATCAAGCGCGTGCTGGCCTACTCGACGGTGTCGCAGTTGGGCTTCATGGTGGCCGCCATTGGCTTGAACGCCTACATCCCGGCGATGTTCCACTTGGTGACGCATGCCATCTTCAAGGCCTGTCTCTTCCTCGGCAGCGGCTCGGTGATCCACGGCGTGGAGCACGGCCATCACCACGCCCACGCGCACGGGCATAATGGCCACGGCGATGGGCATGGTCATGACGACCACGGCCACGATGACCATGCCCACGCGGACGACTTCGACCCACAGGACATGCGCAACATGGGTGGCCTGTGGAAGCGCATGCCGATCACATTCGGGACGTACCTGTTCGCCACGTTCGCGCTGGCGGGCTTGTTCCCCTTCTCCGGCTTCTGGTCAAAGGATGAGATCCTCGTCAAGGGGTGGATTGCGGGCTTCGACAAGGGCAACCCCATCGGCTTCATCGTGCTGGGGATGCTGCTGGTGGCCGCTGGGTTCACCGCCTTCTACATGTGGCGGCAGATTCAGATGGTCTTCTTCGGCGAGCCGCGCAGCGAAGCCGCCGCCAACGCCCCTGAGAGCGTCGCATGGATGACCATCCCGCTGGTGGTCTTGGCCTTCGGCAGCCTCGTCGGCGGCTTCATCAACATGCCTGCGCCTATCAACGGCGTCTTCCTGCCGCATGAGTTCGGCCACTTGTTGGAGAGCTTGATGCCAAGCGTGACCGCGGCAGGCTTTCCTGAGTTCAACTTCCCGCTGGCGCTGCTGGCGACGGCGGTGGCGCTGGGGGCGATCTTCTTCGCGCACAGCATCTACGCCGGCAGCAAGGCCGTCCGCGGCAGCGGCGAGCCGACCGAACGCCGCGACCCGCTGACTTACCTGCCGTCGAGCCGCCCGGTCTGGAGTTTGGCCAACGCGCGCATGTACTGGGATGAGATTTACTTCCGTCTGTTTGAGAACCCCTACAACCAGATGGCCAAATGGTTATATCGCATCGACTGGGACATCTTGCACGATTACTTCCACGACACGGTGCTCTATAAGGGATACAGAAGCGTCGGTAACCTGCTGGCGCGGGGCGTGGACGTCAACGTGATTGATGCCACGGTGCTAGGGGTAGGCCGATTGACGCGCGCGGCCAGCAGCCGTATGCGCGCGCTGCAAACTGGTTACGTCCGCACATATGCGGTAGGACTTTTACTCGGTGTGGTAGCGGTCGTCGTTGTGATGCTGCTGCCCTTGATCCAGAATAGCTAAGGAGACAGAGAGAAACATGTTTGAAGGTCTCTCATTGACGACAATCACGCTGTTCCTGCCGCTGGTCGGCTTCACCATTCTGCTGTTCATTCCACAAACGCAGAAGGAGCAGATCAAGTGGACAGCCTTCGGCACAACCATCGTGACGCTGCTGTTCTGCCTTATCATGTGGGCCAACTTCGACAATGCCAACCCCGGCCTACAGATGGTGCACCGCTTCAACTGGCTGGACATCTCGCTTGGCGGCAATTCGATCGTCTCGGATTACTTCGTGGGCGTGGACGGCCTAAGCATGCTGCTCGTGCTGCTGACAGGGTTCATCATGCCGATTGCGGTGCTCTTCTCGTTCGGCAGCAACATCTTTGAGGAGCGTGGGCGCGAGAAGCTCTACTACCTCTTCCTACTACTGCTTCAGTGGGCGATGATCGGCGTGTTTGTGGTACAAGACCTCATCATCTTCTACATCTTCTGGGAGGTGACGCTCGTCCCGATGTACTTCTTGGTGGGCATTTGGGGCGGCGAGCAGCGCGTCTACGCGGCAATCAAGTTCTTCCTGTACACGATGGCCGGTTCTATCCTGATGCTGATCGCCATCCTCTACGTGGGCAACGCGGCGGGCACGTTCGTCGTGCCGGACATCATCGCCAAAGTGACCGCGCCGGATTGGACGTGGGCGATCCCCGGCGTGGCTAGCTCGGCGGTAGTGACGGGGCCGCTGCTCTTCTTCGGCTTCTTCATCGCGTTTGCGATCAAAGTGCCGGTGTGGCCGTTCCACAGCTGGCTGCCGGATGCGCACGTGCAAGCGCCTACGGCCGGCTCGGTCATTCTGGCCGGTGTGCTGCTCAAGCTGGGCACGTATGGCTTGGTGCGCTTCAACCTCGGCATGTTCCCGCGCGAGAGCATCGAATTTGCGCCGGTGATTGGCGTGCTGGCGGTGATCGGCATCATCTACGGCGCGTGGGTGAGCTACGCGCAGACTGACGTGAAGAAGCTGGTGGCGTATTCCTCGGTCAGCCACTTGGGCTTTGTGGTGCTGGGGATCTTTGCCTTGAACGCGCAGGGCATTCAAGGCGCGACGCTTCAGATGGTCAACCACGGCATCAGCACCGGCGGCTTGTTCTTGATCGTCGGCATCCTGTATGAGCGCTACCACACGAAAGACATGGCGGCCTACGGCGGCATCTGGAAGATTGCGCCGATCTTCGGCGGCACGGCGCTGGTGATCGCGCTGTCGAGCATGGGGCTGCCCGGCCTGAACGGCTTCATCGGCGAGTTTACGATCCTGCTGGGCGCGCTGGGCAGCAGCTATCTGGGTTTCTTCTTCACGCTGTTCGGCACGTTGGGCGTGATCATGGCCGCGGTCTACATCTTGTACATGTTCCAGCGCGTGTTCATGGGCGAGTTCAAAGCGCCCGCGCACGACGCCCACGGCGATCATGGCCACGATGAAGCGGGCTTCAGCTTGAACCTGAAGTGGAATGAGATTGCCGCGCTCGTGCCGATTGTGGTGATGGCTTTCTACATCGGCTTGCAGCCGAACCCCTTCTTCCGCGTGATGGACGCCGCCACGAATCAGCTCGTGCAGCAGATTGAAGCCAGCAACGGCGGCCCGGTCGTCGTAGAAGGGGAGCAGCCAGTCGCAGAAGAAGCCTCAGCGGTGATGGGCAGCGCATCTGGCACGACTGAAGCCAACAACTAGGAGTGGCTATGTATACTGCACCGACGCTTGACTTTCTCGGCCAACTCAACCTCGGGGTGGCGCTGCCCGCGCTAACGGTGATGTTCGGCTCGATGATCGTGTTGTTGATTGGGTTGTTTGTGCCACAGGAGCGCAGGCACTTAGTTCCGATTGCTGCCTTGTCGCTCATCAGCGCTGGCTTCATCATGACGCTGTTCACCTTCAACCCGCCTGACGCTGAGGCCTTCGGTGGGATGTATCGCGGGGACGCCTTCGCCAACATGCTCAATTTGATCGTGCTGGCAACGGCCTTCTTGGCGATCCTCGGCAGCACCGACTACCTGCGCATGACGCAGATCAACCACCCGGAGTACTACACGCTGCTGCTGCTGAGCACGTCAGGGGCGATGGTCATGGCGGGGGCGAACGATCTGCTGCTGATCTTCATCGCGCTGGAGTTGCTGAGCATTCCGCTGTACGTGCTGGCAGCCTTCCGCACGACGGACGGCACGCCCACCGATGAAGTGTCGTCGAAGTCGCAGGAGAGCGGCATCAAGTACTTCATCTTGGGGGCGTTCTCCAGCGCGTTCT
>DAOUBS010000003.1:0-3284 GCA_034432435.1 Anaerolineae bacterium
CTGGTGAAAAAATTATATGTTAATAAATCTAGTTTGCTGCTTCACCTAATCTACCTATACAATAGACCCAAATGTCGCAGTTTGTCAAGTAGTTTTGACAAAACTCGTTGCGTAATTTTCGTCAATGTTTCCATCAAATTAGCGTTTACACACCATACGTTTGGCTGATGTAGTCCATCGCCTTTCGTCCGATGTCGCTTTGGGGGGGGAACTCGGATGAGATGATTTCGACCATCGTGCCCTTTTCAGCCCATTCGAACAGTTGGCGGCTTTGTTCGTTGCTGCCCATCACGCAGCCGAAGGTGCTGGCGTTGCCGATCTGGCCATCGTCGAGGTAAGTCCCGTTGGGCAGCAAGACTGCCCCGTGGAAGCCGTTCATGAGGCCGGGGCTGATCTCGTAGATGCCCATGAAATACGACATCTCCCACTGAGAGCAGCCGGCTTCCCCGCACAAGCTGAAGCCGCTGCCGTAGGCTTTCTCCGCGTGGCTCAAAATCTGGAACACGCCAGGAATGGTCGGAGCATCGCGCCGCCCGATCGACACGCGCCAGCTCATCACGACTTCGCCGTTTTCGTAGGCGACGAGATAGCGCCGGTCGAGGTCTACCACAATGCGCTTGTTCGGCACGGGGGTGATCGGCACGACGAGATCGCGCGTAGGCAGGTTGATGATCGTGCCAACAGCGAGTTGATCCCAGTTAACGTTGGGGTTGACTTCGGCGATCAACCCGAACGGGAGGCCCATGCGGCGGGCGATGCGCTGGCCCCAATCGCCGCGCTGCACCTCAAGCGTAGTCGGCTCGTAGCGCACGCGCAGGTAAGCGCGGTCGCTCACTTGGTCGAGCGCGGTTTGCAGTTGGGTGATCGCCTCGCGCGGGTCGAGGTAGCGCCGTTGGCCTTCGCTGCGAAGCTGGCCGTTGATCGCCTCAACGAAGGCGCGGAAGGCTGGCTCGCGCACGGTGAGTCCGCGCGGCCCAACCGCCAGCCAGCGAGCGATTTCCTCGCGCGTGCTCGTCCATGGGGTGGTTTCGTTAGTAAACGGGTCATAGCCGATCAGGCGGAAGTTCTGCTCGATGAAGCGCTGTGCGTCGGCGAGATAGGGGGTGGCGTCAATGGAATTGGGCGGGGTGGCCTTTGTTAGCAGATCCAGCCGACCTGTGCGCACAATTTGCGCTGGGTTGCGCGTGATGTTTTCGAGCACGAGCATGATGTCCAGCTCGCGGCTGGGTGTGCCGGGCACGCCCACCAGCCGATTGTCGCGCCACGCGAAGCCCGCATCATAGGCTGGCACGTAGACCGTGTCTACAAGACCGAGCAGATAGTTTTGGGCGGTTGCAAAGTCTGTGTCGATAATGGGGGCAATTTCATAGCCCATCGGGAAGCCCTGCCAGCGCACGTCCATCGCCTGTTGAGCCATCGTGCCGCTGTCGAGCGTTAGGCCGAGCTGGCTAGGGGTGATCGTCTGTAGGCGATTTCCTTCCAAGTACACCTGAATCCGTATGCGCTCATTCCACGTGGTTTGGATGGCGCGGTTGGCCTCATCCAGTGAGAGGCCCGCCAGCGGCGTGTTCAATGCCCACACGTTGTACCCCACCACAGGGGAGAAAATTATCCCTAGCACAAACAGAAGGGCAGCAATCGCCAATAAGCCCGCGCCGATGCGCAAAGCTGGGGTGTGATGTCGCACATACCAGACAAAGTCCAGCACTTGGATCCATCGCCTGCTGAAGTCTGGCAGGCGAAGGGTGGGCAAGCTGCTCTGTCTGCGATTAGCCTCGCTCTGTGGAATGGCCATGCTCTGGCGCTTTTGGCGGCTTTCTTGCCGTTGACGTGCTGCGCGCACCCGATGACGACCAGTGTCCATTTGACCTCATCCCAAACTTTACTCTCCTTATATTCTACGCGATTTGCGGCGAATTGCATGAGGCTGGCTCATCAGGCGCTCAGGAAAAACCACTTAGGTTAGCGTTGGTAAATAGGTGATGGTTGGGATGATGTGTAATCGGTTACAATAAGATTCAAAAATTAAAATGGCCCACGTTACCGGGAGCGATTTTATGACTCATATTCAAGCGCAGCGCCCAATTGTCTACCAGATCAACACTCGTGTTTGGCTCAACACGTTATCGGCGCAGTTTGGCCGACCGATTCATCTGGGCAGCATTCCGCAGGAAGTGATCGATGAGTTGGCTGGCTACCATGTCAACTTTATTTGGCTGATGGGCATTTGGCATCGCGGGGAGAAATGCCGTCAGAGCGCACTCAACTACGTGCATGAGTATCGCGGGGCGCTGCCAGACGTGACGCCTGATGACGTGGTTGGCTCGGCATATGCCATTGGCGGCTATCGCATTGACCGCGATCTGGGCGGCAAGCGCGGCCTAGAGACGTTCCGACGCCAGATGCGCGCGCACGGCATCCGCTTGATGCTAGATTTCGTCCCCAATCATGTTGGGTTAGATCACCCGTGGTTGATCGAACACCCTGAGTATTTCGTGCAAGGGACGCCGGAGCTGCTGCAAAAAGACCGTGGCAGCTTCTTCCCTGTCACAACGAGAGAGGGCGCGACAGTGGCGATTGCCCACGGGCGCGACCCGAACTTCCCAGGCTGGATCGACACCGCTCAATTGAACATCTTCAACCCTGAGCTGCGCGCGGCGGTGATCGACACACTGACTGAAATTGCCACGATGTGCGATGCAGTGCGCTGTGACATGGCGATGCTAATGGTCGATGATGTCTTCCTGCGCACGTGGGGTTGGCGCGGCTTGAGACCCCTGCCCAAGCAGTACTGGCAGGAAGTTATCCCCGCGATTAAGTCACAGTACCCTGATTTCCTGTTCATCGCTGAGGTGTACTGGCACATGGAGTACGAGCTGCTCCAACAGGGCTTCGACTACACCTACGACAAGACCCTGTACGACCACGCGCTGAAGCACAACTATGAAGGGGTCTTCTATCACTTCAAAGCGGAGTTGTCTTTCTTGGAGCACAACATCCGCTTTATCGAGAACCACGACGAGCCGCGCGCGGCGGCCAGCTTCGGCGTCGAGCGCAGCAAGGTGTTCGCCACCCTGATCTTGACTGTGCCGGGCGCAGTGCTGCTGCACGATGGGCAGTTTGTTGGACGGCGTGTGAAGCTGCCCGTTCAGATTGCGCGCCAGCCGGCAGAGCCGCTTGATATGTCGCTGGCGGCGTTCTATCGCACGCTGCTAGCAGAGGCCGCCGACCCGATCTACCGTCATGGCCGCTGGCAGTTGTTCGAGCGCGCCAACGTTGGCAGT
>DAOUBS010000004.1:0-71067 GCA_034432435.1 Anaerolineae bacterium
GGGTCAGGGCTGGGGTCGTCATGTGGGGCATCTCCTTCTTGATCTATGAACCTGAGATGAGAGGATTATAACAGAATCGTCATCGCGGATACATGTTATAATCTGTGCTCATGAATTAGCACTTTAAAGTCCATTCGAAAAACGATTCTGAGGATTTCATCATCATGCTCTCCCGCTGGTATCGGCGGTTTGTTTGGTTGTGGCGCTGGGTTACGCAGCCGCTGGAGCAGATCGGCAACCGTGAGGCGCAGGCGCAGGCGCGGCGGTTGGCGTCTGTCACAGCGTGGTCGATCTTGGCGACGTTGATCGTGATCTTCATGGGCCTGTTCGTCATGGTCGAGATCGTCTTTGAGGTCTGGCCGCTGCTGCTGAACATTGTGGCGTTGGCGTGTGTGTTCGGGCTAGTGCTGCGGCATCAGGTTCAGCTAGCGCGCTGGGGATACACGCTAACGATGCACGCGGCGATCTACGCGATGTGGGCGCTGCACGTCACCGAGCCAGCTGTGCTGACGTTGGGCTACCTGCCCTTGCTAACGCTGATGGTCGGCGCGCTGCTCCCGCTGCGTTTTGCCGTGCTCACGGTCATCGTCAACCAGATGATCGTGTTCATCCTCTACTTGCTCATCCCACAAGCGCCATACTTGGGGGCGACACTGTTCATGAATGCTGGCTTTGGCTCAGCGATTTGCGTCATTACCTACGCGCGCCAGCGTGAACAGCGGCAGTTGATCGAGAGCGAGCAGCGCTACCGCGCGCTGATGGAGATCAACTTTGAGCCGGTGGCCATCGTCGGGATGGATCGGAAGATCATCAACGTCAACCCGGCGTTTGAAGCGCTGGCAGGCCTGCCTGCGGAAAAACTCATCGGCCAGCCGATCGAGACGTTCATCAGCGATGACAGCAAGGCGTTGTTTGAACAAATCTGGGGCAGGCGCAGAGGGCGTCTGGTGCGGCTCAAAGCGCGCAGCGCCCACGGCGATGAATTCATGGTTGAGGTGCGCACCACCCAAGAGCTTTACAACAGAAAGCACGCGCTGGTGATGACCGTACGCGACCTCAGCCGCGAGACCGAGTTCGAACGCGAGCGCCGCGAGTACGAGCTGCGCTATCAGGCCATCTTTGAGCATTCCTACGACGGCATCTTCATCATCAACCTTGACGGAACTTGCCTGACTGCCAATCAACGCGGCTTGGAGATGCTGGGGCTGACCGCGGAGGAATACGCGCGCTGCAAAGCTTCCGACTTTGTGCACCCGGATGAAGCTGAGGACAGCTGGCAGGTGATGGAAAAACTGAAACGCGGCGAGACCATGCCCAGCTATACGCGGCGCTTAGTGCGCAAAGACGGGCAGGTGCTCTTTGTTGAGATCACCCCAACACTAGTGCGCGATGCGTTGGGCAACCCGCGGCACTTGCAGAGTATCGTGCGCGACGTCAGCGAGCGCGTCCGCAGCGAAGAAGCGCGCATTGCCCTCACTGTCCAAAGTGAACGCGCGCGCGTCCTGCGCCAGTTGATCGACGACCTGAACCATCACGTGCGCACCCCGCTCTCTAACATCAAGAACAGCGCTTACCTCATGAAGCGGCTTGACAACGCTGAAAGCCGTGAACGCCATCAAGTCATCATCGACAGCGAAGTCGACCGGCTCATCACCCTGCTGAACGAACTGCTCACGCTGGCGCGGCTGGAGACGGAAACCGACCAGCAGAGCATCACCGCCATTGACCTGAACCAGCTCATCAAAGATTTGATGCCTTACCCGATGGGATTATCCCCCCAAGACGCTGACCACCAATGGCACGTTGAACTCGCTTCGCAGCCTCCCATGGTGTTCGGCAGCTTTACTCGCCTGCGCGATGCGATGTGGCGCTTGATCGAAAACGCCCGCAGCTACACGCCCGCAGGCGGTAACATCCTCATTCAGGTGCGTGAGCACGAGCAGTTCAGAGTCGCTTGTGTGCGCATCAGCGACAGCGGCATTGGGATCGCGCCGAATGATTTAGAACACATCTTCGAAGCTTTCCATCGCTCAGATGCCGCGCGCGAGTCGAAGCCCTTCAGCACCGGGTTAGGCTTGAGCATCGCCCGCAAGGTGATCGAACTGCACAGCGGCCTCATCACCGTGCACAGCGCGCTCAACGTCGGCACGACCTTCACCGTCTGGCTGCCTACAGACTTGCAGTCTAGGCTGAGTCATGAGACGCTAGAGTTGATCGAACAAAATCCGCTGCCATCACAGGATGCCTAACGATGCTGCGCACACTGCTGTTGTTTTGGATCGCATGGGGGCTGCCCACGCTAGCCCAGCCCGTCGCCCCTGAATCGACCTCTGAGCCGCCCACCCTGCTGCTTGAGGCGCAGGCGCTCTTCGACCGCGCCCAATTCCGCCCTGCCGTTGAGCGCTACTCGCAGATTTTGGCTGCTGACCCAGACAACGTGGCGGCGCTGTTGGGGCGCGCCCGCGCTCAGGTCGAAATTGCCAACACCGACGACGCCCTGACCGACGTCGAGCGCGCGCTGGCGCTGGCCCCACAAGACGCGTTGGCGCTGGCGCTGCGCGGCTACCTGCGCCTGAGCGCCGGCCAACTCGAGGACGGCATGGCCGACATCGAAGCGGCCAAAACCGCCGATTCAACCTCGGCTGAGCCGTTCAACTACCTCGCCGTCTACTACCTTGCCACCAACCAAGCCGCGCAGGCACTCGACGCGCTCAATGCCTCGCTCGCGCTTGACCCAGCCCAAGCGCTGACGCTCAACAGCCGCGCCGTCGCTCACGCCTTCCTCGGCAGCCGCGACGCCGCCCTGGCCGATCTGAACGCTGCGCTGGCGCTTGCGCCGCAGTCCGCGCTGATTCTGACCAACCGGGCCGCGTTCTACCGCAGCCTGCGCCAGTATGAGGACGCCCTAGCTGATGCTAACGCCGCCATCACTGCCGACCCAGAGTACGCGCTGGCGTATTTACAGCGCAGCTTCATCTACGTTGAGATCGCCCAGAGCCGCACCGCCCAACCGCGCCAGTTCTATCAGCTCGCGCTGGACGACCTTGACCGCTACCTTGAGCTGACGCACCCCGACGACCGCTACGCCCGTCTGGAGGAGTACCGCGCTCAGATCGTCCAGATCATCGCGCGCACGCCCTGATGACGCCGCAAGTGATCGCCCACCTCAACGCGCTGAATCGCCAGTTTTACGCCACGGTGGCCGACGCCTTCGACCAGACGCGCAGCGGCGCATGGCCGGGCTGGCAGCGCCTGCTGCGGCATCTGCCGTCAGCGCGCCCGCTGCGTGTGTTGGATGTGGGCTGTGGCAACGGGCGTTTGGCGCGCTTCCTGCACGCAGCGGGGGTCACAATCGACTACGTCGGCGTAGACAGCAGCCCGGCGCTGCTGGCCCGCGCACGGGTGGCGCTGGCCGCGCTTGAGTGCTGGCGGCTGATCGAGCAGGATGTGATCGAACAGCCTATCCGTGAGGGGGAGTACGATCTGGTGGCGGCGTTCGGCGTCTTGCACCATGTGCCCGCGCGCGCGGGGCGTGTCGCGTTCATGCGGGGCCTCGCGCAGCGCGTCGCGCCGCAGGGGGTGCTCGCCTATGCGAGTTGGCGCTTTATGGAGGATGCGCGGCTGCGGGCGCGGGTCGTGCCGTGGCCGCCAGAGCTGGCCGACGCGGTCGAGGCGGGCGATGTGCTGTTGGACTGGCGGCAAGGAGCGCGCGCCTTGCGCTACTGCCACGCGCTAGATGACGCCGAACAAACCGCGCTGGACGCCAGCCTCGGCCTGACGCTGCTCGAACACTACCGCGCCGACGGCAGCAGCGGCCAACTCAACGCCTACAGCGTGTTGCGCCGCGACGTGGTGCGCAAAAAAACGGGCGCGACGGCGACAGATGGTTAGCGCTGTCTCAGTTTCGTTTCATCGAGGTCATGATAGAATAGGAGTGCAACTCGTAGCATCTGACTGCGTACCTGTTTATTAGCAGAGAATTGTGGAGACTGCCGTGTGAGCAATTGGTGGGGCACAAAACAAGAAGTCTCGCCGCGCCTCATTATGGAGGTTGAGGCGATGAAAGTCACATTCGGAAACACCTTCAAGCTGGTCGTGCCGCCATTTGGGGGGTTATTGTACTGGCAGGGCACGGTAAACATCAACCTGACCGTCGTCCCTGACCCAGCGCACACCCTCAAAATTCTCTACCCGAAAGAATATCCCAACCGCCCGGCCGAAGCGTACTGCGTGCGCCCGCGCATCTACAGCGAAAAACACCAGTACGAGGACGGGCAGTTGTGCTTGTTCAACCCGCGCGACGGCGAAAACTACGGCTGGAACCCGGCCAGATCCACCGCGGTGACGGTGGCTGGTTGGGCCATCGAGTGGCTTTACTCATACTACACGTGGCGCACAACAGGAAGCTGGCCGGGCATCGAAGAGCGCGTTCGGCCTGATTCGCCCCTGCCGCGCCGTATAGACTGGTAAGTTCGTATGATGCAGCTTTGGGAGGCTGTGACGAGTGAATTCAACCATTTGGGCAGGCGTATACGAGGACTCGCCATGATTAGCCGTGGGATCGTACCGAATTTGATCATCGCTCAGCGCGTGGTAGACCGTGTGGTGGAGGCGGCCAAGCACTACCTCGCAGATGAGACCGGTGAGACGATGGTGGGATTCGTCGTGCCAGCGGAAAACACCCCCGAAAGCATGCCGACGCTCTACGTCCTAGACACCATCAGCCCTGACGAGAACGCCATCCGCCGCTCGCACATGTTCGAACAGGGCGATGAGCTTCAACAAGACATCTTCTTCTGGCTTTCGGACAACTGGGAGACCTGCCGAGAAACAGGCAAAGACTCGCGCGGGCGGCCCATTCATCCCAGATGGAACCAGCCGCTGCGCCACATGGGCGATTGGCACAAGCAGCCCGGCTTCATGATCCAGCCCTCCGGCGGCGACTTGATGACAGCGCTGCGCTTCATGGAGGATGAGGAAAACAATTTTGACTTCTTGCTCGTCCCGATTGTGACGTTGGGGCATGACTCTGTCACCAATGAGGACGGCGCGCAGGTCAATTATTTCACTGTGCCGCTGGCTGATGGCACCAGCCTCCGCATGGACTGGTGGTACATCCACCGCGACAGCCGTTTCTTTCAGCCGATTACCCCCCGCATCGTCCCCAATGAGCAGCTCCCTGAGCTAACGCCCTACCCGTGGCACATCCTTGATGAAGACCTTGTCAACGATGAACTGGACATTTTGGAGGTCAACGGCTACTTCCGCATAGGCGATTTTGTGCTGTGGAACACGGACGACAAGCCGCCGCTGGAGATCTGCTTCATCATCGGGCGGCCCGGCACGAGCCAAGTCTACCTCATCGTCACCGATTGGGACTACCCCAACACGCGGCCACGCCTCTACCTAAGCCAGTTCCAAGGCATCGACCCATCGATGTACATCTACGACATCTGGCAGCGCCTGTGGCAGCAGCGCACCCCCCCGCCGTCGCTCAGCTTCCGTTGGACGGAAGAAACCTTCGTGGTGGACTTGATCAAGGCCGTCGAGACAGCGCAGGGGATAGCGCATCCCACGCCGCCCGGGGCCAAATCATCAGCCAATGGCCCCGTGCGCATCCCCGTACAGGTCGAAGAGAAGAAGATTGTACGCCCCACCCCCCCTACCAATGAACCCGCAAAGGACGATGTGGAATGACATGGAACCGCGTTGAAAAACTCTACGGCACGGACAACCTGCAGCGCCTGCGAGAGAGCCACGTCGGCGTAGTCGGGGTGGGCAGCGGGGGCGGGTTCGTCGCGCTCAGCTTGGCGATGAGCGGCGTCGGCCACTTCACCCTCGTCGATGACGACATCATCGAAGAGGTCAATATCACCCGCCACGTGGCCGACCGTCGCTACATTGGCCAGAACAAAGCCGCCGCCGTCGCTGATCTGATCCTCCAGCGCAACCCACAAGCGACCGTGACCGTGATTGAAGGGCGCATCGAGCAGCACATGGACGCGCTCGACGGGCTGGATCTGCTGGTGGTGGGCGTGGACGGCGAAAACGCCAAGTACCTCATCAACGAGGCGTGCCTCAAGCGGCGCGTGACGGCGGTCTACGCCGGCGTCTACGAGCGCGGCGAAGGCGGCGACGTCGTCATCATTCGTCCCTACGATGGCCCGTGCTACGCCTGTTGGAGCGCCGAACTGCGCGGCAACGCAGCTGTCCGCCTTGACCCTAACACACAGCAGCTCGACTACGGCATGATCGGCGCGCAAGGCACGCTCGAAGCTGAACCCGGCCTGTGGATCCACGTGGCGAAGGTCGCCAGCGTGCAGACCGACATCGTCCTGAACGAGCTGCTGCGCGGCACGCCCGTCCACGAGGAGATGCCCGGCAACACGGTCATCTTGGCCAACAACTTCATCGAAATCGTCGACGGCGACATCAGCGCCCCGCACACCGGCCTATGGGTTAACGTTGAGCGCGACCCGCAGTGCCTCGTGTGTGGCGACAAGGTGCGGCTGGCGATGGAGAGCCGTCAGGGGCTGTCGCTCGACGCGCTGGCCGGGCTGACGGGCGGCATGCTCGAAGAAGAGAGCGACCAGAACGCCAACTAAGGGGCCAGCGGCTCTAACAGCTGGCCGACGAAGCAGCGCCGCGTGTTGCACTCCCCATAGACGCGCACGATGGTGAAGTGCTGTTTTAAGAAGTCAAGGTGCGCGTTGACCGTCCCATCGAAGATGTTGTCCGTTACATGCCAGACGCGCGCGTGGCCCGGCGCTTCCTCAGGGGGGATCGTCTCAAAGCCGCCGAACCCCGCTGGCAGATAGTGCCCCGCGCGCAAGTACTTGTGCGTGTCGTCGAAGTTGTCCATGATGAGCACGTCGCCCGCCTGCCAATCCGCGTAGATGCTCTGCCACACCTCGCGCACAGGCGGGTAGACCTTGTGCCATGTAGGGGCGAGCAGCGCCACGCCGCCGACGCACAGCGCAATCACCGGCAGCCGCAGCCAGCGCAGCCGTCCCTCCAGCAGCGCCCATCCGACCATCAGCAGCAGGATCGGCCCCCACACCACAAACACCATATAGCGCTCGACCATCAGGCTGATGTTGACGTTCAGCAGGAAGACCGCCGCCGTGGGCAGGGCAAACACTGCTAGCGCCAGCCCGGCCTCCATCCGCCAGCGGCGTAAGACAAACGCCAACCCCACGATGAGCAGCAGCCCCGCGCCTATTCCCAGCGTGTTCAAGTCGATAAACTGCTGCACGGTCTCGGGCGTAGTAGGGATGGTAGGATAGGGCGAGAGGGCCACGCGCGCATCCAACGGTCGGACGACGCTTCGCAGGTGGTTGTAGTGGCGAACAGCTGCTGGCAGCCACGGGCCGAACAGCACCAGCACCACCCCGACCGCCTGCGCCATCTGGATCCACGCGGCTTGGCGGCGCCGCGCCAACAGAGCGTAAATCCCCTGCGCTAGGGCCAGCAGCGCCGTGTAGTAGTGCGTGTAGAGCATGAGCGCCACCACCAGCCCATAGAGGCGCGCGCGCGCTGCCGTCGGCCGTTGCAGCCAGCGTAGCAGCGCCCACACGCTCATCAGCGCCAGCAGCACCACCAACGGATAGGGGCGTATGTCCAGCCCGTAGCTTAGGACGAACGGGTGCAGCGCCGTTATGGCCATCCCCCCCAGCCCGATCAACGGGCTGCGAAAGGCCTGCTTGCCGACTTGGTAGGCCAGCGCCAGCGTGACGAACGCGATGAGCAGGCTGTTCCAGCGGCCTACCGCCTCGCTCTGGCCGAAAGCGCGCCACCAGCCCCAGAACTGTATCCACCACAGGGGCGTGTGGCTGTCATGCTCCATGAGCGCGACCTCGATGAGCGGATAGCGCGTGAAGTCGTACGAGCCGAATTCATCCCAGTGCATGATCATCTGGCGTGTGTAGAGCACCAGCCCCAGCGCCAAGATCATGAGCATCAGCACAGCGATACTGTCAAACAGGCGGTTGTCGAGTTGTTTCGGCATGGTAATTTTTAACGGGTCAAGTCTATATGATGACCAACGCTAAGCGACAGCACATCTACCGCGTGCCGACGAGCTAGCCCCCCTCACCGATACTGCGACGGGTCGAGCGCGTCGCGCAGCCCATCCCCGATGAAGTTGAAGCCCAGCACCGTAATCATGATCGTTAGGCCGGGGAAGATCGCATACCACCAAGCGTTGCTGGTGAAGTTGCGCCCCGTTGAGATCATCGTCCCCCAGCTTGGGTTGGGGATCTGAACGCCGAGGCCGATGAAGCTCAGGCTGGACTCAGCGAGGATCGCCCCTGCAATGCCGAGCGACGCCAGCACCAGTGAGGGCGCGACCGCGTTCGGCAGCAGGTGGCGTAACATGATGCGCAGCGCAGACGCCCCCATCGCGCGCGCCGCCAGCACATACTCACGCTCTTTCAGCGAAAGCACCTGCGCGCGCATCATCCGCGCGTCGCTCGGCCAGCCGATCAACCCTAGCGCAACGAAGATGCTGATCGGGTTCGCGCCGAGGATCGACACCCAGACGATCAAAAACATCAGGCCTGGAATGGCGAAGAAGGCGTCCGTGATGCGCATGATGACGTCGTCCAGCCAGCCCCCGTACCACCCGGATATCAGCCCCAGCGTGAGGCCGATGCTGATCGCCACGCCCTGCGCCACAAAGGCGATCACCAGCGAGATCTGCGCGCCGTACAACAGACGGCTGAAGATGTCACGCCCGAACTCATCCGTGCCGAGCGGGTATTGCAGGCTGGGCGGCGTGAGGCGATCTGCGGGGTTGATGCGGTTGGGTGGGTGCGGCGCGATGACCGGCGCGAAGACCGCGCAGGTCACCATCGTCAGCACGATGACCATCCCTAGCACGGCGATCCGATTGCGCAAGAACGCGCGCACAAAGCGCTGTTGGTTGCTGCGGGCGATGGGCACAATCTGCGCGACTGGGGTGAGGTTGGCCGGTGTGTTGGAAGCAGTTGAGTTCATACGCACCCCTAGCTGTAACGAATGCGCGGGTCAATGAGAGCGTAGATCAAATCGGTGATGAGGTTGGCAACCATGAACGTGAGCGCCCCCATCGTTAATACGCCGAGGATGACTGGCGTATCGAGCCGCTGGATGGCGGTTACGATCACGCGGCCCAGCCCGGGCCAGTTGAAGATCGTCTCTGTGACGAGCGCGCCGCCCATAATGCCGCCGAACTGCAAGCCGACGATCGTCACAATCGGCAGCATGGCGTTGCGCATGTGGTGGCGGAACAAGACAATGTGGTTCGTCAGCCCTTTGGCGCGCGCCGTCTTGAGGTAGTCCTGCCCCTTCACCTCCAACATCGAGGTGCGGGTGATGCGCGCCACGACCGCCGATAGGTTCGTCCCAAGCACGAGCGACGGCAGCACCATGTACCACGGATCGCCATCGCCGAAGCCCGCCACAGGGAAGATCTTGATGCCGGTCGTGCTCTGCGTCAGCAAGAGCTGGGCCATCAATCCCTGCCAAAAGACGGGCATCGACAGGCCAATCAAGGCGATGACCATCAGCGTATGATCGAGCCATGAGTACTGCCGCAGCGCCGAGATGACCCCCGCCGGGATGCCGATCAGCAGCCCAACAGCAATCCCGCCTAGCATCAGCTGCAGCGTACGCGGCAGCCGATAGCCGATGATGTCGATGACGGGCTGCCGTTCGATATAGGAACGGCCTAGATCTAGGCGCAGCATGCGGCCCAAGTGGTCGAAATACTGCACGAGGAAGGGGCGGTTGATCCCGAGTTCTTCTTCCAGCCGCGCAATGGTGGCTGGGTCGAGCCGATTGTATTCCTCGCCGAGCGTTGCCTTGAGCGGGTCGCCGGGCATCAGATATCGCAGCACGAAGATGACAGTGAAGATGATGAGCAGCGTTGGGATCATCTGCAAGACCCGCCGCGCGATGTATTTAGTCACGTCTGTTTCCTTGCCGCTGTGCGACGGGGGACAGCCACCGCGGCTGCCCCCCGTGTGTGGTCATGGAACGCGCGGCAGCGCTCAGCGGTTGATCGACACGAACTTCAACCGCGCCGTGTGCGTGCCACCGCCGCCAGGCTCGAAGCCCTCAATGTAAGGTTTCTGGAGCCACAGCACCTTGCTGTAAGCGGATGGGATCATCGGCACGTCGGCCATCACGAGGTCGTGCGCCTGCTGGTAGAGCGCCTCGCGGGCGGCTTCATCCATCTCGACGCGGGCAGCGCGCAGCAGCTCGTTGACGGCAGGGTTGTTGTAGCGCATCGAGCCGCGCCCTTCTAAAATCAGGAAGTCGAACACGTCGGACGGGTCAACGAGGCCCGCCGCCCAACCGTTGATAAAGATCATCGCGTCGTCTTGCACGATGCTGTTCCAGTAAGTGCTGCCGTCCTGAACGTCGAACACGACTTTTACGCCCAGCGACTCCAGCGCTTGCTGCCAGAGGACAACCTGCGGCTCAGTGGCGATGGATGCCAAGAGGCTGATCTTCACCTCGGGCATGCCCTCGCCGTTGGGGAAGCCCGCTTCAGCCAGCAGCTCGGCGGCTCGTTCGAGGTCAAACGGATAGGTCACCCCTGGGGTAGAAGCTGGCATCGACGGCGGCAGAATGCCCAACGTCGCCGGGAAGCGCGCCCCCTCGGCCAGAACGTCCCACGCAGTGACGGTGTCGAGCGCGTGGGCGAACGCTTGGCGCACGAGCGGATTTTCTGCGAAGAAGCCGTTGTTCATGTTGAAGCCCCAGTAGCGCAGGTGCAGGCCGGGCTTCTCGTTGAATTCGTTCGGGAACTCGGCTTTGATGGCGTTCAACTGGCCAGATGGGAAGGCGAACAGGAAGTCAAGGTTGCCCTCGCGGTAGTCGAGCAGCGCCGTGTTGGGGTCAGGGTAGTTGATGAAGCGAACTTCATCCACTAGCGGCAGGCCTTCCTCGTAGTAGTCGGGGTTGCGCTCTAGCACGAGGCGATCCTCGCGCAGCCACTCTACGAATTGGAAGGGGCCAGTGCCGACTGGCGTGCTGTTGAAGGCGTCGCCTAGCAGCTCGTAAGCCTCAGGCGAGGTGATGGCGATCATGCCATTGACGGCAAACAGGCGGTCCGGCTGCTCAAGGGTGATCTTGAAGGTGTAGTCGTCCACGACCTCCAACCCCTCGACTGTGTCAGATTCGCCGGCGGTGTAGGCCGCTGCGCCCAAGATAGCATCCAGCGTGCCCGCTTGGACGGAGATCCCCTCGTCACCGCTGAGGGCGGTCAAGTAGTTCCACAGGATGTCTTCAGCAGTGACCTCGCGTTTTTCGAGCGGGACGCCGTCGAGGTTGTGGAAGAGCACGCCGCGGCGCAAGTTGAAGGTGTACACCTGACGGCCAGCTTCATCTTCTGTGATGGTGTAGCTCTCGGCAAGCTGCGGCACGATGTCGCCTGTGCGCGGGTCGTAGCCCAGCAGCCCCTCGTAAACGTTCGACAGGATGCGCGAGATGGCGATGGTGTCCGCCGTGAACGGGTTGAGGTGTTCAGGGTCGATGTTGATCGGATAGCGCAACACCTTTGCGGATTGCGCCATGACGTTGGTGGACAGGACAACCGCCAGCAGCAGCACCCAGAGTTTGATGAATGTGTTCCGCATCGTTCACTCCTCACTAAAAACGAATTACGTGATACTGAAGTTGTTTTCTGCTATTTTATAGAAGTCTGTAGCCAGACCACTAGGGATTTTATAACTTGACTTTGCCAATAGGTGCAAATTTTGGTTTGACTGAAATTGAGCACGTTCAGGTGGCGCGCCCCAACCGAGTGCTTCAGCGCTCGGTGTGTTTGTCTTTGGACACTCCCAATTCTTGGCGGGGGCGTGCCATAATGAACTGAACTGAATCGACGCATTGAGCACCCATCGATGAACTTCCCGCTTCACTTTGATCCGATCCTCTACCCTGTCTGGCGGCGGCAGATGCCCACGCCGCTCAAACGAGCGCTCATGCCCGTTTTCCGCCGCTGGTTGGCCGCTGACGCCGACCTGACCCCACCGACAAGCGCGCAGGCGATGGCGGGGTGGCTGCGCCGCTGGAAGCTGCTGGACGGCACACCGAACGAGATTGCTGCCCAGCTGGGGGCGCTTACGCCCGTGACGGCTGCGCTGAGCCAAGCTGACCCTGCCCCCTACGACGGCGCGCCGCTGCGCCTGCCCGCCCAGTGGGAACCTGCTGAGCGCGTGCTGCTGCGTTGGGGCGTCGTGTATCCGTGGGCGTGGCCGATGTTCGCACAGATCGTTCACGCGCTGCTGCCGGTGGTCAAGGTGGAGGTGGTCGTGCCGTCGCAGTGGTGGGCGCGGGCCGTGCTGGCCTACCTGCAGCTGACCGATGGTGCGCCCCACGTGTGCTTCCTCATCACGCCGACGGACGACATCTGGATCCGCGACTATGGGCCGCTCAGTGGGCGCACTACCGACGGCCAGCCCGTCCTCGTGGATATGATCTACCGCCCGCTGCCGCGCTACCCTCAAACTGCCGACGATGGCTTCAATCGGCGCTATGCGGCGCATCACCGCCTGCCGCTAGCGCATCTGCCGCTGCACTTCGAGGGTGGCAACCTGTGGTCAGATGGGCAGGGGACGCTCATCACCACCGACCACGCGCTGAGCGCCAACCGCCGCAACGGTCAGCGCGCCCTCACCCCAGATGAGCTGCTGAGCGCGCTGCGCCGCGTCTTGGCGGTCGAGAAGCTCCTCATCACGCCGCGTATGCGCCTCGAGGAAACCGGCCACGTCGATCTCGTCGCTAAGCTGGCCGACGCGACAACGGTGCTCGTCACCGCGCCAGATCGCCTCAGCGCGGCCAACCTCAAAGCCGCCGAGCAAACCTTCCGCCAACAGACAAACGCCCGCGGTCAGCGCTACGACGTGCGCTTGCTGCCGACGCCGCCGCTCTACCTCAACTGGTTCGTGTACCCGATTCGGCGCGGCTACACCAACGCGCTCACGGTCAACGGGCGCGTGTTGGTTCCCACTTACGGACTGCCCAGTGACGACGTGGCGCTGCGGGTATACGCCGACGCGATGCCCCAGCACACTGTCATCCCCATTGACAGCCGCATCGGGATCAACGGCGGCGGCGCGGTTCACTGCATGACGCGGGAGATTTTCGCGTGACTACGGGGGGATTCATGGGTGAGGCATTCATCGTCACACCGAGCGCTCAAGCACGCGGCTCGGGCACGGGGGCTTCTAGCAGCGCTTCGTGTCGATCTGTCGAGTTTAGCCCCGCCTCGACAACAGCACCCTCTCCTAAAGCGCCGTGTGATTTGCTACAATCTGATGTGTGCTGTGTCTAGTTCAACCTTGTGGAGAGCTTGCGATGTCGGTGATGGCCGCTTTGAAATTCCTAGAACGTGTCGAACGCGAAGAAACCCTGCGCACGCAGCTTTACGTCAGTCGCGCCGACGATCTGCCGCGGTTGCTGCAATTTGCGCACGGCAAAGGCTTCATCCTAACCGAGGACGACCTCAAAGAGGCGCTCAACACCTACAAGCCCAAGTTCCCCACCGGCAGCATTGAGCTGCTGAAGCAGTTGGCAGCCCAGAACGACTAGGCGCGTTCACCCATCGGTTGTGGGGCAAATCCAACTTTTGTCACACGGTAAACCCGCCCGCAGACCGTATACTCTGGCAAATAGCCTGTGAGTCCCTTGCATGTCGATTGATTGGTGTAGTGTTCCTTGTTTTGCGGGCGTGGCCCCAGCGGTGCTGCGCCGTCTTGACGAAGCTGCCCACAAGCACACCTACCAAGCGGGCGCGACTATCTTCGCGGAGGGCGAGCCGTGCGCGGGCTTCCACGTCGTGACGGAAGGCATGGTGCGCATCTACCGCATCAGCCCCGAAGGCCGCATGCACACCCTGAGCCTGCTGCGCCCGCTGGCCACGTTCAACGAGGTGAGCGCAGTCGATGGTCGTGTCAACCCCTACAGCGCGACCGCCCTCACCCAGACAAAGGTGTTTCGCATCGCCCATGAGCCGTTTATGGAGCTGCTGCACCAAAACCCGGACCTGCTGCGCAGCTATCTGCAAGCGCTAGCGCAGGTCAGCCGCGAGTACATCGAACGGCTGGAGGATATGACCTTCCGCACGATCCCCTCGCGCCTCGCCAAGCTCTTCCTGCACGAGAGCACCTACGCTATCGCCGACATGCCCAGCAAGCTCAGCCAAGAGGACTTGGCCTCGATCTTGGGGACGACGCGTGAGGTCGTCGGGCGGGCGATGCGCGGCCTGTTCAACGCCGGGCTGCTCCAAAGGCGAGGCCGTGAGGTCTACATCACGGACCGCGACGGGCTGGCCTATCTGGCCGAGACCAACGAGATGCCCGAAAGGGCGCTTACGCCCCTCATGCCCGCTGCGCGCAAGCCGCGCAAGGCGGCCTCCTTTAAACGGAGACCGTCCTCATGAAGAAGATCGTTAGCCTGACGCTTAACCCCAGCCTTGACAAGAGCACCGCCGTCGACACTGTCGCCAGCGAGATCAAGCTGCGCTGTGACGCGCCTAAAGTTGACCCAGGCGGCGGCGGGGTCAACGTGTCGCGGGCGATCCACAAACTAGGCGGCGAATCCATCGCGGTGTTGAGCGTGGGCGGCTGCACCGGCGAGACGCTGGCGCGGCTGCTGCAAGCCGAGGGGTTGATGGTGCGCAGCGTGCCCGTTGCCGCTGACACGCGCGAGAGCTTCGTGGTCTTCGAGCGCAGCAGCACTCTGCAATTTCGCTTCGGCATGCCCGGCGAGCCGCTGCAGCCCGCCGAATGGCAAGCGCTGATCGACGCGGCCTTTGCCGAGCAGCCCGATTACCTGGTGGCCAGCGGCAGCGTGCCGCCCGGCGTGCCCGAGGACATCTACGCGCAGATCGCGCAGCGGGCGCAGGCGGCCGGCGTGCGCCTGATCGTCGACACGTCCGGCGCGGCACTGGCCGCCATGACCGGCGCGGGCGTCTACCTGCTCAAGCCCAACCTGAACGAGTTGGAGATCCTCTCTGGCGAGAAGTTCAGCGGCGAGGAGCAAATGCTAGCGGCGGCGCGCCGCATGATCGCCCAACAGATGGCGCAGGTGCTGGTTGTCAGCTTGGGCGCGGCGGGCGCGGCGCTCGTCACCACAGATGACTTCGTCGAGATGAAGCCGCCTGTTGTGCCGATTCAGAGCAAGGTTGGGGCGGGCGACAGCATGGTAGGCGGCTTGGTGCTGGCGCTGGCGCGCGGCTGGTCGCTGCGGGATGCGGTGCGCTACGGGATCGCCGCGGGCAGCGCCGCCGTCATGACCCCCGGCACAGAGCTGTGCCGCCGTGAGGACGCAGAGGCCATCTACCCACGCGTGAAGGTGCTGCAACCGGCGTGATCAGCGCTGAGTGCGCGGCACGTTGGCGGGATATGCCTTAAAAAAGGCGCGCGTTTCATTGGCTGGCGGGCTGAGACGCCGCCGGGGCGGGCGGCTCTTCGAACAGCCGCCAGAAGCGCCGCAGCAGCACCGGGTAGCGCATGCCGTGTTCGAGCAGCACGATCGACAGCAGCAGCGTCGACACCAGTAAGACGATCACGCCCGGATCGCGTTCCCACGTCATGATCTTGAACTCGAACAGCTCCGGCAGCGCGTACATCGTGAGGACCGTCAGCGTCATCGAGAGGGTCATCAACAAGGCGAAGCGCCAGCGCTCGATGAACGTGCGCGGGTTGAGCACGTCCAGCCCCATGATGTGCATGACGGTGTACGCGCCGTAGAAGGTGATGAACAGGGTGATGCTGGTGCGGGCGGCCTGCACGTCGCGCCCCTCGTAGAAGAACACACAGGCGTAGACGATGGCCTGCATCACCGCGCCGATCAAGCCGGCCGTCATGATGAAGTCCAACACGTCGGAGCGGAAGCGGCGGATGCGCGTGGGCCGCAGCCAGCCGAACGCTACGAAGGTCGCCGGCAGGTTGACTGTGCCGAAGGTGCTCCAGCTAATTTGCACCGGCGTGATCGGGAACGGCAGGGACATGAACGCGACGAAGATGAAAAACAGGATGTTGTAAACGTTCTTCACGAGGAACATCTTCATCGTGCCGAAGATCGTCTGCGTGATCTCTGTGCCTTCGCGGAAGGCCTTCGGCAGGGTGCTCATGGCGTTGTCGAGCAGCACGATGTCGGCGACATCTTTGCTGATCTGCGTGCCGTCGTTCATGACGATGGCGAGGTTGGCCTGCTTGAGGGCAGGCACGTCGTTCACGCCATCGCCGACCATCGCCACGTAAGCCCCGCGCCGCTGAAGCGCAGCGATGATGCGCTTCTTCGTGTCAGGATCGACGCGGGCGAACACTGTTGCTTCGCCCACGAGGGTTTCCAGTTCGCTGTCGCTCATCGCGTCTACCTGCGCGCCGGTGTAGGCTTGCTCGGCGTCCATGCCGGCCTGTTTGGCGATGGCCTTCACTGTGTCGAGGCTGTCGCCGCTGATGACCTTGAGGTCGATCCCTTCACGGCGGAAGCTCTCAAGAGTCTCTTGGATGTCGTCGCGGATTTGATCGCTCAAGACGACGAGCGCCAGCGGCTCTGCGTCGTTAGTCACATCCTTCTCGTTGAACGGGCCGCTCACGCGGGTGAAGGCCAGCACGCGCAGCCCCTGTAAGCTGAGGTTGGTCACGTTGTTATCGAGCGTGTCGGTCAGGCGCTGCTTGGGCAGGACGCGCTCCGGCGCGCCCAAGACGTAGGCAGCGTCCTCAAAGACGATCGCGCCCCACTTGCGCCCGCTGGGGAAGGGGACTTCGCGCACTTTGCGGCGGGCGGGCACGTCGGCGGCGTGCGCGGCTGCGTATTCGCGCACGGCCCCTGCGGTGCGGTTGAGGTGGGCGAGGTTATCTAGATAGGCCAGCAGCAGCCCGCTCAGCGTGCGCTCGTCCATGTCTGCCAGCGGGATGATCTGCTGCACCGCCAGCAGGTTCTTGGTGAGCGTGCCGGTCTTGTCGAAACAGAGCACGGTGGCGTTGCCCAACGATTCGACCGCGTTCACCCGCTGAATGAGCGTGCGCTGGAGGCTGATCTTGATCGCGCCGATAGTCAACGAGAGGATGGCGACCAACACCAAGCCCTGCGGCACAAGGCTCGTGACGAACACCACCGCGCTGCGCAGCGCCTCAAGCGGGGTGATGGCGTTGATGAACGACGCCACGAACACCATCGGAATGAGGGTGAACATCACGACCACGGTCACCTGCACGATGATCTCGATGATCTGCTGGGTGGGCGTGCGGACGCGCTTGTACTGCTTGGCGACGGCAGCTAGCTTGTTGATGTTGCTGTTCGCGCCGACGCGCGTCGCCCGCATCGTGCCGCTGCCCGCGAGGCAGAAGGAACCGCTGAAGACCTCCATGCCCGGCTCTTTGGCCACCGCGTCGCTCTCGCCCGTCAGCAGTGACTCGTCCATCTCAAGCGAGTCCGCTGTGACGATTACTCCATCCACCACCAGCTTATCGCCCGGCTCGATGCGCAGGATGTCGTCAACCACGACAGCGCGCATGCTGATCTCTTGCCATCGACCATCGCGCTTGACGTGCACCGTCTGCTCAGAGAGCGCCGCGAGCTTGTCAAGACGACGTTTGGCGTGGATCTCTTGCAGCATCCCCAAGAACGTGTTCGAGACGACGCTGAAGCCGGCAAAAAAGACCGTCGCGTAGTCGCCCATGCTCAATACGATAAACAGCAGGCTGAACAAGACGATGTTGAAGAGGTTGAAGACGTTTTCAAAGACAATCTGCCCATAGGTGCGGCCGACGCGCACTTGGAAGCTGTTGTCGTCGCCGCGCCGCTGCCGCTCCAGCACTTCCGCCTGAGTTAGGCCGCTGGGGGTAGGTGTAGTGGTCGTCATCGGGGGGGGCAGCGTCACTTCGGCCATGCGTCTATACTCCGCGAGCGTTGTTTTCAGGGTTGCAGATTACTGATTGTATCAATACAACACAAGAAATCCTCAAACGATTTGCCTCTTCTCGAATATGCTTCGAATATGCTATGCTAAAATTTGGATCACACACGGAAATAAGAGACGCCCTATGCGAATGGCAATCGGCTGTTTGATGATGATCGCAGCGCTGTTGGCGGCGTGCAGCGCCCTGCCCGAGCCAGATCGTAACGAGCCGCTGCCCACCCCGCGCGCGCTCGACACGCCGCTGCCCACGCTTCCTCCCCCGCCTTTCCAGGCGGCCGACACTCGCATCACCGCCCAAAACGCCGAGCAACTGCGCTACTTGGGCCGCCTCAGCACCGACGCCGCGCGCCCAAGTTCGATCTTTGCGCATACCATCTCGTTGGATGGCACGCGCCTCGCCGCCCTCAACAATGATCTGCTGGTGGTGTGGAACCTAACGACGGGCGCTGTCGCCCTCACAAAAGGGCGCTTGGGCGCGACGCGCGTCTTTTACTCGCCCGATAAAGTCGAGATTTACACCCTCGGCTCGGAGGGGCTGGTGCGCGTCCACAACGCCGATACCGCGTCTGACTTGAACCAGTTTCAGCTTGGGGTGGCTTACAGCGGCGCGAGCGCGTTCTACGAAGAAGAGGGCTGGCTGGCCGTAGGCGGCCTCGATGGGCGGCTGCAAGTGTGGGACACCCAAGCCCGCCAAAGCCTCAGCCGATGGGACGCGATCCGCGCGCGGATCACCGCGGTGGCCTTCGACGCCGCCGGTGAGCGCCTGCTGAGCGCCGCCGACGACGGCACGGTACAGGTGTGGGACTGGCGCGAGCGGCGTTTGATCGCTTCGTACCGCACCCAGTTCCCGAACGTTGTGGCGGTGGCTTTCTCGCCGGATGGGGCGCAGTTCAGCTTGGTCACGCCCTTTTACGTTGAGACGTACTCGCTGCGCGAGAACCGCTTCTTGTGGACGATCGAGATCGGCGTGAGCGACACGAGCGACGTGTTCCGCTACAGCCCAGATGGGCGTTTCGTGCTCACCGGCGGCAGCGAAGAAACCCCCATCACCGTTCTCAACGCAGCCGATGGCACGGTCAAAGCGCAGCTCCCCCAAACGACGGGCACGCGCACCGCTGCCCGTTTTAGTGCGGATGGGGCGCTGCTGGCGACTACTGTGCTGGATGGGCAGGTGACGTTGTGGAACATCGCTGAAGCGACGGAGGAGACGATCCCCTCAGCGCGGCTGCTGGTCGGCTCTACGCGCATCACCGGCCTCGAGTGGTCAGACGACGGCTTCACGCTGGCCTTTTTTGACGCCAACGGGCAGGTTTACCTGTGGGGAATTCGCCGCGCCAACGCCCCCTGAACCATCGCAGGCACGACACGCCGTGCCCATAAGACACCGTTCCGCGTTCAAGTTTAATGCGCGGTGTGCTACAATCGCGTAAAGAAGAGACAGATGAGGGCAAGGCATTTTATGGCGGACTGTTCCCAGGCAGATCATCACGCGCTGGCGTTGGAACGGCTGCGCGCGGCGGGCTACAAGCTGACGAACGTCCGCCAAACAGTGCTGGAGGTGGTCTACCGGCTGGGCGGCCACGTGACATCCGCCCAAGTGCTAGAGGCGGTGGCACAAACGGATTCCAGCATTGGCCGCGCCAGCGTCTTCCGCACGCTGGATCTGTTCGCGCGGCTGGCTATCATCCGCCCCACGTTCATCGAGAGCAGCCTTACCCCCAGTTACGTTCTGATGCCCAACGGCCATCATCATCACGTCGTGTGCATGACCTGTAACCGCGTGATCGAGTTTGAAGAGTGCAACCTCGACGCGATTGCTTTTGACCTTGAGCGCCGCCTTGACGTGCGCATTCAAGGCCACCTGCTAGAGTTCTACGCTGTCTGTAACCACTGTTCTACGTCGTCAAAGCAGGGCTGACGCCTCATGCACGTCATCTTCAACGGTTGGTTTTGGGATCGCCCGGACACCGGCAGCGGCCAGTACATCCGCCACCTGCTGCCGGCCTTGCGCCGCCTCGCGCCTGACCTTAAGCTGACGCTGGTGCTGCCCGGCTCATCCGCCAACTCGTCAGATGAGATTCCCTCAGGTGTGGACGTGATCTTCACCAACACCTCGCGCGGCCACCTCAGCAAGGTCTGGTTCGAGCAGCGCACCTTTCCGCGCTTGGCGGGCAAGGTCGGCGCGGATCTGGCGCACGTCCCCTATTGGGGCGGGGCGCTCAGCAGTCCCGTCCCGCAGGTCGTCAGCGTGTTAGACGTCATCCCGCTGCTGCTGCCAGAGTACGGGCTGGGGGTTTTCAATCGGCTCTATACGTCACTCGTCAGCACATCGGCACGCGGGGCCGACCACCTCATCACGATCAGCCAGACGAGCAAGCTCGACATTGAGCAGCAGCTCGACATCCCAACCGATAGGATCAGCGTGACGTACCTAGCCGCCTCCGAGCGCTTCCACCCGATGATCGGGCGCGAGCGTGATGCTGCCGTGCGTGCCAGGTACGATCTGCCCGAGCGTTTCGTGCTTTACTTAGGCGGCTTCGACCGACGGAAGCAGGTCAACGAGCTGCTGCTGGCCTACACCTACGTGATGGAGGCGGAAGGCGCAAACTTCCCGCTGGTGCTAGCGGGCAAAGAACCCGCCTGGGGCAGCAGCCCGCTCTTCCCCGACCTGCGCGCCTACGCTGACAAGCTCCAACTCGGCGACATGGTGCGTTGGATCGGCTACGTGCCCGAAGAGGACAAGCCTTCGCTCTATCGCTTGGCGGATGTCATCGTGTTCCCCAGCGTGTACGAGGGCTTCGGCCTGCCCCCGCTGGAGGCGATGGCCAGCGGCACGCCCGTCATCGCGTGGGACAGTGTCGTGTCAGATGAAGTCTTCGAGGACGCGGCCTACCTGACGGACAGCAGCCGCAAGATGGCCGGGGCGATTATCGCGCTGCTGCTGCAACCGGACTTCCGCGCCACGATGGTCACACAGGGCTTGAGCCTCGCCACGCGCTACACGTGGCGCAAAACCGCCCAAGCCACCCTTAACGCCTACGAGCGGGTGCTGAACAAAGCTTAGCTCACCCACCCGAACGGGTCGTCATAATCCGCCCACGCCTGCGGGCTGAGCGCGTACTCGGCGTCGGTCAGCAGGCAGGCGTCGAGCGCAGCGCGCAGCCGCGGCTCGTCTAACTGCTGGCCGATAAACACCAGTTCCTGCCGCCGGTCACCGATGTCGGGCAGCATCTCGCGCTGGATGGACGCCACAAAGTCGGGGTCGTCGGGGTAGTCCTCGGGTTCAGCCAGCGCCCACCACATCCCAGCTGGCGCTAGGCGGACGAGACGCCCCGCCTGTGACCACGTGCCGGCGGTGTCGTTGTCGTGGGCCAGCCAGACGATCCCTTTGGAGCGCAGCACCCCCTCCAGCATCCTGCCGCGGGTCAGCGCGTCGTAGAGGCGCTCTGGGTGGAAAGGCCGACGCGCCCGGTAAACGAAGCTGCTGATGCCGTATTCCTCGGTTTCGGGGGTGTGCGGCTCGCTCGTCAGCCACTCGTCGAACGAAGCCGCCTCCTCAAAGTTAAAGCGCCCCGTGTTGAGGATCATGTTGAGCGGCACTTGCGCGTTGACCGTGGGGATGATCGTCGCGTGGGGGTTCATGCGTCGCAGCAGCGCCTCCAGCTTGGCGACGTCCTCGGCGGGCGTGATGTCCGTCTTGTTCAGGACGATCACATTGGCGAACTCGATCTGATCGACGAGCAGATCAACGATGCTGCGTTCATCGTTTTCGTCGATGGCCATGTCTCGGTCAGCCAGCGTGTCGAGGCTGTTGAACTCGTGGATGAGGTTGGCCGCGTCCACGACCGTGACCATCGTGTCTAGGCGTGCCACGTCGGACAGGCTGTGGCCTTGCTCGTCCAGCGGGAACGTAAACGTCTCAGCCACGGGCAGCGGCTCGCTGATGCCGCTGCTCTCGATCAGCAGGTAGTCAAAACGCCCCTCGCGCGCTAGCTTGCCCACCTCGACGAGCAGATCGTCGCGCAAGGTGCAGCAGATGCACCCGTTCGTCATCTCCACCAGCCGCTCGTTCACGCGGCTGAGATGCGCACCCCCCTCGCGCACGAGCTGCGCGTCCACGTTGACCTCGCTCATGTCGTTGACGATCACCGCTACGCGCATCCCCTCGCGGTTGTTCAGCACGTGGTTGAGCAGCGTGGTCTTGCCCGCGCCGAGGAAGCCTGAAAGAACCGTCACAGGCAGCTTCTTCATCGTTCACCCTTTTGAGTAGTCGATCCAATTGATTGAGACGATGCGTTCAACGCTGGACGGCAGGCCAAACAGAGAAACAAGCAGGGCAGGAAGGAATTAAGCGAGGCTCTTGGGGTTGAAGCCGCGTTCCTTCAGATAGGTTGAGATGCCCACTTTGTCGATGGTCTTCATGTCGTTCGTCGTCACGCGGATCTTCACCCACCGCTCCAGCTCTGGGATGTAGTAGCGCTTTGTCTGCATGTTGAGCTTGAACAAGCGCTTGGAGGTGTTGAAGGCGTGCGAGCGGCTTTGGCCAAACTGCGGTTTGCGCCGCGTCATACGGGTTCTGCTAGGCATGATGGTGCTCTCCTGATGAAATACTCTGCCACTGGCAAATGAGCGATTCTGCGTTGAGATGCCGATAGTGCCGATACGATGGATGCTGTTCGATGGTCTGCTGGCGATGCGCCACCCCAACCACCGACTGCACCCAACGCTCATAAGCGACGATCGCACTACACAGCGCGTTGTACAGCGCCAGCGCATGGGCCAACTCGGCTGCGTCGCATGGCGCTTGCACATGCGGCAGGTCGTCCGGCTGCCAGATCAGCGGCTGGGCTGCACAGGGCATATAGAATAGCTCAAAACGCTGCCGAGGTAAATAAAGACTTCCACCAGTTTGACCGATCCACAGCCCCCAACTCCACAACTGCCAGCCGCTGTCGTGCTGATAGAGGCTGTGAAAGCGCGCATCAGGCGAGGGCTGCTTGTGGAACCCGTATGCTAGCAGCAGGTTGCCGTGCTTGCTCACCACGTCACGCCCGAAGCACCACATCTGCACGTCGAGCAGCATCGCCCCTACCTTGCGAACCCCCGCAGGCAGGGCATACCCCACATGTTTCTTTTTGGCGGCCATACCCGAATTGATACTTCGTCTCATTAAAGTAGAGTCTAGCCGATGGCGGCGCATCTGGCAAGAGTGGGGTCGCTGGGGTATGATTTTTCCATGGTCGATAACTACTTCGACACCGGTCTTGAACAGCTCGACAACGGCGACTATGAGGGCGCAGTTGTCTCGTTCACGAAAGCGCTGCGGCTAGCGCTGGGCGACTTGCCGCAGATCCTCATGTATCGCGGCATCGCCTATGGCAACTTAGGGGACTTTCGCCGCGCCTTCGCCGATTTTGACGAGTGTTTCCGCTTAAATGACCGCTACCCTGACGCCTACAACGAGCGCGGCAACCTCTACCGCGTGCAGCACAAGTACCGCGACGCGCTGCAAGACTACTCGATGGCGCTTGTCTTGGATGAAGCTTTCCACGAAGCGCGCTACAACCGCGCCCTGTGCTATGAGGAACTCAGCATGCTCGACGAAGCCGAGCGTGACCTCTCGCAGGTGATTCAGGCGCTGCCCGGCCTATCGCCCGCTTACGAAGCGCGCGGGCGGGTGCGCGCGCGGCTAGGGAAGTTCGACGCGGCCATCAGCGACTATCAACGCTACTTGCGCATGGGCGGCGGGCGCGAATACGATAACCACAGCGAGATTCAAGCGGCCATCCTCACCTTGCAAGTGCAGCGCTGGACGGCGCGGCTGCTGCGCTGGGGGCGAAAGTAGCGTTACAAATCCGTCGGCAGGCTTTGCCACTCGGCACTGGGTTCCATCAGCCAACACATCACATGGTAACGCTCGGCGCTGATGGCGCGGATGAGGTGGTGCTGCTCGGCGTTGAGGCTGGCGAAGGCGCGCCCAAACGCGGGGAAGTCCCCCTCCATCAGGGTGGGCAGCGTGCCGTCGGCGTGGGCTTGCTCGGCGGTGATGCGGATCACATCGCGGTAGTTCACGCCCTGCGAGGGCTTGACTCCCAGGGTAATCAACTCGTCAGCGCGGCAGCGCCAGTCCCACAGTTCGGCGGTGTCGCGCATCCGTGTCAGCTGGTCGGGGCGGCGCAGCTCCGCACACCACAGCAGATCGATTGTCGGTTGCAAGATGTCCAGCGCGTCGGCCAGTTCGTCAAAGGTGAAGCGGGTGTCAAAGGTGGGGATGAGGTCGATCCAGCGCAGTGCCCACAGCAGCACGCCGAGCGCCTCCAGCCGCCAGCCGGCTTTGACGAGCGCGCGCGGCGTCCAATCGCCCAGCGGCTTGTAGATCAAGCTGCGCTCAGCTTCGGTCAGGCACGGCTGGAGCCGTTCTTGGTCGATCCACCGATGCAGCTGGCGGAGCTTCTGCAATCGATCGCTGTGCTCGCGTTCAAACGGAGGGGAACTCAGTTCAAGCTCACGACGGAAAACCAACGCGCCGACACACAGCATCCGCAGGGTAATGTCTCGGGCGGTCTTCGCTTGGCTGGCGAACATGTACGCTTCCTAATGACCGAGGGGTATTCTTTGTCATTATGCCACGGCGCTGCGGTGAACTGAAGAGGGATTAACGCCTCCACGTTTAGCGTGACATCCCCCGACCTTCACCCCTGACTTATCTTGTTCTGCTAGCATCCTGTGTGAAGCATTTCACGAGGATTTGAGCATGTGGCGTATTGTTATTTTGGGTGTGGGCTTGGCAGCGGTGACCTTGTTCGGCTTCTCGCTGATCAACGTCAGCGGCGGGAACGACATCCGCACGCGGGCGGTGATCCAAGCCCCCGCGACGGATATCGATGGGTTCGCGCGGGCGCTGGCGCCGCTCGACTGGCAGTTCCCGCTTGACTTTGGGCAGCACCCCGACTTTCAAACGGAATGGTGGTACTACACCGGCAACTTGACCGCCGACAGCGGCGAAGAATTCGGCTTCCAGTTTACAATCTTCCGCCGTGCGATGGCCCCCACCCCGCCCGACAGCCCCAGCGAGTGGCGCAGCAACCAGATCTACATGGCGCATTTCACCGTCAGCGACTTGACCAACGGCCAGTTTTTCCACGAAGAGCGCTACAGCCGCGCCGGCGACGGCTTAGCCGGGGCGACCGTTGACCCCGTCTTCCGCGTCTGGCTGGAGGATTGGCAGGTGCGCGCGCTCAACGACGAGGCGACGCTCACCCGCATCGTGGCCAACGCGGCGGAGTTCGGCGTTGACCTCACGCTCGAACAGGTCAAACCGCCCGCCCTGCAAGGCTACGGCGGCCTTTCGCCCAAGAGCGCTGAGCCGGGCAACGCCAGCCACTACTACACCCTCTCGCGCCTGCTGACCGACGGCACGATCACCATCGGCGCGCGGACTTACACCGTGACCGGCCTCTCGTGGAAAGACCACGAGTTCAGCACCAGCGCGCTGGGCGAGGGGGCGCAAGGCTGGGATTGGTTCGCGCTCATCTTCGACGACGGCACAGAGATGATGGTCGGCAAGATTCGCCTTGTAGACGGCGGGCGCGAGCCAGCCTTCGGCGGCCTCTTCATCTTCCCAGATGGCCGCACCCAGTACCTGCCCTCTTCAGACTTCACCATCACACCCACCGACACATGGACAAGCCCCCACACCGGCGCAACCTACCCCAGCGGCTGGATCATTGCAGTCAACAGTGGTGAGCTTCAACTCACCCTCACGGTGACGCCCGCCATGCGCGATCAAGAGCTGCACGGCTCGGACATCGCCTACTGGGAGGGGGCGATCCGCATCAGCGGCGATAAAACCGGCGTCGGCTACGCGGAACTGACCGGCTACGTGGACACGATGCAGGGGCGCTTCTAGACGCGGAAGGTGTGCCGCCGAATGGTGGTGCGCTGTGAGGTGATGTGCACGACGCTGAAGCCGGGCTGAAAGGCGGGATCGCTGATGACCGCGTTGAAGCCGGCGACAGGGTAGCCCATAAAGCCACACCACGATGAGCTGCCCGCGCTGTACAGGACGCCGTCGCGCAGCACGTCGAAGGTCTGATGTACGTGGCCGTGGAACACCCCGCGCAGCCGGTCGCGGGCTTGGCGCGCTGCCGCGTGGAAGGCCGCGCCGTTGCGCATCCCCATGAACTCATCAAACCAGCGCACGCCCACCGGCACAACGTTGTGATGCACGGCGATCACCAGCGGGCGCTCATCGTCGGCGCGGCACTTCTCGTCCAACCATGCGATCTGTTCCTCTGGCACGCGGCCGGCCGGGTGCTCGTGCGGCTCTACCGCGTTGCTGTCCATCAGCAGGATCTGCACCCCGTTGATCTCGTGCTCGCTGCGGGGGAAGGGCTGCGAGTTTGCCAAGCCTTGCAGCACGGTTTGTACAGCGGCGCGGTCGTCGTGGTTGCCTGCGAGGTAGAGCAGGGGCGCTTTGAACTGCGCGAACAACTCGGCGATGCCCGCGTAGACCTCTGGAAACGGGTCGTAGGCGATGTCGCCGGTGTGCAGGATGAAATCAGGGGTGAAGGGCAGCGCGTTCACCTCCTCGACGAGGCGGCGTGCGCCGACCAGCGGTGGGTAGGGCGCGTAGGGTTTCTGGTAGCCTGCGTCGAACGTGATGTGTGTGTCGGAAATGTGGACGAAGGTCAGCATGCGCGCTCCTAGCTGCGGATGATCTCGGCGGTCACCTCGGCCTCAGAGGTGTTGCCCACTTGGTCGAAGACGACGGCGGTGAAGCGCTCCACCCCCGGTTGAGTGATGCGGAACTCGACGCCGTAGGGCCACTCACGGTCGGTGGCGATCAGCGTGCCGTTGTGGTAGAACTCGACGCGGTTCACAGCCAGGTTGTCGCTTACGTTGGCCACGATCGGGATCACCGCGTCGGTCGGCATGCGGAAGATCTGCCCGGGGTCGCCCGCTTGCAGCGTGATCGTCGGCGGCACGTTGTCCACCGTCACCTGCACGAAGTCGCTGTCACGGCTGCCGTCGGCGAAGATGGCCGTGAGCTGCAAGGTGTAGATGCCGTCTAGGCCGACGGTGTCCCACAGGCCGAGGCTGACGCCGGGCGTAAACTCAGCCAGCGGCTCGCCGATGTTGAACCAGCGCGCGGGGTTCAGCCCCTGCCCGTAGGACAGTTGAAGCTGGCGCAGGCGCTGGCCCGACTGGTCAACCGAGCCGCGCACGTCCACCACCCCGCCCACATAGGCGAAGTTGGCGGGCACGAACAGCTCCACCGAGCGCAACAGGTTCGGGCGGCTGGCGGTGTCGTAGGCGTCTGGCGGCAGCGGCATGTTGTTGGCGCGCCACCAGTCCATTGCCACCGCAGGCGGGATGAAGTAGAGCATGTCGAGCTGGAGGTTCACCGGAGTGTAGGCGGTGGCACGGGTGCGCGTCTGGCTGTTGAGGGTGATGCGCTGCCAGAAGTTGTCGGTTTGGAAGGGCGGCACTTGGCGCAGGAACACCTCGGTGTAGTGCGGGCAGTCGACTTCAGGCCGCGGGATCATGCCGCTGCGTTCGCAGACGATGTACTCGGCGACGCCAGGCGGCTGCGCCCACGTCTGGATCGGCAATCCAGCCGATTCATGGGTGTAGCGCGTCACTGCCTGCCAGATGACGGCGGCCCCCTGCTGGCCGTCCAGCGCTAGCGTCATCGGCAGGTCGTCGCTACGCCCGAGGTGGACGGCGGTCAGGCGCTGCGGCGTGTAGCCAATCGTCCAGTCGTCCACGCGGTCGCTGCTGGTGGCTTGCACGACGGCGGCAGGTCGCCCGGGGTCGAACAAGCTTACGTCGCGGTTGAGGGTGGCGCGGCGCGTGGCGTTGTCGCTCAGGATGTGGTTGATCAAGTAGCTGAAGTCTTCGCCGAGGATGTTCGTTCGGCTCAAGAGGCGCGCGCGCTCGTCATATTCCCACAAGACGTTGCCCGCCGCGTCCTCGATCTTCAACACGGCGACGGGGTTACGCGCGCGGAAGCCACGGGCAATCGGCTCTGCGTCCACGCCCACCATGAAGCCCTGCGCCGCAAACACCGAATAGGCGTAGGCCATGTCCAACACGCTGACTTGGCCGCCGCGCTCCAACAGCGAGAGGTCGTAGCCCCCCTCGTTCAAGCTGTTGAGGCCGACGACGTGGGCGCTGGCCAGAATGCGGTGGATGTTGCGGCTGTCGGCCACGCCCACCATCGGCGGCAGCAGCCCCGCCGCCATCGCCTGCCGCAGGTTGATCGGCCCGCGGTAGACGCCGTCGGCGCTCACCGGCTGGTAGATCAAGCCCTCTGCGCGCCCAGGGAAGGGGCGCGGGAAGTCGTAGACCATCGTCGCGGGGGTGAACTCACCGCTGCGGAAGCCCTCTAGGTAAACGAACGGGGCCAGCGCCCCCGCCGGTTGATGCCGATAGGCGGTCACATCGCCCACCAGCGCCAAGATCTCGCCGCTGGCCACGTCAAGCGTTAGCAGCGCGCCGCTGTCGGGCAGGGCTGCGCGGTTGACGTTCAGCGGGCTAGCCAGCAGCGCCGCGGTGAAGCACGGCTCGCCGGTGAGGGTCAGTGTGTCGGTGGGGCGCTGACCGTTCAACTGGGCGAGGTGCGCGCGCAGGCCGCACTCACTCTGCAAGTAGAGCGGCACATCGAGCGTCGTCGTGATGCGCAGGCCGCCGCGGCTCACCAACTGCGAGCCGTTCAAGCCGTTGTAGGTCAAAATCTCTTGCGCTTGGTTGCGGGCGTAGCGGGTGAACTCGGGCGCAAGGAGCGGCTCGAGCAGGCTGCGCGTGCTGAGCGGCGTCAAGCGGCTGGAGGCGGTCTCAAAGTCGCGCTGAGAGATCATGTCGGCGGCGAACATCGCGCGCAGCAGGTCGGCTTGACGGCCACGCGCGGCGGCCTCATTGCTGAAGGGGTTGTAACGCGGCTCGAGCGCAATCGGGACGAGCAGAGCCGCCTCATCGAGCGTGAGTTCTGTCGCGCTCTTGTCGAGGTAGACGCGGGCGGCGGCCTCAATGCCGTAGGCGTCGCTGCCATAGAAAGCGGTGTTGAGATACCACTCCAGCAGGGCGCGCGGCGTGTAGCGGCGGTTCAGCTCGCTGATGAAGGCCAAGCGCAGCAGCGGCGCGTCTAACCCGCTGCGGCCGACCAGCGGCAGCAGCGCGTTGTCCACTAGCCGCGCCGTCAGCGAGTTGTCAGCTATGCCCACGCCCCACAGCGCATAGTTCCACAGCGCCCCCAACGTCAGGAACGGGTCGAAACGGTTTTCGTCGAGGAAGCGGCGGTCTTCCATCAAGAGGGTGGCTTGCAGCACGTGGCGCGGCAGCGTGTCGATGTCGATCCACGCGCGGCTGCGCCCCAGCGGGTCGCTGACGCTCAGCAGCAGGGTTTGGCCGGTGCGGTCGTAAAGCTGGGTGGCGCTGCTGGCGGCGTCGGTGTAGATCGTGTCGGCGGGGGTGGGCAGGACGGCCACCGCCCGCAGGTAGAGCCAGCCGCTGACCGCCAGCGCGCTACCCACGGGCAGCACGACGAGCAGCAGCAGCAGCCCGCCGATCAAGCCGCCCCACAGCCGATTTTTGTAAGCGCTGTGGCGCTGACGCTGTTTGCGATTGCGCCGCCGCCGAATGATGTGCGCGACCGAGGTCGTCATGGCGAAGCGGTCGGCTCTGGGCAGCCCATCGTGAGCGGCGTGCCCCATTCGTCAGGGCAGGCGTCTTGGTCGTCGGGGATGCCGTCACCGTCACGGTCGCTGGGCGCGGTGGTGGGGGGCAATGGGGTGTTGGTCGGCGGCGGGCAGCCTTGGAACTGTGGCAGGCCGGGCACGTCAGGGCACAGGTCTTGGGTGTCGATGATGCCGTCCCCGTCGCGGTCAGCGGGCAACGGGCAGCCTTGATTGCTGGCAGGGCCAGCTTGCAACGGACATTGGTCGATCGTGTCGGGGATGCCGTCGCCGTCACTGTCGATAATCGGGATGGCGGTGGCCGTCGGCAGTGGGCAGCCTTGATTGCTAGCGGGGCCAGGCGCGTTGGGGCACATGTCGAGGTAGTCGGGCACGCCGTCGCCGTCGCTGTCGAGGATGGGCGTCAGCGTCGGGGCGGGCGTGTCGCTGGGTGGGATGAACAGGGTCGGAACTGGGGTGCGAATCGGCAGGAACTGGCCGGGGGTTGGCAGCAGCGGGCTGAGCGGGGTGAAGGTGGCGAAGGCCGTCGGGAACCCGAGCGGCGTGCCAGTGGCGCGGTTCATGCCGAGCGGCGTCCACGTCGGGCTAACGCTGTTACTGCCGCTGCCCTGCGCGGTGGCCGTCTGGGTGAGGCGCTGCTGCGCGCTGCGGTCGGGCGCGGTTGCCCAGATGCCGATGCCCAGCACGTAAAATGGCATCGTCCCCAAGATGATGAGCAGCAGCACGCCGCGCAGCACGGTTCGATTGCTTCCGATCATGGTCGAGCTTCCTTCACAATTTGCGCCCAACTTCTATCTTAAGGGCTTTTCAACGGACTGCAAGACAGCAGAGGGCAACCGTACAAATGGCTTGGTGCCCAAGCCTGAGCTGGCGAAGCGAGTCTGGTTGACTCTAGACACTCGCCGCCCAGAGCTTAAGCTTGACGCGACCGCGCTCGGCGATTACCCTTTGGGTTCAAGTGGTCACTGGACACTCGACCGATGTACCGTCATTCAATGCCGATTCGACGCAACTATCAGAAACCTTTCTTCAGCACGCGGCGCAGCACAGGCCGCCTCGTGTACCTGTTAGTGATGCTGAGTCTGATTGTGGGCATCCCGCTGGTGGTGAGCGTGTACTATCAGCCGATTCAGCTAGCCGCGCTGGACGCCATCGGCATGGCCCCGACCGCGACGCCGTTCGCGTCGGAGCGGGCGCAAGAGGCCCATCAATTCTACCTGCGCGGCGACATGGCCAACGCCGAGCGGCTCTACGCGCTGGCCGTCCAGCAGCAGCCGAACAACGTCGATTACCTCTATGAGTATGGCCGCATCTTGATCGAACTGGAACGCAGCCGCGAGGCGGAAGCGCTCGGCGTGCGCATCATCGAACTCGCGCCGCAAGACCCGCGCGGCTACGCGCTGGCGGCCAACGCCCTCGTCTGGAGCGACCCAGCGCGCGCCATCCCTTACGCCACCAGCGGCGTCGAGCTGGGCGTCCCGTTTGCCCCGCTCAACGGCGCGTTGGCCATCGCCTACACGAACATCGGGCGCTATCAAGAGGCACTCCAGCGCGGCGACCTTGCCATCCGTCAGAACCCGATGGACGCGAGCGTGCGCCGCGCCTACGCCTTCCCGCTGACGTGGGTCGGGCGTTGGAACGACGCCATCGCCCAACTGGAACAGGCCATCGCCATCAACCCCAACATCACTGCCCCCTACTTTGAGCTGGCTGCGCTCTACCGCCGCCTGAACCAAGAGGAAATGGCCGTCGCCATCTACGACCGTTTGATCGAACTCGACCCGAACAACGCGCGTGCGTGGCTGCGCAAATGCGAGACGTATGCCGCCGTCGGCCTGTTCCAAGAGGCCGAGCCGTTCTGCCAGCAGGCGCTGACCATCAACCCACAGTACGCCGACGCGCACCGCATGCAAGGCCAGCTGCGCTACAGCCGCCGCAACTATGAGGGGGCGATCGACAGCTTCAACACCTGCATCGAACTCGGCGGCGAGTTCATCGAGTGCTACTACATCCGCGGGCTGGCGCACTACTTCCTCGGCCAGTGTGACCAAGCGTGGACGGTGCTCAACGAGTCGCTTCAGCGGGCAAAGGCGCAGCCCGTGATCGACTCGATCACTATCGGTTTGACGAACGTCACGCGCAACTGCGCCGGCTATCAGGGGCAGCAGCTTCCGACGCCGATCCCGCCCACGCCAATCCCGCCCACGCCGATCGGAGGCGTCTGAGATGCAGGTTCGGCGCGACTACCGTGAGCCGTTCTTCCGCCAGCGGCGGCGCGGGTTGCCGTGGCGAGCGCTGTTGTGGATGGGCGCGCTGCTGGCGGGCATGGCCTTCCTGATCGACACGCAGCCGCAGATCGTGACCAGCGCGGCTTACGCCCTGCTGGGCAACGCGCCGACGCCGACGCCCCTGCCGCGCGAGTGGATCGAGCGGGCTGTCCTTGCCCAGCGCAGCGGGGACTATCCGGCGGCGCTGGCCGCCTATGAAGCGGCCATCGCTCAGCGCCCCAACAACGTTGACTTCCTCTACGAGTACGGTCAACTGCTGATCGACGCTCAACGCCCCGAAGACGCCCTGCGCGTGGCCAACACGATCACCAACACGGACCCAAGTGACGTGCGTGGCTACGCCCTCAAGACGCGGGCGATGGCGTGGCTGGGGCAGTCGGCGGCGGCTATCCCGGTGGGGCTGCAAGGGATGAACCTTGACAGCCGCTTTGGGCCGCTGTACGAAGCGCTCTCGCGCGCCTACGCAGGGGAAGCCCGCTGGCGTGAGGCTATCGACAGCGCGCGCACGGCCACCGAACTTTCGCCGACGGACGCGCGCGCCTACTGGGCGCTGGGCATGGTGCTTACTCAGACTGGCAACTATGACTTGGCCATCGACGAGATGCGCACCGCCATTCAACTCAACCCGACGCTGCTGCCACCCTACTTTGAGTTGGCCTTTTTGCTGCTCTCCCTCGACCGCAACCAAGAGGCCATCGACCTCTACGACCGCATTTTGGGGATGCAGCCGCGCAACGCCCGCGCCTTGCTGCGCCAATGCGAGGCGTACCGAAAAGTCGGCGAGTTCAACCGCGCGGTGGGGCTGTGCCAAGACGCTGTCGACGCCGACCCGACCTTCACCCCCGCGCAGTATCGCTTGGGCATGTTCCGTTACAGCCAGCGTGAGTTTGAGGCCAGCCGCGCCGCTTTTGACGCCTGCCTGACCTACGCGCCGGACAGCTTGCAGTGTCGCTATATGCTGGGCTTATCCTATTATTACCTGCGCCAGTGCGACCAGGCCCGCCAATTGCTGACTGAGTCGCAGCGCATCGCCAGCGCGCGTACGAACGCCGAGAGCGACCTGGCCATTATCAACGAGGGGCTGGCCGCGCTGGCCAACGACCCGCAGTGCCTCGGCGGCGTGCCCCCCGCGCCTACCGCTGCGCCAACAACGGAGGACGCCGCGTGAACATCCGCACCCCTAAGCGCTACCGCGGCACCCCCCGCCGCAGCATCTTCCCCACGCGGACGTTCCTGCTGCTGCTGGTCACAGTGGGGGTGGTGTTCGGCGCGTCGCGCGTGATGGAGCAGCGCGACACGATCCAAGCCCAAGTGGGCGAGGTGGCTCAGTCGCTGGCGGAAAACCTCAACGAGCAGATGGCTACGCTGAACGCGCCGCCCCCCACCGCCACCCAAGACCCGCGCCAGAACCTCATCGCGGGCGACAACGCATGGCAGGTGGGCAACACGACCGAGGCTGTCCGCAGCTATCAGGTGTCGTTGGGGGCGATCCCGAACAACGTCGGGATTCACAACCGCGTGGCGCTGGGGCTGATGCTGGTGGGCAGCACTGAACAGGCTGTTGAGGCCTCGCAGCGCGCGATCATGGCCGACCCGTTCAGCTCGGATGCGTGGGCCATCCGCGGGTGGGCGCTGGCCAGCAGCGGCGACGTCGCCGGCGGGCTGAGCGCTGTGATGCACGCCACCACGCTTGACCCGCAGAACGCCCGCGCCCGCGTCTACCTCGCCCGTGTGCTGTACATCGACGAGCAGTACGCCCGCGCGCGCAGCTTGATCGACGAGGTGCTGAACGACGACCCCGACAACGCAGAAGCGCTGTGGGTGCGCGGGCTGATCCGCGAGACGGGCTTCTTTGAATTCGGCGGCGCGCTGGACGACTTTCGCGCGGCCTACGACCTGGCGATGAGCGAATTGCCCGGGCTGGCCGCCACGATCGCGGTGGATCTGGCGCGCATTCAGCTGCGCCCGCCTGACCCGAACTATCAGGGAGCAATCGACATCTTGCAATCAGCCCGCCAGATGAACGCCGAGAACACGCTGGTGCTGTTCTGGTTGGGGCGCATCTACTACAGCGACCTCGGTGACCCTACCCAAGCCATCCCCTACTTGCAGCAGTGCGTGGACTACAACCCGTCGAGCTACAACTGTTTTTACTTGTTGGGGCGGGCGCAGCGCAGCGTCAACCAAAATGCGGCAGCTTTGCAATCGCTCGAGGAAACCACCCGCCTGAACTCACCCAACCCGCGCCATTGGTGGTGGGCTGCCAACATGTACTACGAACAGGGCAACTGCGCCCGTGCCAGCGAGTTCTTGCGGCGCGGCGCGGAACTCATCACCGAGAACACGCCCGCCGACTTGATCGACGCCTACGACTTCCTGCTGAGCACCTGCGGCGTGAGCATCCCGCGCTTGGGCCGTCAGCAGCTCACCCCTGAGCCGACGCCGCCCCTTGATACAGCCACCCCTGAACCCGACAGAGCCTAGCCCATGTCTGATGCCCCCGTGCGCATCATCCGTCAGCACCGCCGCGCGATGATGTGCGTCGTACCACAAAGACCGAGTTTTTGCGAGAAAGTGATAGAACATTTTTTCTGAAATCGAATATAATGGTCTAGGGTTTGAAAGCTGTAACATAGAGGAGAGCGCCCGATGACCACCATCACCAACCCGCAGACCCTGCGCATATATGAGTTTATCCGAGATTTCATCCACGAGACGCGGTTGAACCCCACCATCCGCGAGATTGGGGAGGGCGTCCACCTGTCGCACAGCGCGGTGTTGAGCCATTTGGCGCATCTAGAAGCGAAAGGGTGGATCGTGCGTGAGATCGGCGTGGCGCGCAGCATCCGCCTCGGCGAGTTTGCGCCGGACTATGTGCCGTAAGGCGGCACGACCTCATGCTTGCGCAGCAGGTTGATCAAGATCGACAGCACAACTTTAATCATGTAGTAGACGCTGCGCAGCGGGGTGATCGACGATTGGCCGCCTGTTCGGGGCAGCATCTGCGCGGGGACTTCGCACAGGCGCAGGCCAGCACGGTGCGCTAGGACAATCGCCTCGGGCTCTGGGTAGTCATAGGGGTAGACCTGCGCAAACAAGGCAATGGCGCGCGCGTTGAAGGCGGCAAAACCGCTGGTGGGGTCGGTGATGGGCTGCTGCGCGATGCGGCTGAGCAGCCAGCGCAGCACGCCGATGCCCGCCAGCCGCGCCGTCGATGTGCCGTAGTCGCCGCCGTTGAGGAAGCGCGAGCCGATCACGATGTCCACGTCCCCACGTTGGAGCCGCTCGATGATGCGCGCAATGTCGAGTGGGTCGTGCTGGCCGTCGCCGTCGTTGCGCACGACCACCTCAAACCCGTGCGCCCGCGCAAAGCGGAACGCGGTCTGCACGGCTGCGCCAATGCCGACGTTGTAGGGCATGTGCAGCACCATCGCGCCTGCTTGCTGGGCGATGGGTCCTGTCGCGTCTGCTGAGCCATCGTTGACGACAAGCACCGCCGCCGAAGGGCAAGCCGCCCGAATGCAGCGGATAGTGCGCTCGATGTTAGTCGCTTCGTTGTAGGCCGGAAGGATGATGAGGACACGCGACATGCAGCTTGCTTTAGGTTCGTCTGACGATGCTACTGCATGGTAACTGAAAAAAAAGGTAGGCACAACCTAAAAACGAGCTGCTTACACTCAGGCCGATCTGTAACAGTTCGTCATTAATCGTCTTGCTTGCGCCATCCCCCTTCAGAGGGGGTTTTCAACGTGGCCTGCACGTACTCGGTCAGCTCGGCTTCGTAGGCAACAAGTTCATCTTCGTCCATCTCGCGCAGGTTTTGCATCTCGATGATGACTTCAGCCACGGCCTGTTGAACAGTCGTGCGGATGAGATGCTGCAACTGCCCAACAGTGAGATCTGCAATCCGCGTTTGTTTGGTTGCCCGATGGTGTGACATAGTCGTATGCCTACCTTTTCACCACTCGCTTGCTCGATAGGACTATTGTACTACCAAGTCAAATTTTTGCAGGTGAAAAGAGCGTAAGAGCAGCCCTCTGTAGGCAATTATTTACAATTTTGAGCAGCAAAAAGGCGATAAGTTAATAGATTGTAATGTTTAACTTCTCTCAAAAGCTGTGGGAATTCCCCACACTCTCGTTATTTTTTCCATCTGAGCGTGTGGGGGCATGACTGGTTTAGTATTGGTTTTGGAAGATCAGTTCCTCAATCGCGCCGAGGAAGAGCGTGCGGTTGATGGGCTTGGCAAAGTAGGCATCAAAGCCTACCTCCAGCGCGTTGTGCTTGAGCATCGGCGTGTGATAGGCCGTCACCGCGACGCACTTGAGGCGGCGCAGCGTGGGGTGGTTGCGAATTTGCGCCAGCAGTTGGAAGCCATCTTTGCCCGGCAGCGCAAGGTCGATAATGACGCCAGCGTAACTGGACTCCAGCAGGCGCTCCCAGCCTTCTTCCGCGCTGGCGGCCAACACGACCTCTAGCTGCACCTGTTTGAGCATGCGCGCGATGACGAACTGTCCGTCAGGATCATCTTCGATGACAAGGATCGGTAACTGAGACATGGTAAGTTTTTCTCCTCAGGCTCTAAAATGACACTAACAGGCGGGTCAGATGCGGCACATCGGACAGCATCGTTGTCAACTGTTGGATGAACTTGCTCGGGTCGAGCGGCTTGGTGATGTAATTGTGGAAACCAGCCGCCATCCCGCGCTCACGATCGCCGGCCATGGCGTGGGCAGTGAGCGCGATCACCGGGATGTGAGCCGTGTGCGGGTTGTTCTTGATCTCGTAGAGCAGCTCCCAGCCGTCGAGGCCGGGCATGGAGAGATCGGTCAAGATGAAGCGGAATTCTTGGGTATTGTCACGCAGGACGTCCAGCGCTTCTTGGCCGTTGTTGGCAGTCGTCACCTGCGCCCCCGCCATCTTGAGCAGGCGGCGCGCTACCTCAAGGCTGTCGCGCTCATCGTCGGCCACCAGCACTGGCCAACCATCGAACACTTTAGGGATCTTGTTCACCGTGCGACTCCTTTATTGTTAGTTCAACGAAGGCATGAGGCGCGCTTGGTCGATGCTGCTGGCGAACACCGCGTGCTCTTGATCGGGCTTGGTCTGCCCGCTGAAGGCTGGCAGCTCTAGCGGCAGCTCGACGGTGAAAGTGCTGCCCACGCCTACCTTGCTTTCGACATTGATCTTGCCGCCCATCAGGATCACAAGGCGCTTGACAATGGCCAACCCCAGCCCAGCCCCTTGCTGCTGACGGGTCGAAGAGGCGTCCACTTGAAAGAAATCGTCGAAGATAAGGCCTAGTTTGGCTTTGGGGATGCCGATGCCTGTATCCGAGACACGAATTATGAGCTCATCGGCTTGGCGCTGAATTTGCAACGTGACTTCACCACGTTCGGTGAACTTGATAGCGTTGCCGACCAAGTTGGTGATGATCTGCGAGAGGCGTGTCTCGTCGTGGTTGATCGTCTCTGGCAGCGTGGGGTCAACGTCTAGCGCCAGCCGCAGGCCTTTGTCGTGCGCCAGCATCTTGAGGTCGTTGTACAAGCCAGCGATCATGTAGCGGATCTGAAGCGGGGAGGGCACGATCTGAAGGCCGCCCGTGGCGATGCGTGACAAGTCCAGAATGTTGTTGATGAGCGTCAGCAGGCGCTGCGTGTTGGCCAACGAGCGCTCGGCCATGTAGGTGTTGTCCTCATCGAGTTGATCGCTGTAGATCATCAAGTGCAGGAAGCCGATCATGGCGTTGAGCGGTGTGCGCAGCTCGTGGCTCATCGTGGCGAGGAACAGGTCCTTCATGCGGGTGGCGTCTTCTGCTTGGCGGCGAGCAGCTTCCAGATCTTTGATATAACGCTGCTCATTCTCAGCAGCATGGTTGAGCGCATCAGCCAGCATCCCTAGCTCATCCTTTGCAGTGAGGTGGATGCGAGCGCCGAGGTTGCCTTTGGCAAATTCGTGGCTGACTTCAATCATCGCGTGCAGGCTGCTGACGATGTAACGGATGACCAATTGAGCCACCAACGTAGACACTACGAACAACAGCGTCACCGCGACGACGATGATGATCAGCGACTGGGTGAAATGTGCCACAATATCTTCGCGTTCTTCTATCACATGGAGTTGATAGTCTGCAAAGAAGCGATCAAACTGGGACGACAGCGCCAACCGCAGTTCACGGTAGCGATCATCGTACTGCTGGAACAACTCAAGGCTAGGGTTCGCCAGCAGCTCGCGCTCGATCATGCTCAGCTCAGCGTTTAAGTCGTCAATTACGGCGAAGATCTCGGCGTCTTCAGGCTGGTTGTCATACACTTGAGCTTGAACAAAGGCCTCGTTGAAGCGGTCTAAATAGCGGAAGTAGCGTTCATAAGCCTCAGAATCTTGCGGGTCAAGGATGTAAGCGCGCAGGTTGTCGGAAAGGGCCACGCTGTAGTAGCGCAGGTCGTTCACCAGTTGCAGCAGCGGTTCGTCGACCTCTTGATTTTCCTTGATGTGGTCCAATCCTTCATAGATGTTCCAGAACACGCTGCCAGCAGAGACGAAGATCATGATAATGACGATCGCAAACGCGCCGGTCATTTTAGACCAAATTGGCAGGTTGAGCAGCGCATCACGCCAATTAGCCGCGTGTTTTGAGAGATAGGTGCTCATGTCGCTTAGTACCACTTTCGTTAATACAAAAATAAACGTCATTCAACTGTTATTTAAACGTTTTTAGAAGCAGAATGCAACACGCTTCAAGGCCAGTTTTCATACTGGCCACGTGGCTAGGCCGCTGGCACAGAAAAGCCCCCGAGACGGGGGCTTCATGACACATGTGCTGTGCGAGACTCATGACCTGTGTCAGACTTTACATCTCGGTGGCGGTTTCTTCGACCGTTTCGAGCTTCAGCGCGTTGTTCTCCACTGTCGCGCGGATTTCGCTGGCGAGTTGGAATTTGCCAGAGAGGATGCCATCCGAGAGGGCGTCCTCGACTTCGTTCTGGATCAAGCGGCGCAGCGGGCGGGCGCCGTATTCGGCATCGTAGCCTTTGTCGGCCAGCCAGTCCATCGCTTCGGGGGTGACTTCGAGCGTGATGGCGTGTTCGATCAAGCGCTCGCGCACCTTGTCAAGTTCGAGGTTGACGATCTGCTTGATTTCGTCTTTCGTCAGGCTGCGGAAGATGATGGTTGCGTCCACGCGGTTGAGGAACTCTGGACGGAACATCTTGCGCACCTGATCCATCACGTTCTTGGTCATCTCCTCATAGCTGGACTGCGCCTCGCGCTGTTCGTCGATGGGCAGCCCACGGAAGCCCAACGAGGCCTGCCGCTTGATCTGATCTGCGCCGACGTTGCTCGTCATGACGATGATCGTGTTGCGGAAGTCGACACGGCGGCCACGCGCGTCGGTCAGCGTGCCCTCTTCCATGATTTGCAGCAGCATGTTGAACGTTTCGGGGTGGGCTTTCTCGATCTCGTCAAAGACGACGATGCTGTAGGGGCGGCGGCGGACGGCTTCCGTCAGCTGGCCGGCGTCTTCATAGCCCACGTAGCCGGGCGGCGCGCCCACCAAACGCGCGACGCTGTGGCGCTCCATGAACTCGCTCATGTCGAGGCGCACCAGCGCGTCCTCACTGCCGAACATGAACTGCGCCAGTGCCTTTGTGAGTTCTGTCTTGCCGACGCCCGTCGGCCCCAAGAACATGAACGACCCAATCGGGCGGCGCGGGTCTTTCAGGCCAGCGCGCGCGCGGCGGACGGCCTTGCTGATCTGCACGATGGCCTCATGCTGGCCGACGATGCGCTTGTGGAGGTTGTCCTCCATCTCCATCAGGCGCTGCGTCTCGTCCCCACCCAAGCGAGTGACGGGGATGCCCGTCCACATCGTGACCACTTCCGCGATGTCGTCGGCGGTCAGGCGCGGTTGGCCGGTCTCTTCGTTCCAGTTCGCGCGGAAGTCGGCCAGCGAGGCGTTCAGGCTGTCGATGCGGCGGCGCAGCTCTTCAATCTCGTCGGCGGGCAAGCCGTCGTCCTCGGCGCGCTCCAGCTCCCCGCTTAGGTGCTCCAGCTCTTCGTTGATGCGGCGCACTTGGGCGGCCTCGGGCGATTTGTACATGCGCAGGCGCGCGGACGCCTCGTCGATCAGGTCGATGGCCTTGTCTGGCAGGAAGCGATCTGGGATGTAGCGCGCGGACAAGTTGGCGGCGGCTTCGATCGCTTCATCCGTGATTTCAACGTTGTGATGCTCTTGATAGGGGACTTTGATCCCCTGCAGGATTTCGATGGTCTCTTCGATGGTCGGCTCATCGACGAGGATCTGTTGGAAGCGACGGGCCAGCGCAGCGTCGCTCTCGATGTGCTTGCGGTATTCGTCGAGGGTGGTCGCGCCGATGCATTGCAGTTCGCCGCGGCTGAGGGCCGGCTTGAGGATGTTGGCGGCGTCGACGCTGCTGCCTGCGCTGCCTGCGCCGATCAGCATATGCACCTCGTCGATAAACAGGATTGTGTCGCTAGCTTTCAGCTCTTCGATCACGCGCTTGAGGCGCTCCTCAAACTGCCCACGATACATCGTCCCTGCGACGAGCGAGCCAACGTCTAGCTGGAGCACGCGCTTGTTCAGCAGCGGCTTAGGCGTGTTGCCGTCGATGATGCGCTGCGCGAGGCCTTCAACGATGGCCGTCTTGCCCACGCCCGGTTCGCCGATCAGCGCCGGGTTGTTCTTGCGGCGGCGGCTGAGCACTTGGATCACGCGCTCGATCTCCGTCTCGCGCCCCACGACGGGGTCTAGCTTGCCTTCGCTGGCCAGCGCGGTGAGGTCGGTCGCTAGTTGGTCGACGAGGGGGGTTTTGTTCTCTTTGGCGCTGCGGCGCTGTTCGCGCTCAGCGGTTGGGGCAGGCGACTGCTGGACGGGGCTTTCGTTCAAAACGCGGCGCGTCTGGCGGCGCACTTCCTCAGGGCTGATGCCGAGGCGGCGCAGCACGTCGATCGCCACGCCATCCTGCTGGCGCACCAAGCCCAGCAGCAGGTGCTCCGTGCCGATGTAGTGATGCCCCATGCGACGGGCTTCGTCTACAGCCAGTTCTAGCACTTTCTTCGTTCCAGCCGAGAGGTCAAGCGTGTCCCCCGGGGCGCGGCTGCCGCTGTCTGTCAAGCGGATGACCAATTCTTCCACGCGGCGTTGATCCAGACCCAGTTCACGCAGAACGCGCCCAGCCACGCCGCCCTCTTCGCGCATCAAGCCCAAGAGCAAATGCTCAGTGCTGATTTGCCCGTGCTGCAAGCGCTCGGCTTCTTCTTGCGCGAGGCTTAACACACGGCGCGCCCGCTGTGTAAAGCGTTCCATCTTGTTCGGCACGGTAAAAGACCTCCAGATCAGCAGTAAGCTGATCGTTACAATGGACTATTGCACACTTTAAAGTATACCAGCATTTATACGAAAGGCGGTAGACAACAGCATCGGAGAGACGTTAGAAATTCATCAAGAGCTGAGGAAGATCGTCAGAGGCCGAGGTGACGGCAAGTTGCCCCTCTCCACGGGTGACCGCGGGGCAGGTCACTTCAAGAGGGGCGACCGAGCGAAGCGACGCCAGGGTGAGGCCCTTTTGAGACCCGCAACAGGCCTCATCCCACATCCCCCTTTAGCGGACGCATCTTAGCCGAGCGCTTCAGCGCTCGGCAGAGAAAACGCCGGAGTTCAGAGGTGAAAGGCGGCAGGGGAGATGAGTCCCTACTCAAACGTGCTGGCGGGCGCGCTCGCCGTCGGTAAGTCTCCCTCATTCTTGACCTTCTGACGGTTCATGCCCAGCGAGTCGCCAGCCTTGCGCATTAGCTCGCCAAACTTGTCGCTGACCTTGTTCAGGCGGTCAACCATTGCAGGGTCAGGAACTTTGTTGGCAGTCTCGCGCTGATAGGCAGCGATGATGGCCGTCATGGCGAAGGCATCGCCCACCGCCACCTTGACCAGCCACGCGAAGAATAGGATGGCGATGATCGACCAGCCCGCCGACTGCGGCGAGACGAGGTTCACCAGCAGCCCAATCGGCGCGCTGAAGATGAGCAGCGCCACGATGAACGGGATGTAGCTCAGGATCATCAGCACGACTGCGTTCATCAGGATCGGCTTCCACACCATCGCGTAAAGCACGAGGCCATCGCGCGCGTTGGCCCACACGTTGTCGCGCTCGTTCATGAAGCTGCGCGCGAGGATCGCCTCGTCGATGTAGTTCATGGCGAAGCGGATCACTGTGTTGACGATCCTAACGATTGTGCGGACGGAATCGCCCGGGATCCACGACGTAATGCTGTAGACTGTCCACGTGAAGGCGCTGACGACGCCGTTCACCAGCTCGTCCACGACGAACATCGCGTTTGTCTCGCCAAAGCGCTCCATCACCTTCTGACGGCCATAAGTCAACTGGTTCACGCCGTCCGGCAGTTTGTCGTTGACGAGCAGCTCAGCGATGACAGCGATGTGCGCCGCTTTGATGACGAAGAACACATAACGGTAGGCGAGGTTGTAGAGCGGGATCATCGCCCCCAAAGCCACCAAAAAGACGATCACGCCGATGATCTCGCTAGCGTTGGCGATCAGCACCGACACCGCGCCGATTATCGCAAGGTAGATCAACCCTACCACCCAGAAGATAATCGTTACCCCCAAACGAATCAGGATGATCGGCAAGGTGCGGATCATCAGCCCGAACGCGGCCCCAATTTGAATCGAACTCAAGTCCATGTGAAGACCCTCCTGACGACAACTGACGATCTCATGCAGCGGCTAGAGCACCGCTAAGACCATTTTACACTGCATTACGAAAACCTGCTGTTGACTTTTAGTCGATCCTATCAACCGACCGTTTATTCAGCGTTTATTGCAACTGATGAGGGTAAAGAGGCCGCGCCGCAAGCAGGATCAGTGTCTGAGTTGGCCGTGTGAGCCTCCGTGTTTAAGAAATAGTTGACAAAGTGTTGATTTTTATTTATAATAATTATGATGGATAAAACAATTCAACAGCAGCGCGGGGCGGGGTTTTTTTGGTGGGAAAGCCTATTTTGTGTTCATTTTGGCATCGCACCTCGTCTCGTCTGCAAAAAAACACAAAATTTATTTTGGTTAGTGAGGTGCGCTGATGTATCCCTCAGATTTTGCGCTGGTGAAAGAATATCCTGACGGAACGCGCTGGTACAACACAGACAACAATATACCGGTGCAGATCTTCTCAGGGGTTGTCTCGCGCGAGGCGTTGAGATACGCCCAGCAAGCCACGGATGAGGTCTTCGCAGCGCATGCAAACGACGATCCCTTCTGTTTGCTCGCTGATCTTCGAAACCTGCAAGGCCTCACAAGCCACATTCGCCAAGACACGACAAATCGATTTAGTTCTTTCCCTAAAACTCGAAAGCATTACTTCGCGCTTCTCGTCAACAACACGCTGCCCAACCGCTTAATGGCGCTCTTTTTGAGCAACCTCGTGCGGTTTCAGAGAAATAACATCACGCTCCAATTCTTCTACGACCCTGACCTTGCGCTTAAGTGGTTAGAGAGCCAGCGCGCTACGGCTTCTATCACGGGGTAACAAAAATGTAGGGCACGGCCTGCCGTGCCCCAGGATTGATGGCTGATCGAATGTGCCGCTAGCGCCCCAGCGCCTGCGCCACGAGGCCGCCGATTTCGGTCGGGTTTTGCGCCACGCGCGCGCCGACCGCTTCTAGCGCGGCCATCTTGCCTTTGGCCGTCCCTTTGTTGCCGCTGACGATCGCGCCCGCGTGACCCATCTTCTTGCCGGGCGGGGCCGTTACCCCGGCGATGTAGGCCACAACGGGCTTCGTCACGTGGTCACGGATGTAGTCGGCGGCCTCTTCTTCAGCCGTCCCGCCGATCTCGCCGATCATCACGATAGCTTCCGTCTCAGCGTCTGCTTGGAACGCCTCCAGTGCGTCGATGAAGCTCGTGCCCGGCACGGGGTCGCCGCCGATGCCAACGCACGTTGTTTGGCCGATGCCTGCCACCGTCAGCTCGTACAGCGCCTGATAGGCCAGCGTGCCGCTGCGGCTGACGATGCCCACCGGCCCGCCCGGCAGCGCTACCTCAGACGGCGTGAAGCCGATGTTGGCCTTGCCTGGGCTGAGGATACCCGCGCAGTTCGGCCCCAGCAGACGCGTGTGCGGATAGTTGCGCTTGAGGAGGTTGTAGACGCGGGCTTGATCGTGGGCGGGGATGTGCTCCGTCACACAGACGATGAAGCCGATGCCCGCCTCTGCCGCCTCGAGGATGCTTGCCGCGGCCACGCTGGCCGGGACGATGATGAAGGCGGTGTCTGCCCTTTCTTTCTCAACAGCTTCTTTCATCGTAGCGTAAATCGGGATGCCCTCTACATTTGTCCCCGCTTTGTTGGGGCTGGTTCCAGCGACAATGTTCGTCCCGTAGGCACGGTTGCGCAGGCCGTAGAACGTGCCCTGCTTGCCCGTTAGCCCAGCGACGGCAACGCGGTTCTTCTCAGTCAGAAATACAGCCATCTCTCACGCTCCTGCCATCTGTACGGCGGTCTTGGCTGCGGTCAACATATCGGGAACCATGCGCAGCTGGTCGCTTTGGTGTGTCTCCAAAATCGCGCGGCCCTCAGCGGCGTTCGTGCCATCCAAGCGGACGACCAGCGGCGCGCTCATCTGCACACGGCTGAGCGCCTGAATGATGCCGTTGGCCACCTCATCGCAGCGGGTGATGCCGCCGAAGATGTTGATGAAGATCACCTTCACATTCGGGTCGCCGTTGATGACAGTCAGCGCGTCCACCATGCGGTCAGCGTTCGCGCCGCCGCCGATGTCGAGGAAGTTCGCGGGCGCGCCGCCCACTTGGTTGACGATGTCCACCGTGCTCATAGCGAGGCCTGCGCCGTTGGCGATGATCCCGACTGTGCCTGCCAGCCCCACGTATTGCAGGTCTTTCGCTTGGGCGGCGCGCTCGCGCTCGTCGAGGCTCTCCATGCCTTCGAACTCCGCCCACTCGGGATGTCGATAGGCGGCGGCTTCGTCGAGGCTGACCTTGGCATCCAACGCGTGGACGCGCCCTTGCGGCGTCAAGATCAGCGGGTTGATCTCAGCTAGGGTGCAGTCACCGTCGATGTAACACGTGTAGAGCTTTTGCAGCAGCGCCACCGCGCCCTCCTCGGCGATGGGGTTGAGCTTGGCTGCTCTGACCCATGCGCGGGTGGTCGCCTCGTCCAGCCCGTCCACTGGGTCAACGTGGATCGTGGCGATGGCCTCAGGGTTCTTGGCGGCCACCTCTTCGATGTCTACGCCGCCCTGCGCCGAAAGCATCCCTAAGTGCTGCTTCTTGCTGCGGTCGAGCGTGAACGAGGCGTAGTACTCCTCGGCGATGTTGCTGGCCTGTTCGATCCACAGCCGATGGACGATGTGGCCTTTGATGTCCATGCCGAGGATGTTGCTGGCGTGGTGGCGCACTTCGTCGGCGTTGTGGGCCAGCTTGATGCCGCCAGCCTTGCCGCGCCCGCCCACGCGCACCTGCGCCTTGACCACCACCGGGTAGCCAACACGCTCGGCGATGGCCACTGCGCCTTCCACAGTGGTTGTCACGTCCCCATCAGACACAGGGATGCCGTATCGGGCAAAATACTGCTTGCCCTGATATTCGAATAAATCCATTGGGTGTCTCCTTAAGAAAAGCGAACGATGCCCTGAACGCACCAATCATAGCGCTAAACCCCACACCGCACAATTTGCAGCAGAGCAGCAGATGAGTGTGGCTGCTTGAGCGTTCTCTGCAACACTTGCGCTCCTGTAAGAATTTTTAATATATTCTATTAGAATTTTGTGACCAAGCACAATTTAATACACTTGCTATAATTTAGCGTATGCCTTTCTAGATACTCGGAGCAAGATGCTGGGCAAGCTTGGGGAAATCATAACATCTTGGCTGCATCCTCCTAACTTCTCCGATAGTTACGAGCAGTTCGCGGGCCGTATCTTACATTACTCCCTCCTCATGCTGTTCGCAGCAGTCATCGTGTTTGAGATCGTCATCTCTGCGCGTGGAGCGTTCCCGTACCTCATTACACTGTTCGGAGCCTCGTTTCTGCTGCTGCGGCTGAGGCAGGTCAAGCTGTCGATCAACATCCTGATGTTCTCGCTGTGGTTCACCTTCACGCTGGTCGGGGTGTACCTCAACGGTGTCTTCAACAGCATCATGCTCAGCTATTTAATCCTGATCATGCTTGCAGCGCTGTTGTTTAAGCCGAGATGGGTGCTGTTGTGGAGCGCGTTCAGCGCGTTCACGGTGGTGATCATCGGGCTGGGGCAAGCGGCGCAGGTGCTGCCGACGCTCAATGAACCGCCGACGATTGAAGCGCGCGTGTTCTACTTGGTCGTTGTGTTCATGACGATGGGCATCTTCTTGACATTTGCCTCGCAGGTGGTGCTGCGCAGCATCCAAACTGCGCAGGCCAGCGAGGCCACCCTGCGCGAACGCAATCAGCAGCTCGAGCAGGAGATCCACGAGCGCCAGCAGGCTGAAGCGCGTGAGCGCGAGCTGCTCATCACCCAAGCACGCGGTAACCTTCAGGCAGATTTTTTCAACACCCTCTCGCACGACCTCAAGACCCCGCTAGCAACCATCAACACCAGCCTGTACCTGCTCAAACACGCCAAGACAGAAGAACAGCGCGAAAAACGCATCCAGCAGATCAGCAGTCAAGTGAGTTTGGTCGATCGCTACGTACAGGAGATGCTAATGCTCACGCGGATCGAGTCGTCATCTCCACCGTCGATGACCAAGCTCAGCCTCTCATCTTTAGTGCATGAGGTGTTGGAAGCGCTTCAGCCGCAGATTGAAGAAAAAAAGCTGGCGGTGTCGTTCACAGTTGACGGCAGTGCAAAGCTCATCATCGGCAACCGCGATCAGCTGCATCGGCTGCTGCTTAACTTAATAGAGAACGCGATCAAGTACACCCCGCCGCAACGCGAAATCAAAGTCGACTTGTGCGCGGTTGAGGACGCTATGCAGTTGACCATCCGTGATCACGGCATCGGTATTGAACCAAAGGAGGTGCCGCACATCTTCGAACCGTTCTATCGCACGGCTGAGGCGCGAGCGACAGAAAAGCGCGGCACAGGGCTGGGGCTGGCCATTGTAAAGAAGATCGCCGACAGCCACGGCATTCAAATCGACGTGCAGAGCCGTGCCAACGAGGGCACGACCTTCACCCTCCTCTTGCCAGTGGCCCCAACAAACCCTCAGAAAATCGACTGACTGCGGAAAGCGTCGCTCAACCCTGCCAGCTTAGCCAGCGTGGGCGCGACTTGGATCGCCTCGGCGGCCTCAACGCTGCCACGCGGCACGTCTGGACCGGCGAACAGCGCAAACCGATCGTCCCCCGGGTGGCCCGGGCGCAGGCCGTGGCTGCTGATGGCGTTGGGCTTGCCGCTTGGCGTGCTGTTGTCCACGTTTTCGACCTCAAACGACACTTTGTCCGGCGCGACGAACAAGAACAGCCGATCCCGATACTCGGGCACGATGCAGTCATTCGGGTAGGGTTCCACGCCGTAGGGGGCCAGCTTCTCGGTCACCATCGCCAACTCGGCCTCGTCTTTGGGTGCGACGATCAGCAGGCTGCCCTCGCTCTGAACAGTGACGTTGGGGATGATGTGGCCCGGGTGGAGGGCAGTCTCAATCGGGCTGTGGCCGTGGTCGCTCATCACGGCGATGTTCCACTGGTCGAGCGCGTCGGCTGCCTCTAAGCGCGCCAGAATGCGCCCTACGGCCATATCGGCCTGCATGACGGAGAAGCGGGCGGCTTCGCTCTTGTAGCCGCTGTAGTGCTGAATCGTGTCCGTGCACAGGAACTCAGCGATGATCAGATCGGGCGCGTCCTGCCACGTGGCCAACGCCCCCACCCAATCGTACATGCGCACATCGCTCATGATGGCGAAAGAGGCGCGGCCGGCCTCGGTTGTCAGGTCGGTTTCAGGCAGGTGTGAGGCGACCCCAGCCGCTTCACAGGCGCGGTCGAACTCTTTGCCCGGGTCGTGGAAGGCCACGCGCAGCCACGATTGATCGGCGGGGGTCGGCTCGGCGTCGCGCGCGCGTTGGATGAAGCCGCCCACCCACCACGGCCCGCGGAAGATGTGAGCGTCCTCTGGGCGCAGCATGCCAAAGCCAACCACGGCCACCTTCTTGCCAGCGGCTTTGGCGCGGGCGGGCAGCGTCGGCACGCGCACATCGTCGGGGTTGGGGTAGCGGAAGGCCTGCCCGTCCCAAATGCGGTTGCCGTAGACGCCGCTCACGTCGGCGGTCTCGCCCGTCATCATCGATGTGCGGCCGGGCAGGGACGTGCCTAACACCTCGCTGTGCAGGTTGTGAACGCGGAAGCCGCGCCGCTCCAACGAGGCCAGATGCGGCAGCTCGCTCTTGAGCGTGGCGTAGTGATCTGCCGACACGCCGTCGATCATGAGCACGATCAGTTTTTGGGTCATAGGGGATCCTTTTTGGAGATGGTTAACACATTCGACATTATAAATCGTAGGGGCGAGGTATGCCTCGCCCCTCACAACATCCGTGGCAGCCATCGGGGCACGGCATGCCGTGCTCCTACAGGTGTGGCCATATGCGCCATGTAACGGTTTGGCCTGCCAGATCGAACGGGAACGGCGCGCCGTGCTTCTACAAGGTTAGTTCATCTGGAACGCGCCGGGGCGCAGGTCGATGTAGAACTCTGGGTGCGGCTGCCACGTGATGCCCTCGCGCATGGCGTAGAACTCCACGCTCTGGTAGAGCGGCGCGAACGGCACATCCTGATCGAGGATGTCGATGATTTGGCGGTACACGCGCAGGCGCACGTCCGGGTCAAGCGAGGACGCGCCTTCTGCGGCCAGCGCGCGGAACTCATCGCTGGGGGTGTAATACGCGCCCATCCAACTGTTCCACGTCTGCACGATGCTGCTCGTGGCGGGGTCGCCGGCTGTGCCGAAGCTTTGGAGGGTGGCGATGTTGTTGCCCGAGAGCGAGCGATCCGCCCATGCGGCGGTGTCGAGCGGCGTGTACTCGACGTTGAAGCCCACCGCGCGCCACATCTCGTTGATGACGTCCGTCACCAGTTGGCCGTTAGTGTAGTAGGCGCTGGGCGGGGTGAACTCGATCACCTCACCCGCGTAGCCCGCCTCAGCCATCAAGCGCTGTGCCTCTTCGGGGTCAAAGGCGAAGTTCGGGCGGCTGGCGTCGAAGCCAAATTCACCGGGCAGCAGGTAGTCGTTCATCACGCGGACGCGCCCGCCCCACAGCGCTTCCGCGATGGCCTCGCGGTCAATCGCTAGCGAGAGCGCGCGGCGGATCAGAGGGTTAGCCGTCGGCCCCTTATTCGTGTTGAAGTAGATCAGCATGAAGTTGTAGACGTCGGCGCGGTCGACCCGCAGGTTGGGGTCAGCGTCGAGTTGATCGACCAGATCGGGGCTGACGGTGGTGATGAAGTCCACCTCGCCGCTGCGCAGCGCGGCCACGCGCGTCGACGTCTCTGGGATCAGGCGGATCACGACGCGCTCGACGTCCGACGGCCCCATCCAGTAGCCATCGTGGCGCACCAGCACCAAGCGATCACCAGCGATCTGCTGCTCGACGCGGAACGGGCCAGCGCCGAGCGGGGCGCTTTGCAGTTCCTCGAACGGGGTCGCTTCGACGTAGGCCTGCGGCATGACCGAGGCGTAAGGTGAGGCCAAGCGCAGCGGCAGCAGCGGGTCCGGGCGTGGCGTGGTGATCGTCACCTCCAGCGGGCCGGTCGCTTCCACGCTGCTGATGAACGGCAGGAACTGCGAGCGGATGAAGCTCTCGCGGTCGCTGAAGAGTAGGCGGTTCAAGCTGAACGCGGCGTCCTCAGCGGTCATGATGCTGCCGTCTTGGAACTGCACGCCCGCGCGCAGCGTAAAGACCCACGTCGTCTCGTCGGTGGCTTCCCACGCGGTGGCCAGCATCGGGATGACCTCGCCCTCAGGGCTGGTGCGCGTCAGCGAGTCAAAGATCATGTGGTAGATGCGGTTGCCGATGATCGCGCCTGGCACGTGGTGCGGGTCGAGCGAGAGCACCTCGGCGTTGATGCCGATGGTCAGCGTTTTAGGGCTGCTCTGGGCGGCCAGCGGCATCCCGCTGACGACAAGCGCCAGCAGGAAGACAATCAAGCGACTGCTCACTTTTTTAAACATACGTTCTCTCCTCTTTGCAACTGATTGTGTTTTGAAGCGTGTTCTCTGCGGACGACCTAGCTCACTGCCACGTCGAGCCGGTCGCGCAGCCAATCACCTAACGTTCCCACGGCCAATACCAGCAGCATCAGGGCGACGCCGGGCAGGGTGGCCAACCACCACGCCGACGATAGATAGTCGCGCCCGTCGTTGATCATGCCGCCCCACGAGGGCGTGGGCGGCTGGACGCCGATCCCGAGGAAGCTCAGGCCGCTTTCCAACAGGATGATGCGCCCCACGCTCAGCGTCCCTAAGACCAGCAGCGGCCCGGCCAAGTTGGGCAGCATGTGGCGCAGCATGATGTAGCCGTCCCGCGCGCCGAGGCTGCGCGCCGCTACGATGAACTCCCGTTCGCGCAGCGAGAGCACCTCCCCGCGGATCACTCGCGCATAGAGCGACCACGTCGAGATGGCCGCCAGCCCGATCAGCACGGGCAGGCTGCGCCCTCACCCCAGCGCCACCGCCACCGCCAACAGCACGAACGGCAGCGCTAACTGCACATCGACCAAGTACATGATGAACTCGTCCAGCCAGCCGCGGAAGTAGCCGCTGATGACCCCAAGCAGCGTGCCGAGCGCCAGCCCGATCAACGTCGACACTACCCCCACCAGCAGCGAGATGCGCCCGCCGTGCAAGATGCGCGTCAGCACGTCGCGGCCAGTGGCGTCCGTCCCGAGGGGGTATTCAGCCAGCGTCAGCGGCGGGGCCAGCCGCGCCCGCAGGTTGATCGCCTCTGGTCGGTGCGGCGTGAGCACGTCGGCCAGCAGCACAGCAGCCGTCATCACCACCAGCACGGCCACGCTCAGCAGCACGCTGAGGTTGATGCGGCGCAGGCGGCGGCGCGGCGGCGCGTTGACTTTGGTTTCAAGCGGCAAATTAGCGACCGAGTTGGAGAGCGTCGTTTGCGTCATCGGGCGGTTCGTCCTTCAATGCGTGGGTCGATCAAGAAGTAGAGCAGGTCAACCACCATGTTGACGAGGCAGAAGGCCGCTGCGGAGATCAGCACGATCGTTTGGATGATCGGATAGTCGCGCCCGCCGATGGAGGCCACCGCGAGCTGACCGATGCCCGGCCACGCGAACACCGTCTCCACGATGGCCGAGCCGCTGATGATCGTTGCTACTTGCAGGCCGATCACGGTGATGACGGGGATGAGGGCGTTGCGCAGCGCGTGGCGGTAGACGACGTCACGCTCTGAGAGGCCTTTGGAGCGCGCTGTGCGCACGTAGCCTGTGTTGAGCACCTCCAGCATTGAGGAGCGCGTCAGCCGAACGATGATCGCCAGCGGGTAGATCAGCAGGGTGAGCGTCGGCAGGATGAGGTGGGCGGGCGTGTCGCTGCCAAAGGTCGGCGTCCAGCGCAGCGTGACCCCGAACAGCAAGATCAGCAGGATGCCGATGAAGAAGGGCGGCAGCGCCTGCCCCGCCAGCGTGAGTGACATCACGAAGCGATCAAGCGTGGTGTCGCGGCGGCGCGCGACGATTACCCCAAGCGGGATGCCCACCAGCGTTGAGATCACCAGCGCGGGGATGCCGAGTTGCAGCGTGAGCGGGATGCGCTCAAGGACGACTTCCAACGCGGGCCGCCGCAGCACGATCGACGTGCCGAGGTCACCTTGCAGCAGGTTGGCGATGTAGATGGCAAACTGGGTCGGCAGTGGCTCGTTCAAGCCGAGGCTGGTGCGGATGCGCTCATAGTCCTCCAGCGTGGCGGTCTGGGGCAGCATCATCGCCACCGGGTCGCCGGTGACGCGCCCCAGGATAAACGTCAGCAGCACAACGCCGAACAGCGTTAACAGGGTGCGCAGGCTGCGAGTGAGCAAAAATCGGGTCATGTGGCGCTCGGTGTGGTGTTCATTGCAATGTATTGCACCACCGGCGAGTTATGAGTCGTTTACGAGAATGTTAAGAAGCGTATGCAAATTGTCGACAGTAGACTTAATTCAGCTGGTTTTCATGTTTGGTTTATCACAGATTGAGAAAGAGGCAGTAAGCGGCATTGTCGGGACAGACACATCCGCAGCGGAAGCCCCCTTCAGGGGGTGCGCCCTAGCCGAGTGCTTCAGCGCTCGGCGACAACTACGCCCGCGGCTGAAGCCACGGGCTAGCACGCAGGGGCTGGGGGCAGTGGCGTTTTCGCAGCGAATCTAAACATGCTTTACTCATCTTGCTGTTTGACTTCATTTAGAAACCTGCTCTATAATGCTTTTTACTTAACAAGGGCGGCGTGCACCAAAACAACGATCATCGGAGGGCATCGAAAGGCCTGCCACACATGGCAAAGACGAAACGCACTATTTGGGATGAATTGATCGAAATTGGCAAAGAAATTGCCGACAAAATTGAGGAAACGCTCAACCCACGCCGTCGCAAACCTGCTCGCGTTCCCGTGCCGATTCCTGTGCGCAACGGCGGGCGTCGCCCCGATCCATATCACAAACGTTGAACCAAAACAGCTCCACAAGGGGGCTTTTTTATTTCTGCCCTGCGCGGCTCATTCAACTTCGATGTGATCGCCCTCCATGCTAGTAATCGTGGCTAGCGCCACAATCGGCACGTCGTAGCCTGCGGCAACCAGCGCCTGTCGCCCGCCTTCGAATGTCTTTTCCACCACCACCCCCACGCCGACCAAGTGCGCCCTGGCGGCTACGACCATGCGCGCTAGCGCCTTAAGCGTCTCGCCGGTGGCGAGGAAGTCGTCAATCACCAGCACGCGCTCATCTGCCCGCAGAAATTCGCCGCTGACGAGCAGTTCGACGACGCCGCCCTTCGTGTGGCTGGGGGCGGTCTCAAGGTAGATCGGCCCCGCCATCGTGATCGGGCGCTTCTTGCGCGCGTAGACCACGGGCACGCCCAACTCGAGGCCGGTCATCATGGCGGGCGCGATGCCGCTGATCTCGGCAGTCAAGATGCGATCGACGTTGATCGAGCGAAACGCCTCGGCCAGCGCCTGGCCCATCCCGGCCATGAGCTGCGGATCAAGCTGGTGGTTCAGCAGGCTGTCGATCTTCAGGATGCCGTGGCCGAGATTGCGGCCTTCTGCGCGGATGCGTTCAACGAGGGGTTGATAGCTCATAAGCGGCTCTCTTCGTTAGCAAGACAGATGTATAATGCGTAAGTATACGCCTGTGTGTAGGCTGAGATAAGCCCATGCCAGACCTTTTACCCGACGCGCTGCGCCAGCGGCTGATGCGCCTGCGCCTGCGCCCACGGCAAACGCGCCGCGGCGGCCTCATGGGCGAGCGTCGCAGCGCTCGCCGTGGCACGAGCCTTGAGTTCGCCGACTTTCGCAACTACGTCGCAGGCGACGACCTGCGCAAGCTCGACTGGAACGCTTTGGCCCGGCTTGACCGCCCCATCGTCAAGCTCTACGAGGACGAACAAGACGCGCTCGTTCACCTGCTGCTGGACGATTCCGCCAGCATGGGGGCGCTGCCCGACGACCCGATCAGCGCAGCAAAGGGGCAGGCGGCGCGCCAGATCGCGGCGGGGCTGGGCTTCATCGCGCTCAACACTAACGACCGCCTGACGCTCACCCGGCTGAGCGCCCCGCAAGAGCCGAGCTTCAGTGGGCGCGGGCGCGGCAGCGTGGCGGGCTTGCTGCGGGCGTTAGATACGGATTTTTTTGACGGCCCGACGGACATCGTCGAGGCGCTGCGACGCTTCAGCCAACGCGAGCGGCGTAGCGGCATGGCCTTCCTCATCAGCGATCTGTTCACCGAGGGCGACCTCGACGCCGGGCTGCGCGCCCTGCTGGCCGCCCATCACGAGGTGACCGTGCTGCACACCCTCAGCCCTGAGGAACAGCAGCCCACCCTCAGCGGCGACCTGCGCTTGATCGACGTAGAGACAAACGCCGCCGCCGAGCTGACGATCACGGCTGACCTCTACGACCAGTATCGGCAGTCATTGGAGGCGAGGCGGAAGGGTATCCGCGCGATGTGTGCGCGGCGCGGGGTGCGCTATCTGCCCGTCACGACCAGCGACCCGCTGGAGCAGCTCTTCCTGCGCGACCTAAAGCGCCTCGGCGTTGTGTCGTAGGGGGCCTCAGCCCTGAGTCTCCTCTACACGGGTGATCGCAAGGCAGATGACGTCACGAGGAAATTTAGGGGTGAGGCCTCTGACGGTCAGGTTATCTTTAAACACACCCTGCCAACCCGAAAGGTTGCGTTCGCTTTGACGTTGTGGCAAAATTCACACTTAAATAGGTGAGAATAGTTTGGTCGCAACGCATGCATGCGTTAAAAGTGTTGGTGGTAGAAGATGACATCGGCTTGTGCGTGATTTACGAACGAATTCTTGTCAAGATGGATTGCCAAGTGAGGATCGCCCGCGACGGCCACTACGCTTTGCAGCTCCTCCAGACGTTTACGCCGCATCTCATCTTCTTGGACATCTACCTGCCGTTTGTGAGCGGACTGACGGTTCTACAGCATATCGAGGCGGATCCCAAGCTAGCGCAAGCCCACGTCGTCGTCTCCAGCTCGTCGCGCGATTATGAGCGCCAAGTCTTGCAATACTCCAACACGCAGTTCATCCTCAAGCCGATCATGCCGACGCAAATCCGCCATATTGTCGCGGAGATGCTTCAATCGCCTCGGCAAGGCTAGCGGCTGGCTTGGCCGCAAGCGATCACTTCTTCTAACGCCCGCCACGCCAACATCGCGCATTTGACGCGCGCCGGCAGCCGCCGCACCCCCTCCAGCGCTTCGAGTTCCTCAAGTGCCGGGTCGAGCAGGTCACCCGCGGTGATGAATGCCCGAAAGTTGGCCAGCAGGTGGGCCGCCTCATCAACCGTGCGGCCTTTGATCGCCTCGGTCATCATCGACGCGGACGCCGTGCTAATGGCGCACCCCTGCGACTCGAAACGCACGTCCACGATGCGGCCATCGCGCACCTCGGCGTAGAGGTCGATCTCGTCACCGCAGGTGGGGTTGTCTTGGTGGCAGTGGCACGTCGCATCGGGCAGCGTCCCGTGATTGTGCGGGGACTGGGCATGCGCAAGGATGACCTCACGATACAGGTCATGAGACATGGAACACCTCCAGCGCGTGGTGCAGCCCGTCGATCAGCGCGTCTACCTCAGCGGGCTGGTTGTAGAAGGCGAGGCTGGCGCGCGCGCTGGCAGGCACGCCAAAGCGCTTGCCGAGCGGCTGCGCGCAGTGATGCCCCGCGCGGATGGCGATCCCGCGCTCATCCAGCAGCGTAGACAGGTCGTGCGCGTGGATGTTCCCCAGCGTGAAGGCAAACACCGCGCCGCGCTCGGGCGCGTTCCCCAGCAGGCGCAGCCCTTCCACCTCGCGCAGCTTGCCGAGCGCGTAGGCCGTCAAGTCGTGCTCGTAGGCGGCAATCTCGGCCATGCCCACGCTGTTGAGGTAGTCCACCGCCGCCCCCAGCGTGATCGCCTCAGCGATGGGAGGCGTGCCTGCCTCGAACTTGGCCGGCGGCTCGGCGTAGGTCACGCGGTCTAACTCTACTTTGACGATCATATCACCGCCGCCGAGGAAGGGGAGCATCGCCTCCAGTAGCGCCAGCCGCCCCCACAGGACACCGATGCCGGTCGGCCCGCACATCTTGTGCCCGCTGAAGGCGTAGAAATCACAGCCCAGCGCCTGAACGTCCACAGGCAGGTGCAGCAGCGCCTGCGCCCCATCCACCAGCACCACCGCGCCAGCCGCGTGCGCCGCGTCAGCGATCTGCCGCACGGGGTTGATCGTCCCCAGCACGTTGGAAGCGTGGACGAACGACACCAGCTTCACGCCCTTCAAGCGCTGCTCGAGATCGCTCAGGTCGAGTGTGCCGTCGTCGTGGACGGGCAGGTAGCGCACCTCGATCCCGATCTGATCGCGCAGGATTTGCCACGGGACGAGGTTGCTATGATGCTCCATCACGGTTAGCAGCACCGCATCGCCCGCTTTGAGGAACTTGCGCCCCCATGCGTTCGCCACCAAGTTGATGCCCTCGGTGGTGTTGCGGGTGAAGATCACCTCTTCGGTCTGCGGGGCGTGGATGAAGGCAGCTACCTTGCGCCGCGCTTCTTCGTAGGCGTGGGTGGCGGCCTCGCTCAAGGCGTGGATGCCGCGGTGCACGTTGGCGTTGATCGTGCGGTAGTAGGCCGCCTGCGCGTCGATCACGGCCTGCGGCTTCTGCGACGTGGCCGCATTGTCGAGGTAGACGAGCGGATGGCCGTGCACGGTTTGGTTCAAGATTGGGAAGTCAGCGCGCACATTACGCATAAGGATTTTCCTAAACAGCCATCGTTTTAACTATGATACCTAATTTGCTGCGCTGACCGTTACACCTTCTCTGTTTGGTTTCCTTTTTCCTCATGGCTTTAACCCTCAAGCTTCCTCTTTCGGTGAAGAAGGCAGCTTCAGCGGCCGACATATCGTAGGGGCGCAGCCTGCCGCGTCTGTTGTGGCCTCATCCCCTAACCCCTTTCTCCTCTGCTGGTCGCAGGCAGACCAGTTCGAGAAGGCGGCACGCCAATGGTCTTTGTGGGGTTTGGCGTGCCACCCCCTGTGCGCATCACCAATGTGCTAAAACCTAAGCAAACCCTTAAAAACCACTTAACTTGACTTTTCAGCGGTGTCTCTCGTACAGTCTAGATGAGCAATCCTGAAAGTCCTCGGTCGTTTGTTGTGGCAAAGATCTCCGTCGGTTGATGAACCTGTAAGTGATCCAAACGCCTTTAGGTTGACTTGTCATGTGGCGCGATGCGCGCCTGTTGTGGACTGCCCAGGGTGAGCTATCGTTAGAAAGTGTATGGAGTCTTTCAAGTATGTCGCAGCGCATTGTTGGTGAAGTGAAGTGGTTTAACGCCGAAAAGGGCTATGGGTTCATCAAAATGGGAGACAGCAGCGCCGATATTTTCGTGCACTACTCCGCCATTGAGAGCAACGGGTATCGGACGCTGAACGAGGGCGACCGCGTTGAGTTCGAGATCGTTGATGGGCGCAAGGGCAAGCAGGCCAGCGGCGTTCGCGTGGTGCAGGCGGCTTCTAACAGCTAACGTGCTGCCCATGTCTAGTTGATTCTTTTCGCAGGCCGCCTTGTTCAAAGGCGGCTTGTGAGTTACTCAAGCGGCTGCGGAAACACCGCGTTCAGCCAGCGCTGGACTGTGCTAAGCGCGCGCGGGCTGCCGATGCTTTGCAGCGCTTGGATCACGTAGCGGTTCATCATCGTGTCCTCAGGCGTGAGCAGCGTCTGCAAGGTGGCGAGGGCGCGCTCATCGGGCTGGCTCCACAGGGACGTGATCGCGCTGCCCTGCACGACAAAATCAGCATCATTTAGCGCAATTAGCAGCCAGTGAAAGGCCGGTTCGTAGCGTTCCTGCCGCCACAGCGCCACCGCCGCCCCCAGCTTGACGCGCATCTCTTGGGCACTCGTCAGTGCCAGTTTGAGCGCGTCCGCCGCCGTCGGCAGTTTGGCGAGGGCGGCTGTCGCTTGGCTCCACACGCCCACATCTTCATCAGCCAGCGCTCGCAACAGCTTCTCAACGGCCTCCGCTGCGCCTAACTCGCCCAAGACGCGCGCCGCCCCCTGCCGCACGCGCGCCTGTTTGTGGTCGAGCGCGGCGATCATCTGCGGGATGATGGCTGGCCCCTCCGCGATGAGCGCTTGCGCCGCGGCGTCGCGCGTCTGCACGTCTGGATGCGCTAGCCCGCGCACCATCTCGCGCACGCGGTAAGGGATCAGACGTTCGCGTGCAGTGGGCCGCCAGCGCTCCACAGCGGCGCGCGCGGCCTGTGTGCCAAGCTGCAGGAGCGCCTCCGCCGCGTACTGCGCCACAAAGACGTGGGCCGCTTGGTCTTGCACCTCGGTGAAGTCGTCCAGCAGGCCGATTAGCGCTGGTTCGGGGCGCGTGTCGGCTACCTCGCTGGCGAGCGTGCCCAGCGCCCACGCGGCTTTGGCGCGCACGTTGGGGATGGGGTCGCGCAGCGCGTCAATCAACGGCGGGATCAGCGTCGGGTCGGCCATCTCTCCCAGCGCCCACGCTGCGTTCGCGCGCAGCTTGGGATCGTCGGCGCGCAGCAGCGCACCAGCGGCGGAACCGCTGGACGCGCCCGAAGCTGCCCCAACGCCCACGCGGCCACGCTGGCCACAGCCCTCTCCGGGTCATCCAGCCGCTCGATCAGCGGGTCAATCGCGCGTGGGTCGCCTGATGCGCCCAGCACGTAAGCCGCTCGGCTGCGCACCCAGCTGTTCGGGTCGCCCAGCTTGGCGATGATCGGGTCTACCACGTCGCTCGTGCCAAGCTGCGCGAGCGCGGTGATCGCCCGCTCACGGACGATCTCGTTTGGGTCGTCCAGCAGCAGCAGCAGGGCGGGCAGCGCATCCAACGCGCGGTTGAGGCCGAGGCCGCTGGCAGCGTTGGCGCGGATCGTGGCGTCGGGGTCACCTACGAGGGGCAGCAGCGCCACCACCGCGCGCGTATCGCGGCGCGTCGCTAGCGCGATGACGGCTTCCTGCCGCACCAGCCCGTCAGCGGCGCGCAGGCGCTCAATCAGATGGTCGATCTCGTCAGGGGCATCCATAAAAGGGGCGAGTCGCTTTCTGTGATGGTCGGCTGCTATTGTAATCCAAACCGTGCGCAGGTCACGGGTGCGTGTGGGGTGAGCGTGTCGTGTGCTGTGCCCGCGTGGCCGTGGGAGAAGGGGGCGTGTCGCGCCTGTTTCTAGTTGCAACTTGCAGCCGTCTTTTCACGTATCTTTTTTAAGCTGGTTTACATAAACCTGTGCTAGACTACAGAGTAAAAAATACTGGAATTGAAACTATGGGCGACGAAATCACCGTGTGGAAAGTGCTGTCAACAATTGGTCAAGGCATCGGCAAAACGGTCGAAGTCATCGGCCAAGGCGTAAACGCAACGGTGCAAGGTGTCCAAAGTGCAAATGCCGCAGTGAGGGATTCCGTGCCAATCACCGAGATTACCATGGTGTTCAACACCACCGACCAAACGATCCGCTTCATCAACAAAGAAACTGCCCGCGACACGCGCGACATCCTCGGCCAGTCCGCCGCCAGCCTCAAAACTGATCAGACGGCCGGCGCGTGGATCCCGTGGTATGATCCGCCGCGGTTTGACGGCTTTGCCAACCGTCACCTTCAGATCGTCGTGAACGATGTGCCCGTGCTCTACATCTGGCAGCGCGGCGACTTTGTCTACTGGTGCAACAAGCTCGACAGCGAAGGCCGCCCGGCCAAAGCCTACAAGATGGCCGGCATCACTTACGTCGGCGGGCAGCGGATGCTGGTCGTCCGTAACGACCCTGAGACTGGCTACAGCGCCTTCCTCTCTAACACGGTGGGCACGGGCTGATGCCAACGCTGGAGGCCAACGGCCAGCCCGTCAATGTCACCCTGGCTTCAGGTGAGGGGGGGCGCTGGCGCTGCCGAGTAGGGGATCAAGCGCTAGACGTGGAGGTCGTTCGTTTGGGCGCGGGGCGCTGGCTGCTGCGCCACGACGGCCAACAGCACCTTGTCTACACAGCGGCGCAAGAGCGCGCTGTCCACGTGTGGCACAACGGCCAGCAGCACAGCATCACCCGCGCCGAGCAGCGCAGCCGTCGGCGGTCGAGCGTGGGCGCGGGTGACCTCAGCGCGCAGATGCCCGGCCAAGTGATGGAGGTGCGCGTGGCCGCCGGGCAGGCTGTGACCGCAGGCCAAGTGCTGATGGTGCTAGAAGCGATGAAGATGGAAATTCGCGTAACAGCCCCCAGCGATGGCGTCGTCAGCGCGCTACACGTGGCCGCCGGGCAGATCGTCCAGCGCGGCCAGCGGTTGATTGACCTTCAGCCGGTTGACACAACAGCCGACTGAACACACGAGAGGAAAACCTGTATGGCGCTGGAAGGCAAAGTTGCGCTGGTTACTGGGGCTAGCTCAGGGATTGGGCAGGCGGCAGCGGTGGCGCTGGCGCAGATGGGCGCGCGGCTGGTGTTGGCAGACATCGACGGCGATGGCGGCGCGCGCACCGTCCACAAGGTGCACGAGGTAGGGGGCGAGGCGACCTACATCACCTGTGATGTGACGCAGCCCCGCGAGGTAGACGCCGCGGTGCAGCGGGCGCTGAGCGCTTACGGCGGGCTGCATCACGCCGTCAACAGCGCAGGCATCAGCGGCGGCGGCATGCAGAAGCCCCTGCTCGAATGGGACGAGGACGAGTTTGATCGCATTATGACAGTCAACGTGCGCGGGGTGTGGCTGTGCATGAAGGCGCAGATCCCCGCCATCCTCAACAGCGGCGGTGGCTCGATTGTCAACTTGGCGTCAGTCGCTGGGCTGATCGGCGCGCCCGGCGGGGCAGCCTACGCAGCCAGCAAGCACGCCGTCATCGGCCTGACGCGCACCGCTGCGCTGGAGTACGGTCGGTTGGGGGTGCGCGTCAATGCGCTGTGCCCCTCGTTCATCGACACGCCGATGGTCACTGCGATCACCTCAAAAAGCGAAAAAATGGCCGAGCGCACGCGCCGCGCCAGCCCGCTGCACCGCCTCGGCACGGCGGAAGAGGTGGCCAGCGCCATCGCCTACCTGTGCAGCGACGGGGCAAGCTTCGTCAACGGGGTGGCGTTGGCTGTCGATGGCGGCCTCACAGCGATGTAGGGCGCGCCTCACTCACAGGTGACAATGGGTACTTCATTTATTGTAAGATTTTTATTGTAGAATTTTAAACTTTTCAACTTCGGTTTTTTGTGTTAAACAACCCACATGACAAGCGATGACATCTTTCAATCCTACACCCAAATGCGCAGCAGCGGCGTCGAAGCGAAAAACGTGCTCAAAACGCTGCGCGCCAGCATCGACGCGCTGCCGCGCGACGCGCGCGATGCGCTGGCGCTGCAACTGCGCCACTGGGAGCGCAACTACAGTCTGAACGCTGCGGCAGACGAGGGCGCAACCGTGCCCATCGACCACACGCCCGTCACCGTCACCGCCACATGGATTGCTTGTCCATCGTGTGGCAAGAAAAACCGCCGCCAAGAGGTGTTTTGCTACAGCTGCGGCCACCTGCTCCAGCCGCCCAGCGGGCCGAGCGAGACCCGCCAATTTGCCGACGCCACCAGCCAACTGTTCACCGATGACTACTTCGGCGAGGATTCGGTGCTGGTGCTGCTCGTGCGCGACACGTCGCAGCGCTTTGAAATCCGCCCACAGCTTCGCTCTTACGAGATCGTGGTGGGGCGCAGCGCTGACGGTTCCTCAGCAATCCCGGATGTCGATTTGTCGTCCGCGCAGGCCTCAGAGATGGGCGTCTCACGCTTGCACCTAGGCATCCAGTACGACGCCAGCGCCAACACCCTTCAAGTGAAAGATCTAGGCAGCGCCAACGGTTCCTACCTCAACGGCCAACGGCTGCACCCGCGCGAGGTGCGCATCCTGCGCAATGGGGACGAGCTGCGGTTGTCGAAGCTGGTGTTGGGGGTGTACTTCCTGCACCCAGGCGAAGCGATCTGATGACCCGCCCGCCGTCTGCACTCAACCGCATTGTGAGCCTGCTGCGCGTGGGGCCGCGCGGGCTGGTGCTGCGCTTTGTCGATCAAGGGGGCCGCTTGTGGACAGGCCGCCCGCTGTGGCGCTACAGCCGCATCACCCCGCAGCTCTACGTTGGTGGGCAGCATCGCCCGCGCGGCTGGGGCGCGATGACCGCAGAGGGCATCAGCGCGGTCGTCAACATGCGTGAAGCCCACCTCGACGACGCCAAGAAGGGCATCCAAAGCGCCTGCTACCTGCACCTTGCCACGCGCGACAACACCCCCCCCACGCTCGATGACCTGCTGCGCGGCGCACAGTTCATCGCCCAGCAGGTGGCCGCCGGCGGCAAGGTCTACATCCACTGCGGGGTAGGCGTGGGGCGTGCCCCCACCCAAGCCGCTGCCTACCTCATCTACAGCGGCCTGAGCACGGATGAAGCGCTCGCCCTCATTCGTCGTGCCCGCCCCTTCATCCACTTGACATCAGGCCAGCGCCGCCAGCTCGCCGAGTTTGAGGTGCGCTACCGTGGCCGGCTGCAAGCTGAAACAAGCTAGACCCCGCGCATATCATAGAATTCTTCTTGAAACTTAAGGCAGCTTGTGATGAACGTGCGATAATCAAGGTGTAGTGTCACTGTATCTGTAGAGGTAAGGATCGCTATGTCGTGGCTGATGTACACAGTGGGCGGGATCCTTTTTGACCGTCCTGCGCAGAAGTACTCCAAAGATGCTCTCTTAGGGCGCTTGGAAACTCAGCAGACCAAACTGCTTGAGAAGTTCCGCACCTGCCCCCAAACCCCGCGCAACGCCGCTGTATTCACCCACATCATCGGCATCGAGCGCTGGGCGCACACCCGCCTGCGGACACGGCTCGGCTCGCCGCTGCGGGCGGAGGAGGAGTACAACAACTACCGCCCGGCGAACACGACGCCTTTTTATGAGCTGCTGACGGCTTTTGAGGACGCGCGCAACGAGACAGTGGCCATCGCCCGTGCCATCCCTGCTAACGACTATCAGCAGCGCATCCCGCACAACCAATGGGGGCAGTTGACCGTGGCGGGCTGGCTGAACTACCTGATCGTTCACGCTGGGGCGGAAAGTCAAAAGGTGCGCTGATGCGCTTGCTAGAGCAGACCCCCACGCGGCTGACGCTGGGGCAGAATCGGCCTGTGCTGGCAGCGTCCATGCTAGCGATGTTGGCGCTGTCCGTGCTGATGCTGGCGAACCTGCTCGTGCAGACGGCCCAGCGCGCCGACGTGTTCACCGGCGCGCAGTGGGTGGGGCTGGTCCTCTGGGCGGGCTTGGCGCTGGGGTTGATCGCCTTCAGTGTCTGGACGCTCAACGTCGGGCTGCGCGGCACACGTCTCACCTTCGACCGTGACGCGCAAACGGTGACGCTGCGCCGCCCGTTCCGCTTGGGGCTGCGTGAGCAGCGCTTTGCCATCTACGCCGTCAGCGGCCTTGAACTCGCCCACAATACAGAGTTCAAGGTCTACGCGCTGGTGCTGCTCTTGCGCAGCGGCGAACGGCTGCCGCTCGTCACCGTTAGCCCTTACGCTGAAGCCGACGTGCGCCGCCTCGTGAAGCTGGTGCGCGAGTTTCTCAACCAACCTTACCGCCCCGTTCATGAAAAGATGCCTAGCGAGGAAGGCCAGCCGTTGTAAAATCGGCTACAATGAGTGTGCCAGTCGCCCACAATCTGCCCACGGAGGAGAGCATGCGTCGCCTGATTTCATCGCTCAGTTCATTTGCAATCGCTGTTTGCTTGGTGCTGGTGGCGGCGCTGCCTGCTGCGGCGCAAGGGATCGTCGTCCGCATCGACCCGCCTGTGATCGCGCGCGGCGGCGGCTTCGTGCTGACGGCCACCGGCCTGACCCCGAACGAGCGCTACACCTTCGATTTCATCTTTGTGGCCACTGAGCAGGTCGTGTTTACGACCGATCGCGTAGCTGACCCACTCGGCACTATCTCACTCTCGATCCGCAGCGACGACACCGACGAATTGGGCGAGTACCGCGTGGACATCTCGCTGAATCGCGTGGTGGTGGCCGAGGCGAGCTTCACGCTCGTCGGGGCGGATGCGCCCGCTACCCCCAGCCCTGGGCCACAGGCGACGCCACAAGCGCCGTCTAGCGACTCCACGGTAAGGCTGACTGTGCGCCCGGCGGAAGGGCGCGTGCGGCAAGATTTCCAGATCATCGCCACCGGCTTGCAGCCGCGCGCCCCACACTTTATCACCGTGCGCGAGGCCGCCACGAACGCCATCGTCTACGACCGTGAGCGCATCTCAGACGCCAACGGCGAAATCCGTGTGACGCTCTTCACCACCGCCGACAACCCGCCCGGCGAGTACATCGTCCAAATCAGCGACACATTCAGCAACGTCCTCGCCAGCACGTCGCTGCAACTGTTGGCCGTGGGCGGGCGCGATGCTGTCCTGACGATCACCCGCCGACCCTCTGACATCCCGACCTTCGACATCGTCATCACCAACGCCGCCCAGTTTAGTGACATCACGATCAACATCCTCGACCCCGACACGCGCAGCAGCATCTTCCAGCGCATCGTGCGCACCAACGTGGACGGAACTGCCCGCACTGAGTTCACCTTGCCGGCAGACCTGCCGTTGAAGCCGTTTGACGTGGTGCTGACGGATATTGATGGCGAGATCACGCGCGGCACGATCCCGACTGGCCCAGCCCCCAGCCCGTTTGAACTGAGTATCTCTGCCCGCCCAGCCAGCGGCATCGTCGGCCAAGTCTTCAACATCTCGGCCAATGGGCTGCCGCTGGCGGAACGCGCGACTATTCGCGTCCTGCGCGATGGCGAAACTATCGCCACTTATCACCCGCCCATCAACCGCAGCGGCAGCGCCACCGTGACCATCCCCAGCGCTGACCTCGCGCCGGGCGTCTATGGCGTTGAAGTCGAGGTTGAGGGGGAGACGCTGCTCGAGACGACGTTTGAAGTCCGCTCTGCGGTTGTGCCGCCCAGCATCACGATTGACCCACCTATCGGCCCAGTCGGCACGACCCACACCATCACTGTTGACAGCTTGCCGCCCGACGAGGTGGCAACGATTGAAGTGCTCTTCGATGGGCGGCCTGTGCTGACGACCAGCCGCCGCGCCGACCGCGAGGGCCGCGTGACGCTTGCGCTGACAAGCGAGCCGCGCGATGAGGCCGGCGAATACACCGTCCGCGTGATCGTCGGCGATGTAGAGGCCAGCGGAACGTTCACCGTGCTGGCTGCTGACGAAGAGCTGCCGCCGCTCGTCAGCAGCGACGTTCGCATCACGATTACGCCACCCAGCGGCCCCGAGGGCACGAGCCACCTCGTGGAGGCCACCGGCCTGCCGGCGGACACCCCGCTGACCGTGCAAGTGACCTTCAACCGCGAGGTGGTGTTCAGCGCCGAACGCACCAGCGACGCCGACGGGAACTTCAGCATTCGCCTTATCACCGAGCCGGGCGACCCCGCCGGCGTCTACAGCGTTGAGATCATCATCGGCGGGGAGGTCGTTGCCAGCGCCCCGCTCACGCTCACCCGCGCGACAGTGCTGCCGTTTGCGCCGTTGGGGCCAGAAGGCGCGCAGCTCCTTCCGCCCAACGAGCGCGAAAAGACCTCGTTTGAAGGTGAGTTGACCACAGAAGCGCCCAGCGAGTCCTTCGAGCTGGTCGGCCGTGCGGGTGATACGGTGGTGATTTCAGTGCAGTCGAGCGATTTCGACACCTACTTGATCTTGCGCGATTCGTCTGGGACGGAAATCCGCGCCAACGACGACTTCGACGGCCTCAACAGCCGTATCGTCGCTGTGCTGCCCACAGATGACACCTTCAGCGTTGAAGTGACCAGCTTTGGTCAATTCTCGTCGGGCAGCGCTGGAACGGGCCGCTTCGTGCTCACCATCGAGCGCATCGTCCCGCTGCCGATCCAACCTAGCGCGCCCGTGCAGGTTGACTTCAGCCTTGCCGACGCGTATTACTTCACGGTCGAGCTGACGACCGAGGCGCGCTACACGCTGCGCGGCTACGGCGGCGACACGGACACGGACGTGGAGGTGTTCGCCCCGCTGGGTGACAGCCTTCTTTACGACGACGACAGCGGCTTTGGCCTTGACCCTGAGGTGTTGAACTTCCGCCCGTTTGAGAACGGAGCATATCTGATCGTGTTCGGGCGCGTGGAAGCCGAACTAGGCGGGCTGGCCGTGTTTGAGATCGTTGAAGCCGCCTTCCCTGCGTTGGAGGCTGGCCCGGCTACCCTGCGGCTGACCTCTAAGCTGAACACGGACGGCGCAACCTTTGAGGGCGTGGCCAACACGATCCAGAACATTCGCTTGGACTTCGTAGGCGGCAGTGCAACGAGTGTCACCGTCGAGGCGATCCAGAACGGCAGCACGCTCATGTCCTTCAGCAGCAACTTCGCCGTGCTGCCGACGTTGACGCTGCCGGTGGCCGTCCCAGCGGATGGGCGCGTGACTGTGTTCGTCAGCACGTTCAGCGGCACGAGCACCTATACCTTGCAGCTAGAGTAATCATTCATCACGGCCTCGCCCCGTTCGCGGGGTGAGGCCTGCCCCACCACAATAGGCAGTTTTCAACATGACAGCGCCGCTTCAAGACCCGCTCTACCAATCTACCCGCCGCGCGTGGGAGACGATCTGGCAGCAAGCCGATGTGGCCGCCGAGGTGGCCACGATGCAGTACCCGCGCGCAGTTGACACCTTCAACGCCTATCTACCCTATCTGCCAAAGGACGGATGGATCCTTGAGGCGGGCAGCGGGCAGGGGGCAGTGCTGGTGGCGCTGCAAGCGCGCGGCTACCGCGTGATCGGGCTAGATTACGCCTTCAACGCGCTGGCCGCCAGCCAAGCCTATGAGCCGACGCTCTGCTTACAAAACGGCGACGTGCACGCCCTGCCCTACGCAGACGACAGCCTTGGCGCGTACCTCTCGTTCGGCGTGTTGGAGCACTTCCCGCATGGGATGCGCCCTGCGCTAGCCGAGGCCTACCGTGTGCTGCGGCGCGGCGGTGTGCTCGTCATGACGATCCCCTATCCAAACCTCATCTGGAAGCTGGCGCAGCAGCGCCGCGCCGCCCGTGGCCGCCAGCGCATCGACGAGGACTTTTACGAGACCACCTACACCCGCGAGGAACTTATCGCCGCGTGCACGGATGTCGGCTTTGATGTGGTGCAGGTGCGCCCCACCAGCCACTCGTTCACGCTGTGGGGGGCGCACCCCATCTTCCGCGCCCCGGGCTACTACCGCACGTCGGCGCTGGCGGAATGGGGTGGGCGCGCCCTGCGCTGGCTTGCGCCGTGGCCGTTCAACTACATGACGCTCATCATCGCCCGCAAGTAGGGGCGCGCCCGTGCGCTAGCCCGTGGCTTCGTCCAGTCATCTATTACGCCGCATCTAATTTTCAAACTGCCTCAGCGCTTGGCGACCTGAGCCACGCCCAGCCTTAATCCACCGGGGGTAAAATCGGGCGCGAGAGGCTTGAGGCTCTGTAGGGCATGAAGGTCTGTCGGTTGTGTGCCAGCGCTTGCGGCGGAATGGCGCTGAGAGCGCTGCGCAGCGGCAGACGAAAGCCAAAGGTGCTGCCCTCACCGTGCACGCTCTTGAAGATGATCGTGCCTTGATGCCGCTCAACAATGCTCTTGACGAGGTGCAGCCCCAGTCCTGTGCCTTCGATGTGAGACACCTCAGGCGTGCGCACCCGTGAAAATGGGCGGAACAGTTGGTCTTGCATCGCCTCAGGGACGCCGTAGCCGCTGTCGGTCACCTCGTAGATCAAATGTGTGCCGTTGTTGCGCAGGCTGACTGTCAGCGTGCCGCCGTCTGGCGTGTACTTGATGGCGTTCTCGATCAAATTAGCGATGGCCTCGGCAATTTGTGCAGTATGCCCGACCACATCATAGCGGTGGGCGTCAGGGTCGATCTCCAACTGCAAGTGATGCCCCCGTTCTTGCACTTGATCGCGGTATTGCGCCAGCATGTCGCCCAGCAGCCGCTGGAAGTTGAACCGCTCGACGACACCGCTCGTCATCTGCTGCTCGATGCGCTCTAGCGACAGGATGTCTTTCAAGATCTGGTTTGCGCGCGCGACAGCTTGCTGAATGGCGTGGACGCGTTTAACCTGTTCTGGGCTGAGGGTCGTGCCGTCGCGCAAGATCATCTCCGCATAGCCCATCGTGACGCTAATCGGCTGGCGTAGGTCGTGCGCGGCCATGCGGATGATCTCGGTCTTGTACTGCTCTAGGTGGCTGACCTGTTCGTAAAGCCGCGCCAGCTCATCAGCGCGCTTTTTCAGTTCGGCTTGGATTTGTTTGCGCTCGGTCATGTCGCGCATGATCGACATGTAGAGCAGCCGCTCGCCGTCTGGGATGGGCGCAACGGTCACTTCAAGGTCAAGCGGCGTTCGATCTTTGCGAATCACTTGAATCTCAAAGCGCCCGTTCTTCACATCGGGGGTTTCGAAGCGCAGGGGCTGCGGCTGGATGACGTCGCTCGTCATCGTGCGCAGCTCGTTTAAGCTATAGCCGAGCAGCCGCACCGCTGCTTCGTTGGCGTCCACGATGGCAAGGCGGCTGTCCTCTAGCAGAATGGCGTCTTGCGCTTGGTTGAACAGGGTGCGATAGCGCGTTTCACTCTCGATGAGGGCTTCTTGGGCGCGGGATTGTGCGGTGATGTCGCGCAGCAGCAACGCTTGCCCGCGCGTCGTTTGACGATCCACCAGCGGCAGGGTGCGCAGCTCAAAGCGCTGGCTGCCCTCGCTCACCTCGAGGGTGGCGCTGGCTGTTAAGCTGGGCAGCCAGCGCAGCACCTGCGGCAGGCTATCTGCGAGGCGCGTGCCGATGAGCAGCCCAATTGATGAACTGCCAGTATAGGCCGCAAACGCCGCGTTGATCGCCAGCACGCGCTGCTGATTGTCTAAAATCAGCACCCCGTCGGGATGGTCACGGATGACCGCGCTGTAGGCGTCAGGCAGGCCATAGAGCAGGTCAACTTGCAAGCTGGCAGCTATCACCAGCAGCAGGGCAAACGCCGCCGACGTGACATCCCACGGCCAGCCAACCCAGAAGAAGGCAGCGCGCGCCAGCAGCACAGCGGTCACGGCTGCCACCAGCGCGATCTGCCCTAGACGGCGCGGCTCATGCCACGCCAACAGCCCACCCGCTAGCGCCAGCGCGCCGCTTTGCAGCGCGAGATAGGCGAGGTAAACCGGCTGCGGGGCGACGATCAAGACCGGTTGAGAACCAGCAAGCTGCGTCAATTCAAGCTGCCAAAACAAACTGCCGAGGTCAAAGAAAGCTGCGCCCACCGCAATCAGCGGCACGATGAGCAGGGCACGTGGGCGTGGGCGGCGCGTGAGTGCTAGCGCGAACAGCAGCAGCAGCACGTCCACGAGCAGGGCGCTTGGCTGCTTCAACAAATACCACAGCGTTTGCTGCGTCATGCTCGAGCCTTGAAGCTGAAGCAGATATGCCAGCGACCACACCGCCACTGCCACTGCTGCTCCCAACAAGAGACGCATCGTCGGCAGCGCCCGATACTGCCACAGCAGCAGCACCATCCCGATTGACAATGCGCTAGATGTCAGCGTTAGCAGCACAACAACGATGTACATCACCATGGGCAGTAATATCCAAATATAATGCTATTTTTTATTATGTGACAAAACAGCCAGATCCGATAGTTTTGTCGGGGGCTTTAGAACGTGATCGCAGAGGGTGAAAAAAACGCGCTAAGCAGGCAGCGCCCACAAAGCGTAGGCAAACATCAATTATGCAAGGTTATATTTTTCATATACTAGTACATATCTGACGATAATCGAAAAAGGGGGAATTTACAATGAAGCCACTTCTTGCTTTCATGCTGTTATGTCTGACTGGGGGAGTGCTGATCGCGCAAGATATTGAACCTTTGGAGATGCCAACGGGGTTTGAACCTCTTGCTATCACGTTTCCTGTCCCTGCGATCTACGTCAGCGGTGATCTGCCCATCGTCGGCACGGTCAACGTGGCAGGCTTGAACAACTACTTCCTCGAAATTCGTGAGCTGCGCCCAAGTGTGCCAGGCGCGCCTGAAGCGCCGTGGACGCCTGCCACGCTGCCCTCGCGGGTTCCTGTCCTCAACAGCGTGATCACCGTGCTGGATACAACGCTCTTCCCGGACGGGCTGTACGAAATCCGCCTTGCAGTGACGACCGGCACAGATCGGCAGCACTTCCGCGTGTCGCCCATCCGCATCGTCAACGACCCGATGAGCGTCAGCCCTTATCTCGCGCTGATGATGGCCGAACAAGGCAGCAGCAGCGGCTCGGTTCCGCTGCCCACGCCGACCTCGCCCGCGCTGAGCTTCCCGACCGCAGCGCCCACTCTACCGCCGCCCCCGGTGTTCGCTACGCCTACGCTGACCGGCCCCTACGTCCAGTCGTTCGTGAACGCTAACGTGCGTCAGGGTGACAGCACGGTGTATCCCATCGTCGGCAGCTTGCCCAACGGCAGCACCGCGCCTATCATCGGCATCAGCACGACCGGCAGCGGCTGGTACTACATCCAACTGCCCAACGGCACGCGTGGGTTTATCTCACCGACGACCGTCACCGCAGTCGGCAACACCGTGGGCGTGCCGCCAGTGGCCCCACCCCCGCCGCCGCCGCCCACCGCCGCGCCCACGATGATCCCGCCCACGGCGATGCCGACCGCCACGCCCTTCTTGATGGTCACGCCAACCCCAAGCGCCACGCCCACCGCGACCGCGACGCTGATCTTCATCCCGCCAGTGATCACGCTCTTCCCATTGGCCACGCCAACATCGATCTTCATCGTCCCGCCGATCGTCACGCTCCCGCCTATCTTTATCCCGACAGTCGGCCCGTAATCGTCTAAGCATTCTGTGAAAGTCGCTGTGTAGTAGGCCAGTCGGCTGATACACAGCGACATTTTTACATTATCATTCAGATAACTATATACCACCCTCGAGGAGGAACACTGCTCATGAAACGTTTGGTTGTGTTCATTGGTTTGCTCGCGCTGGCTGGCGGCGTCTTGGCGCAGCAAATCGAGCCGCTTACCCAGCCCACCGGCACCGAGCAGATCGCCATCACTTATCCTGTCCCTGTGCTGACCGTCAGCGGGCAAGTGACAGTGGCCGGCACAGTCTCCGTCCCTAACCTGAGCAACTACTTCATCGAGTTCCGTCCGCTGGTGTTGACCGGCCCGGGCACGCCCACCCCGCCAGAGGGCAATTGGTTCCCGGCCACGCTGCCCAGCAATCGCCCCGTCACCAACAACGTGCTAGGCGTGTGGAACACGACCACCGCGCCAGACGGCCTGTATGAGCTGCGACTGGTGGTGATCGCCGGCGGGCGCACCCAGTTCTTCCGCGTGTCGCCGGTGCGCGTGCTGAACAACCCGGCAGCGCTTAGCCCGTTCGCCAGCGTGGTGGCTGGCGCCAC
>DAOUBS010000005.1:0-11468 GCA_034432435.1 Anaerolineae bacterium
GGTGACGTAGCTTACGCGGGCTTGCAGCGCACGGATGAGCGGCTCTGCTGGGTCTAGCACGCTGCCGTAGTCTGAGGCGCTCAAGATGATATCTGCGAGGTGGACGTACATCGGCGCGAGTGAACGTAGGTCTTCTTGTGCGGCAGCGGCGGCCTCCTCAGTGTTCATGATGTCCACGTAATCCTTGCCCTGAAACGTCGCAAGGCCTTCGCGCGTCTTTTGCGCAAGCTGCACGTTGCGTTTGACTCGCTCAGCGCGTTCTTCTGGTTTTAGTTTTTTTTCCTCGGCGGCGAGGCGCTCTTGAATCGTGTCTGTCGGCGGGGGGAAGCTGACAGCGCCCATGCTGTAGAGCGCTAGCGCCATCAACGCGGTGGTTCGGCCGCTGCCGGGAATGCCGTGGATGGCCACATGGCGCGCACCGAGGCCGACTTCATCCAGACTGTGAGTTGTGATATTGTAAGATGCGTATAAGGCAGGGTATTCATGAGTGTGTGGTACTCTGAACATAACGCTCTTGGTTAGGTTCTCATCGATGGGCGCGATGAGCGGTGGTTTTTGGACGAAGCGCGGTTCAATCAAAACATCAGTGAGCGGGGCAGCAAACCCCAACAAGTGATGGCGTTGGCAGAACGCCCGCAGTTCAGCAGCGTAGCCGCGGTGCTGGCGAGCAGGAGCAGCAGGATGGGGTCGTTTGGCCAAAGTCATAGGGTGGGCCTTTCAAATGGATTTCAATAGCTAAATGCGCAAACAAAATACGCTAGTATTGTAAGGGACTTTGTCGGTTTACCAACATAAAGGTTGTGGCATGCGCGTGTCGTACTCTAGTTATATTGCCCGCAGTGAGTGGAGGTGGCTGGTGGCCGTGGCGGCGTTGATCGTGACGCTGACAGCCCTGCCGGTGCTCATTGCCGCACTGCTGACGGCGACACGCCCCGACTGGGAGTTCATGGGTGCAGTGCACCATATACCACTGGTCGCTGCTGACCTCAGCCGTATGTTTCAGGGGGGCAGTGGGCAAATTTTAACCTTCTTTCGCCACACCGCTGAGCCGCATCTGGCCATATTTGTTCAGCCTGTTTATGCGCTTTTGGGCGGCGTGGCGGCCTTTACAAGCATCCCACATGTAGTGATTTATCATGTGGGGCGTATCTTGGCCAGCTTATTCATGGCAGTGGCGCTCTATCACTTGGGGGCAAATATCTGGGTGAAGGTGCGCGCGCGTCGCATCTTTTTTGTGCTGGCTTGGCTTGGCGGCGGGATTGGCTTCTTTTGGCTGCTGATTGATTCGTCGGCGCGTCCTATTGACATGACCCTACCGGCGGCCTATCCCTTCTACGCTGCGCTAGTTAGCATCGACCTACCACTGTCAATTGGGGTCATCGCGCTCATTGTGTCGGTGTTTATCAGCGTGCTCAGGCCCGGGTTCCGTGAAGGGCCAACGATCAACAATGGCGGCACGACGTTAATGCTGAGTTCTCTTGTGCTGGCGCTGCTGCACCCAGCAGCGCTGCTGCCGCTGATGGGCGCGTTCATGTTTTGTGTCATATTGGATTGGTTCCTAAAGCGTCAATTAGTGGTGAACGAATGGCGCTGGCTGCTGTGGAGCATCGTGCCTGCGCTGCCGATTGCAACCTATCTAGCGGCTACGTTCTCGGCTAACCCTGTAGTCAGCTTGTGGCTGTCACAAGAGTATCAAGCGCCCTACATGCTCGGCGATATTCTCGGCAGTAACGTCGTTCTTCTGTTGGTGGCTGTTCCCGCGCTGTGGCGGGCAGTGCGCAGTTTTGCGCGCGACACGGATCGATTGATGCTGTTGTGGTTGCTGGCTGTCGTTTTGCTTGGTGCATTTGCGCCGCGTTTTTCGGCCAATTTTATGACAGCGCTCACGCTGCCGCTGGCCTACTTTGCAACACGTGCGATTGAATCGGTTTGGTTAGAGTTTATTCAACGGTCATGGCAGCGCTGGGTTTATGTTGCAGCATCGCTGATGCTAGCGCTAACGCCTTTATTCGTAGCCTTTAGCCCACTGGTTCCCATCATCGAAAACGTAGAGAACTCCAACGCGATCTTGCCGACTGCGTATCGTGATGCTGTGTCGTGGATTAGTACTCAGACATCACGAAGTGTCGTCATTCTGGCATCACCCACTGTCAGCGCATGGATCCCTGCGATGTCACATCATCGCGTTGTGTATGGTCATCCCACTGAGACGATGTTTGCAGCCGCTCGGCGGTCGGATGTTCTAGAATGGTATCGGCGTGCTGACCAAACCGACTGTGATCTGCTGGCGACGCAGCAGCGGTCAACGTTGGGCAGCTTTTACGTGGAGTACGCGCTGGTTGGCCCGCTGGAGCGTCAATTAGGGGCGGCTGCCTGCACGGCGCGTTGGGCATTGGTGCATTCTGTGGATGGGATAGATGTGTATCAATGTGACTTTGCGTGTCGGACTGGGAGCCGCTGAGGTATGATCTTCGCACCGAGTGGCATTGGTCGTAAGCGCCTTCAATTACAAATCTCTGAGCGGCGACTGCTGCTCATGGCAGGCGACCTTGTGGCGTGTGTGTTGGCAGTGTTCATCGCGCTCTACATCTGGACGCTGGTAGCGCGTGAGCCGTTTAGTTGGGAATTTCTCGTGCCGCAGTTAGCTTGGGTGGTCGTGCTGCCGAGCTTGTGGCTGCTGCTAGCAGGGGCGAACAACTTCTATGAACTGCGCGTCGCAGCAGATCGGTCGCAGTCGGTAAGGCGTCTGGGACTCATCACATTACAGATGTTGGTGGTCTACCTGCTGGTTTTTTTCCTTTCAGATCGCACGTCGCTGCCGCGCTTGTTTATCGTGTACTATGGCGTGGCGGCCTTCACCCTTGTGGGGCTGTGGCGCTTTCTCAACCCGGCTCTGATTGGCTGGGCGAGCACACCGCGGCGGGTGTACGTTGTTGGCACGGATTGGGCGGCTGCGACGTTGATCGAAACACTGCGCTCTGAGGCCAGTGCGGTCTATGACGTGGTCGGTGTGATTGGCCAGCCAGAGCAGATCGGGCAGTCGGTGGGCGGCGCGCCGGTCGTCGGCACATCTGACCAACTGCTGACGCTGCTGCTGCGTGATGAAGTGCGAGAGATTGTCGTCACCTCCACGCGCGAGTTAGATGGCAAGACGTTCCAAGCAGTGATGGACGCTTACGAACGCGGCGTCATCATCACGCCGATGCCTCTGCTATATGAACGAGTGACCGAGCGCGTGCCTGTGGAGCACGTAGGCAATAGCTGGGCAGTAGTGCTGCCTGTCGTCAACGAAAACGTGTTAAATCCTTACCCGTATCTGAAGCGCTTGATTGACATCACGCTTTCGCTTGTGGCGCTGATGCCTTACTTACTTTTGCTGCCTGTTATCGCCATTGCTATCAAGCGTGATTCGCCCGGCCCCGTGTTCTACACGCAGACTCGAGTTGGCCGTTACGGTCGTCTGTTCAACATCGTCAAGTTCCGCACTATGGTTGCCGACGCTGAGAAATACAGCGGAGCGGTGTTTGCCGGCGAGAACGACCCGCGCATCACGCGAGTCGGGCGGCTGCTACGGCGGACGCGCTTAGACGAACTTCCGCAGTTGATTAACATCCTGCGTGGCGACATGAGCTGGGTGGGGCCGCGCCCAGAACGCCCAGAGCATGTGGCGCGCTTGCAGGAGAAGATCCCATTTTATCGCACTCGTCATGTGGTGCGGCCCGGCCTGACAGGGTGGGCACAGGTGCGCTATCACTACGGCGCAGATGACCACGACGCTATGGTGAAGCTGCAATATGACCTGTACTATATTCGGCATCAATCGGTGCTATTGGACGTGGACATCCTCATCCGCACGGTGGGTAAGGTGCTCAGCATGGCGGGACGTTGACCGTCTTACTTGAGATAGGATTCTTGTGTGAGCACATCTGGCGGCGCAAGTAAAGCCATGGCGAACAGACGGCGAACGCTTGAGCGGGTTCTTTCCCTGATCCCAACACTTTATCTGCTGCTGCTGGGGGGCACGTGGAACGGGGTGCTCGCGTCGCAGTTTCAAATGCTCACGCTGCTGCTGTTGGGTGGGGCGGTCGTGTTGTGGCGTGTTGTGCGCTGGCGGGCGGGTTGGGTGTGGCATCGCACGCCGCTAGATGGGCTGCTGGTGCTGTGGGGCGCTGCGTTTGCTGTGTCCGTTGCCGCTAACCCTGAAACGTGGCGGCGCAGCGCCGAAGCCTTATGGTACATGCTGCTGTACGTGCTAGTGTGGTATGCTGTGGCGGACGCGCTGGCTAATGGGATGGATCGGCGCGCTTGGCTCAACGCGGTGGCGTTGGTTGGCGTAATTCAACTGCCGATTGTCGCGCTGCAAGTGGTGAACTTCTACTCTCAGGGTGGGACGGGGCTGCCGCGCCCGGTGGGGCTGGCAGGCAATCCGAACCTACTAGGGGCGTACTACGTCGTGTTTCTGCCGCTGGCAGTAACCGCTTGGTTAGAGGCGCAAAATCGGCCGGCGCGTGTGGTGCTGGGCGCATATGCGGTCGTTACTGCGCTTGTCTTGGCGGCGACGTTCTCACGCGGGGCGTGGGTGGGGGGCGCGGCGGCCATCGGCATGATCGGCGTGTTTGCGCTCGTTCAGCACGGCGTTACGTCCCCACAGTCCGCATGGCGAGCGTGGCATAGCCTCACCAGACAGAGGCGGCGGCAAGTGGTGGCGCTGGGCGTTGTTGGCGTGGTGGGGGCGGTGGGGCTGATCGTGGTGCTGTTGGCATCGTTCAACGCGAGCGGGCGCGGCGCAGAGCTGCGGACGCTGCTGTGGGAGTATGCTTGGGAGATGTTCGCGCGGCAGCCGCTTACTGGCGAAGGGCTGTTCACCTATGGGTATCACTTGGGGGCGTTTTGGTCGATCCCGCCAGAGCAGCCGCATTCACACCCGCACAACCTGCTGCTGCTGGTGCTCTCGGAGTTGGGACTGCTGGGTGGGATCGTCGGCGTGGCTACTGTGGGTGTAATTGTGTGGAGCGTGCGCGCCACGTGGCCGTGTCTGGCGCTCGACCAGCGCTGGCCTTACGCTGCCGCAGTGAGTGCGCTCGTCGGAAGCGCAGTCCATCACCTGCTCGACACGCCGATGATGATGCCTGCGGTGGCCTTGTTGATCGTCCTGTTGGTCGCGCTGGTGTCCGTGCCGCATCCATCTGTGCCGATGCAAGCGACGTGGCGCAAAGTGGGGCATCCGATCGGGATGGGCGTGCTCTGGGCGGCCCTGTTGGGCGTGGGGATGTGGCAGTCGGGGATCATCGCGCAGTACAACGGGATTCTGGCTGATGCGGTTCGCGCTGGCAACCCATCGCTGGCAGCGCAGCGGCTGGAACAGATCATCGCACAGGATCCCTTTAACGCGGCTTACCGTCGGCAGCAGGCTTATCTGCTTGGCCTCGCGGCGGATCGTGACCCGGCTGATCTGGATGCTGCGCTCAGCGCTTATGAGTTTCTGCACACGCTAGAGCCGTTCTACGCGGTGGACTTTCTCAACCACGCGGCGCTGCGTTGGCAGGCAGATCAGCAGGCTGAGGCGCGAGCGTTGGCGGCGCAGGCCGCTTCCATCGCGCCTGATTGGCGGCTCGCGCGTGACCTTTCAGCCTACTACAACGGCGACGCCGCCAGCCCACCGCAGCGAGTTGAATCGATCTACGCGCCTAACACGGCCTACTTTCAGATGCTGCGATTTATCATTGTGACGGAACTGCTGCCTCAGATAGAGAGACCAACCTCGTGAAGCTTAGCCTTGAACAAGCGACCGTGTTGATATTGATTGCCTTGTTGGTGGCGATTGCGACGCGCGTGCCCGTTGACACTGACACATGGTGGCATCTGCGCAGCGGCGAGCACACCCTCACCTACGGGATGATCTACGCGGATCCGTTCTCGCACACGTTTGAGGGGCAGAAGTGGGTCAATCACAGTTGGGGCGCGCAGCTTGTGCTGGTGGGGATGTATCGGCTGTTAGGGAACGTTGGGCTGTCGCTCTACACGACGCTGTTGGCGGTTTGGGGGGTGATGGCGCTCTACCCAGTGATGCGCGGACCAGCGCTGCTACGGGCGTTCGTGCTGGTGTTGGTCGCGGCGACGGCGTCGGTGTTTTGGTCAGCGCGCCCACAGATGACGTCGTTCTTGCTGAGCGCGGTCTTTCTGGCGGTGCTGTATCGCTACACGCAGACGCCGACGCGGCATATCGGCTGGCTCGTCCCGCTGATGGCGTTGTGGGCCAACCTCCACGCGGGTTACAGCATCGGCTTCATCTTCATGGGCGCGTTTGTAATCGGGATGGTGCTCAATCGGTTGAGCCAAGTTGAAACTGCCTACACCCTGCGCGATGTGGGCGTGCTGGCGCTGGTGGCAGCGGCATGTGTGCCGATGCTGCTGCTCACGCCCTATGGGGTTGACACGCTGCGCGTCCCCTTTGAGACGGTCGGGATCGGCGCGCTGCGCCAATTCGTCCAAGAGTGGAACTCGCCCAACTTCCAACAGAGCGGCACATGGCCGATGATCGCCATGGTGATTGTCAGCGTTGGGGCGGCGTGGGCGAGCCGTTCTAAGTGGGACTGGGTGGGCTTTCTGCTGTGGGGGGGGACGCTGTTCATGGCGCTGCTCTACGGGCGGAACTTTGCGGTGTTCGCGGTGGCGGCTGCGCCGGTTTTGAGCGTCTGGCTGGATGACGCGCTGCGAGCGCGCGGCTGGTCGCTGCGCTCACGCCCGACGGTGACAGCGCGTCAAAACCGCTTGAACTGGGCGCTGGTGGTCGTCGTGTGGGTGGGGGTGCTCTTGTACATAGTCGGGGCAGTTTGGCCCGCGCGCGTCATCCGTGAGGCCCAGCGCGCTTTCCTGCCCGTAGACGCGGCAGCGTGGCTGCGCCAGCAAGCCCCGAGCGGCAACCTGTTTAACAGCTACAATTGGGGTGGTTACATCATCTTCACTGTGCCCGAGCAGCCGGTGTTCATCGACGGGCGAACCGACTTGTACGGCGAATTTGTAAGACAATATGTTCAAATTGCGAATGCGCTAGGGCGCTGGCGAGACTTGATCGACGAATACGAGATTGACGTGGTGTTAGTGGAAGCCAACAGCGGCTTGAGCGCAGCCCTGCGCCGTGAAGCGGGCTGGACGTTGGCCTATTCAGACGAGTTGGCGGTGATCTACACCCGCGAGGAGGCCACGCCGTGAAACCGCTCACCCTGCGGAGCCTGTTGGACGATTTCCGCTTGCTGCTCATCCTGTTCGTATCGTTCCGCTTCGTGCTGCTCATCGCCTATCAACCGTTCTTCATCAACGGCGTTGAGCGCGGCGTAGGGGTCGGGGGGGATCGGCTATACGTGTGGCTGCTGACAAGCCAGTACACTGAGGGCTTGCTGCCGTTCCGCGATTGGTGGAGCGAGTTCCCGCCGGTGTGGTACAGCGTGACGACTGCGTTCTACGCGCTGTTGGGGCCATCCGCTAGCTATGACAATTGGTCGATCTTGTTGGGCGTGCTGATGCTGGTCTGCGAAGCGGGCACGCTGGCGCTCGTGTGGCAGATTGGTGGTCGCCTGCACGGCAAGGAGACGGGCGCTGCGCTAGCGTGGGTCTACGCGCTGATGATCGCGCCGGTGGTGTTCATGTGGTGGAACTTCGACAGCATGGTAACGTTCTTTTCACTGGCGGCGTTGGCGGCGCTGATTGCCGGGCAGTCGCGCGCTTCCGCGGGTTGGATGGCGCTGGGGGCGCTCACCAAGTTCGTCTCATTTCTCTTGTTCGGCGCGATCGTACGCTTCTACCCGCTGCGCAGAGCGGCGTGGCTCATTGCGGGCGCGCTGGGGCTGTTCGCGCTGGCCTACGCGCCGCTAATCGCCGTCAACAGCGAGTTTGCCCTCATCTCGCTCACGGCGCAGTTCGGCAAGCCGAGCTATCAGACGGTGTGGGCGTTGATTGATGGCAACTACGGAACTGGCAACTTCGGCAGCGTTCAGAGTCACTTGACGGCTGATGGGGTTTCTGAGGGGGTGGCAGATAAGAACCCGTCAGTGGTCCCCGGTTGGCTGCGGCTGGGTTTGGCGGGGTTGGTGGGGTTGGGGGTGTTCGTCAGCGTTCGGCGCTTCGATCAGCTCGGCGTGGTGGCTTTCTTCTTGGTCACCCTGCTCATCTTCTACTTGCAGTCACAGGGGTGGTCGCCACAATGGCTGACGCTCATCATCCCGCTGACGCTGCTCGTCGTTCCCACACGCGACGGCGTATTCCTGTGTATCCTGCTTTCCGCGCTGGCATTTGTGGAATATCCGTTTATCTTTGTGCGGACGGGGGCAACGGGTGGGCTGGTGCTGCCGCAGCTTCAACTCTTTACCCCGTGGGTGTTAGTGGTCATGGGGCGGACGGCGCTGCTCACCGTGATTGCCCTGCTGTGTTATCAACGGCTGCGCCAGCAGCCCAACCCTGATCTGAGGATTATCTGATGAGCCGACCGATTGCCGCATGGGAAAACCTCATGCGCGAGGCGACTTCCGCCGACTACGACGAAATGCAAGACGCGATGTTTCGCTTGTCGCTCGTACTGGAGCGGCACAACTACCCACAGCGCATCAGCGAACAACTCTATGAAGAGTACCTCTCACGTGATCTGCTGCGGTTGACACTCGACGAGCGGCGACAGCGAGAAGTCGTTGATTTTCTAGTGGCCATGACCCGCGCGCGCCGCGCCGACGCAGACACGTTCCTGTTTGCGCTGGCGCGCGTTCGACCTGATTTGATCGCTGAGCCGCTGCTAAAACTGATGCGAGAACTTGGCGAGAGCTGGAACGGTGAAGCCAAGAGGGAGGCAGTGAACGCGCTGAACGCTGTTCTCAAAGCTAGACCGAGCAACTTGGCGGAACTGCTGCGCGCGTTTGACCCGTCCGACCTTCTAGACGAGTGGGCACAGGACGATGATCAAAGCCTCGCCGATGAAGCCGACTTTGTGCTGAGCAAAGTTGAGAAACTGCTGGGAGATTCCCCTGCGTGAGCGGCCAGCGCAAGCCCATCGATAGGTGGTTTGCGCTGGTGGTGCTGCTGCTGGCGCTGTTGATCGTGCGCCTGCCGAACGAACGCCCGTCCTTCACTGACGCCTACTACCACTACAACGCGGCGGTGCGCCTTGCACAGGGCGACGGGTTCGTAGATGACTACCTGTGGACGTACATTGGCGCGCCCGATGCGCTGCCCGCGCGCTCTCACCTCTACTGGATGCCCGGCACAAGCATCCTTGCTGCGTTAGGGATGGTCGTGTTCGGGGTGGGCTTCGGCGCGGCACAGGTGGGCTTGTGGCTGTGTTTGTGGGGCGGCGCGCTGCTGACTTATCACCTCGCATGGGCAGAAACTGGCAAGCCGCGTCAGGCGTGGGCGGCGGGGTTGGTTGTCCTCTTTGGCGGATTCTTCGGGCGCATGTGGGGCACAACCGACACCTTCGCACCCTACTTGTTCTTCGGTGGGGTGGCGTTGTGGCTGATGCAGCGCGCCGTCCGCGCCGACTGCTGGCAGAGCTGGCTACTGGCGGGCATGTTCAGCGGGGCGGGGCACTTGATCCGCAGCGATGGGCTGCTGCTGCTGTTGACCGGCCTATGTGTGCTGGCGCTGTTGCGGCGCGGGTCGGGCGTGCCGAACGCTGCGGCGCTGCTGGGCGGTTACCTAGTGGTGATGGGGCCGTGGTTCGCGTTCAACTACGCGACGCTGGGGACGCTGCTGCCAGTGGGCGGCACACAAGCCATCTGGTACACGACCTACGACGATCTGTTCAACTTTCCCCCGGCTGCTAACCCACAGCTCTTCTTCGCCAATGGGCTTGACCTGCTGTTCACCTCACGTGCGGAGGCGTTCATCGCCAACTTGCAAACGCTGCTCTTCGTGCAGGGGCTGTTGATCCTCTTCCCGCTGATGTTGGTTGGGGGGTGGGCGCGGCGTGCTGAACGCGCGTGGTGGCCGATCTTTATCTTCGCCATCGGTTTGCACGTGGCGTTCACGGTCGTGTTCCCATTCCCGGGCATGCGCGGGGGCCTCTTCCACGGGGCGGCGGCGTTGATGCCGTTTTGGGCGGCGCTGGCGTTCGATGGGCTAGATCGTGCCGTGGAGTGGGGGGCGCGGCGGCGTCGGCATTGGCGAGCGTCAAGCGCTCAACAGGTGTTCACGGCGGGGGTGGTGCTGTTGGTGATAGGCTTCAGCGTGTCGTTGATGGTTCAGCGCCGCGTGCCCGCCGATACGCCCGTCTACTTTGAAGCGCTGAGAGAGGTGATCCCTGCAGGCAGCCGAGTCATGCGCAACGACATTGCTGAGCTCTACTTCTTCACGGGGATCGGTGGGGTAGTGCTGCCGAATGAGCCGTATAATGTAGTAGAAGAACTGGTGAAGCGCTATGAGATCGACTTCGTGCTGATAGAGTATCCGAATGTGCCGCGGCCTTTGTATCGCGCGCCTGTGCCTGAGGCGTGGCAGTTGATCCCGTTGTCGTTTGAGGGGGCAGAGCTTTATGACACGCGCCGCCTTGCGCCGTGATGGCGTCTTGATCCTTGTTGCGGCTGCGCTGGGTGCGTGGTATGTGCTCGCGGCAGGGGGCGGCTTTCCATTGGATGACAGTTGGATTCATCAGGTGTATGGGCGCAACTTCGGCACGCTGGGCGAGTGGTCGTTCATTCCGGGCGAGCCTTCGACGGCTTCCACGTCACCGCTCTACACAGTGCTGTTGTCTATTGGCTATCGTCTTGGCTTGCCATTTGCCGCTTACACGCACGCGCTGGGGATCGTCAGCTTGGGGCTGATGGGCGTGCTGGGGGCGCGCTTGGCGGCGGCGCTGCTGCCAGATCGCCCGTGGATTGCGTGGGCGGTGGGCTTGGCGCTGGTGGGCACGTGGCATCACGTGTGGGCGGCTGGGGCCGGCATGGAAGTGATTATCTTGATGACGCTGTCGTTTGCGCTTTACTTGGCAGTTGTGCGCGAGCAGGCAGCGGAGCGCTTTTCCTACGCGCGCGCGGTGCTGTTCGGCGTAGGAGTAGCACTGGCGACGCTCACACGGCCAGAGGGCATTTTGCTGGGAGCTGTGTGTGGGCTGACGCTAATTGCGCTGCGTCCGTGGGGGCTGTTCGACGTGATACGCTTCGGGGGGATCGCCGTGTTGGCGTGTGGCGTGGTGCTGCTGCCCTATTTGCTGTTCAACTTGCAGCAGACGGGCGGGCTGCTGCCGAACACAGGGGCGGCTAAGTTCCGCATGGTGGAGGCGCTGCTGGCTCAGCCGCTGCCAGTGCGCTATTGGGGGGTGTTCGCGCAGATGATCGTCGGGCCGCAGGCCATTTGGCTGTTGGGGTTGGTTCCGTATGCGCTGTTGGCGTGGCAGCGGCCACACAAAGCGTTGTTCTTCATGCCGCTTGCATGGTACGCCGCTCAGACCATCCTTTATGCGGTTCAGCTTCCTGCGCCGATGCAGC
>DAOUBS010000006.1:0-21730 GCA_034432435.1 Anaerolineae bacterium
CCAAATGGCCGCATACCCGTACCGCACGATGGTGCTCCCGTGTGTGCTGCCATTTGCGCGCCTGCTCAAGGGCTACCTCGGCACCCACTTGCAGACCACCCAGCCCTATCATGAAGCAGTCAAGACCTTATAAAAAGACTGTAAAAAAAGTTGACTTTTTAAAAAGTTGTATAAAATCAAATTAGTTTTTTCTCATCAATTTTCTGTAAATGGAGCATATCTATGATCTACAAGTTGAAGCGGTGGTTATTAATTACCGCGATGAGCTTGCCCCCCTTCGCAGCACAAGCGCAAACCCCTAGCCTCGAAGAGCGCGACCCGACACCAAGCGATAAGACGCTGCAAGTGCTGCTGGAAACGGCGCGCGACGTGGCCGAGGTGGCGCTGAACACGCAGGTGGAACTGTCGGATTTTGAGCTGGCGCTGATGGCTGGGCAGAGCTTCCGCACGGGGGACAAGCGCACGAACAACTACCCAGTGCGCATCTGCGAGATCACAGATCGCACAGGGGGCGGGATACTGGTCAGCAGTTTTCGCGCCAAAGAGATGAACTGTGACTGTGAACGCTTCGAGATACTCTACGGCACGCCCAACGACCGCGGCATCTCGACTGCGGCGCTGAGCGAGTCAGACTATCGGTACCTGCTGCAAAGATGCTCACACAGCGTGCGCGTTTACCGCTAAGCGCTGAAGTGCCGCCCACTTGTCGAAACGTTATCCGAAAGAACGGTTATCTATGATGAACTTATCGCGTTTTTCACTATTGGGGCTGGTGTGGGTGCTCAGCGTGGGGGTAGTCGCCACTAGCGGCATGCAGAGCACAGTAGATTGCAGCCGTTACGAATTGGCAGAAGATAGCCTGTGGAACGTTTTTTCTGGGGCGTTGGATGAAAGCGGCGTTCCGGTAGAGCTGTGGAACCGCCTTAACGGGGCGGGCGTTATGTCACTGGAGGATTACGGCATCAGCGGCGATGAACTGCGCGCGTTCTTTGAGGCCAACGGCGAGAAAATCGACGCCCTGACAGACGACAACCCACTGAAGCCTTACCTAGATGAGGCGCTGGCGATCATGGGCGGTTATGGGCTGGGCAGCGGCGACATCAGCCCGCTGTTGGCGGTGCGCGGCGACATTCCGGCCTTGTTTGCTGCGCTGGCCGCGCGCGGGCTGGACGCCCCCCAAGCGGACGCCTTCCTGAGCGAGATTGCCCCCATCGTCCGTGAGGTGAGTGACCGCGGCCTGCTGAAGTATGCCAGCGTGTTAGAAGCCGACGCTGCGATGAACCGCGTCAACGGCACGCTGTCACCGCGCTTCCTCGCCAGCTACCTCAACGACCTCGACGGGCTGGCTGACCTGCTCATCGCCGACGGCAGCGACCCGCAGGCCGTCACAGCGCTCATCGACGAATTGACTGCCTTGCAAGGCCGTGGCCTCGATGAATCGCTGCTTCAGCGTTACGAGGTGGAGACGCAGCGGGCGCAGCTAGCCAAGTACGGCGTCCCCGCGGCTGCCTTGCGCGAGATAGCCGGGGCCGACGCGCAGACCATCGCCGACTGCCTCGCTCAGCTTGGGTTGGACGACGCCGAGGGGCTGGCCGGCGTCTTCGGTGACCTCGGCGAGCTTGACCCCGCCGTGCTTGACCTCTACCTTGCGCAAGAGATGGCTGAGTTCCTCGCCATCAGCGAGCTGACGCCCGAGGAACTGGCAGAGCTGCTCAGCTTGAGCGATGAAGACCTGCGCGCTGTCTTGGGCGAGTTATACGACCCCGACTACGCCGATCGGCTCTACGACCAGCTCGTCAACAGCGCTTTCTACGGCTTCAGCCAGTTTGATGGCCTCGACGATGCGCTGTTTGACACGGCCGCGGGCATGCTCGACGAGTTTGACGAAGCCGACTTTGAGAGCCTCCTTGACGGCTTCACGTTGGGCACGACGTTCGACGCGCTGGATAGGCTGGACGATGAGGCCTTCGCGCTGCTGTTTGACGACCCCGACGCCCTCGACAATTGGCTAGCTGGCGATGAGGAGGACCCCAATATCGACGCTGCGGAGACAACTGACGACGCTACTGCCGAAACCGGAGAGCCGCCCGCTGAGCCGTCAGCTGAACAGCCGCCCGCTGAACAGCCGCCCGCTGAACAGCCGTCAGCGCCTGGGGACGACGCCAGCGCGCAGGACGACGAGGCTGATGACAGCCCCGAAAACGAGAGCAGCGGTCAGTAAATCAGCCCCACCTCAGCCTGCTTGTTTTGCCACGCCCCCGGTTGAATCCAATCGGGGGCGTGGCTACAATAGCGCCCGATCTCAATGGGCACACAGGCAGAGACACATGATCACTTATCGTGCGCTGCACACGGACGAAGATTGGACACACGTGGAGCGGTTACAACGCGATGTGTGGACGTTGGAAGATTTGGCCATCGTGCCAGATCGTATGGTGCAGGTGATTGCCCACTGCGGCGGCCACGTGCAGGGCGCGTTCGTTGGGGCGGAGATGGTCGGTTTCACGCTGGCGCTGGTGGCGCGGCAGGCGGGTGAGGTGCGCCTGTGGTCACACATGAGCGGGGTGCTGCCGCCGTATCGCGGCAAGGGCATTGGCTTCCGCTTGAAGTCCAATCAGCGGCTGTGGGCGCTGGAGAAGGGCTACCGCACCATCGCGTGGACGTTCGACCCGCTGCAACGCATCAACGCCAACTTCAACCTGCGGCGGCTGGGCGCGGTGGGCGTGGCCTATTACGTCAATTTCTACGGCGATATGCCCGACGAGCTAAATCGCGGGATGCCTTCTGATCGGTTGGAAGTGGTGTGGGATCTGAGCAGCGCGCGCGTGGTCGATCACGCTGACGGCGACCCGCAGCCGGTGCTAGTCGAGACGCGCGACGATCATTTCATCGTCCGTGCGGGCGACAACGACCAGCCGATCACGCGCATACCGACAAAATTTACAAATTTGTGCTACTTTGTCGAAGTGCCCTACGAGTTAGAGCGAGTGCGCGCGCGGGGCACGGCTGAAGTGGTCGCATGGCGCGAGGCGCATCGGCAGGCCATCGGGGGCGCGCTGGCGGCGGGCTACACCGTCGTCGACTTTGTGAACAGCGACCAACGCGGTTGGTATGTGCTGTATCGAACAGAAGAACACTGATTAGACATCGAGGGAGGGAGCATGTCGCAGACATCGACTCAGGACGGGCCGATCATTCCGCCAGTGGTGCTGCTGGGGGTGGCAGGCGTTGGCTTACTGGCAGCGGCAGCCAACGCCTTCATCAGCCAAGAGCTGGGCTTCATCGGGCTAGCAGGGGTGATCGTGGCGGTGTTCAGCCTCGGCTTTTGGGCGGCCACCAACCCTGAGCAAATCCGCAACATCTTGAAAGGGCGCTTTTTGTTGTTCGGCGGCACAGCGGGCGTCGTGACGCTGGTGCTGGCCGTGGCGCTAGTGGTGGTGTACGTGCTGGTGCGCCAAGCGGGGCTGCGCGTTGACCTCAGCCAGAACAACAACTTCTCGCTGAACGAGGCAGGCCAGCAGGTGATCACGCTGCTCGGGCAAGACCCGACCACCCCACCGCTGCAAATCACCGTGTTCTACACCGCGGCGCAGGCTCGCAACCGCGATCTGGCGGCGGTGCTGCTTGATCAAGTGCAGCAGCTCAGCGGCGGACGCATCACCTACCGCTTTGTTGACCCCGACCGTGAGCCGCTCATCGCTCAACGTTTGAACGCCACCGCTGGCCAAATCACGCTCTCAAAGCTGACGGACGACGGCCAGCCTGACCCCGAAAACACCACGCAGATCCCCGCGCTCACGCAGCAGCTCTTGCTTGATGCGCTGGTGAGCGCCTCAGCCAGCGGCAACTTCCGTGCCTATGTCGTGCAAACTGAGAGCACCGTCGATTTCAGCGACAGCCGCGCCTCGGGCGGCAGCATCTTCGCCGCTGACCTGCGCGACCGCTATAAGTGGACGCTGGAGACGGTGACGCTGCTCGACGTTCAGACAGGCCGCGTTGACCTCAACGCCCCCGCCGATGGGCGCGTGCTCATCATCCCCGGTGGGCGCGAGCCGCTGCCCGACGACCAAGCCCAAGCCATTATCGACTACCTTGAGGGGGGCGGCACGCTGCTGCTGCTGGCTGATTTCAACTTCGAGAACCAGAACGCACTGGCCACAACCGAACTGCTGAACAACTACTTTGAGCAGGCCTTCGGCTTCCGCATCAACAATGATCTAGTGCTTGACCCGCGCAACCGCCTGCCGCAAGACCCAACGACGCTCATCACGGGCAACTTCGTGCCAGAGTCGCTGGCACGCGACTACGACGCCGTCAACAACGGGCTGCTGATGCAGTTCCCACACAGCATCACGCTCGGCACGCCGCCCAGCGGGGTGCTGCTATCGCCCATCGTGCGGTCGATGGAGGGGTCTTACGCCAAGACGGATCTCGACTTCAAGACGGCGACCACCGGCGACCTCGCCCAAGACACGGACGACCCGCTCGGGCCGTTCGTGCTTGGTGTGCAGGCCGAGAACCCCGCAACGGGCGCAAAAGTGGTCGTTTTTGGCACGCCGTCGATGGTGTTCAACGTCTTCTTCCAGTATGAGGCGTCGGGCGGGCGCAACTTCGACTTGATGCGGCGCGCGGCCTTTTGGGCAGCAGGTTACGAGAACTTCGCCGCTAGCATCGCCAGCAGCCCTGCCGCACAGCCGGCTCCGCTGCGTCCGATCATCGCCACCGAGGAACAGCTCAGCCAGATCAACTTCTTCGCGGTGTTCTTGATCCCGGCCTCGGTGTTGATCGTAGGGATTGCTGCGTGGTGGCTGCGGCGCGAGCGGGCAATTGCCTGAGCTTATCGGCCATTCACAGGAGGGTTAAGATCGTATGCGTTTGAATCGTGCAACGCTGCTGCTGTTGGGCGGGTTGATCGCCTTCATCGCGGTGGCAGTCGTGATCTTGAACACGGGCGGCGCAGGCACAGACGCAGGCGCGACGCCCACCTTGTCACAGGCAGAAGCGCTCGTCCTGCCGGAGGTGCGCTTCGCCGACGTCCAGCGCCTGACGATCGCCAACGCTGAAGGCGAGAGCCTGACGCTCGTCCAAGACGAACAGGGCACATGGCGCATCGACGGGCGCGATGAGCCAATTCAGCAGATGTCCACCGATACCGCCGTGGCGAACCTCGTCAACGCGCAGGCCTTCGACCGCTTCCCCGCCGACGACCTCGCCCCGTTCGGCCTCGCAGAGCCGCTGCACACCTTCACCATCCAGACTGCTGATGGTGAGGTGGTGCTGCACACGGGCAACCGCAACCCGAGCGGCACGCGCGTTTACGCCGCCCGCCCGGACCAGCCCGGCACGGTCTTCTTGCTCAGCAACCCGTCGCACATCGCCACGCTGACCGGCTACCTGACCAATCCGCCGGTGGTCGTCATCACACCCACAGCAGCCCCGTCGCTCACACGGCCTGGCCTGCTCTTCCCAGAGTACGACTCGGCACGGATCGTGCGCGTGACGCTCGTCAACAACGCCACCAGCGAAAACCTGACGCTCGTCAAAGGCAGCGACAACGTCTGGACGCTTGACCCGTTCAGCACCAACTATCAGGCACTGGCGCTCGATCAAGAACTGGCGTCGACACTGGCGCAGGCCTTCGCGGGGCTGCGCGCGCTGGACGTGCTCAACGGGGTGGACGCTGCCGCGCTAGGACTGGCCGAGCCACTTTACACGCTGACGGCCACGCGCGACGACGGCTTTGAGTTCGTGGTGCGCTTGGGCGCAGCCGACCCCAGCGGCGCGCGCCAGTACGCCCGCATCTTCGACCTCGAGCCAGTTGCGGTGATGGATCGGGCGGAGCTAAACAGCATCGTGCAGTTCATCGGTCAGCCGCCGTTTGAGGCCGCCTTCACGTTTGAGGCTACTGAAGAGGCCACGCCCGAAACGACGCCTGAGGCCGCGCCCTAGGAGCTTGCTAGCACGCGCCGCCACATAGGTAGCTTGTAGTTGTCGTGTTGGAAGCCAAAGCGCAGGTAAAGGCGCTGGGACTGCTGGTTGCTCTGCTGGGTGCTGACGGTCATCATGCGCACGCCGCGGCGCAGCATGGCGCTGATGACGTGGTGCAGCAGCAGCGCCCCGACCCCCTTGCCCTGATGCGCCGGGACGACGGCCAGCCGCGAGAGGTGCGCGCTGTTCTGGTGGCGCGTGGTGATCTGATAGCCGACGATCTGCCCGTTGAGCGTGGCCATCGTGCAGCTAGCGGCCTGCCGCTGAGCGCTGCGGATTTCGTCGCGCAGCATCTGCCACGGGGGCACAAACGCCGCGTGATCGACTTCAACCAAGTCGGTTAGATGCTCAAAGTAGGCGTTTTGGACGGTGTAGGGGCTGGGCGGCAGCGTGGGCAGCTTGTCCCCAATGCGGCGCAGCGTGACGACATCATCGAAGTAGTGAAAGCTCAGGGCTGGCAAATGGTATGCCAGCCAACGGTTGATGATCAGGCAGTACAGCGTATGCACGTCGTGGCTGAGCGCCTTCTCTACGGTGGCCTGAACAAGCGCCTCAAAGACGGCGTCAAAGTTAGCGGCGCTGTCGACCGCTAGCAGGCGCAGCCACTGCGTCCCCCCCAACGGCGCACTGCAGGCGATCAAGCCCGACAAGTAGTCCTGATCCCACAGAGTGAACGCGAACGTGCCGGGCTGGTTGAGGAAGCTCATCGGGCGGTGCCAGTCGACGTGGACATGCTGGCGGCCGGCGTAAAACAGTAAGTTCTGCACAGCCTCAGACTGTAAATGGTCGTAGGGGCGCAGCAGCATCGAGTAAGTGTCCTTGGTAGTGTGTTCAGCGGCAGCGCAGCCGCAGGCCGATGCTAGGCGCGTTCAACCCGACGCGGCGACACAGGCGCGTGTCGATCAAGCGGCTGAACAGGCGCGGGTGGAGCTTCTCCAGCTCATCAAGGCTGTTGGCGCTGGTCAGCACGGTGGACAAGCGGCGCACGTAGCGATAATCGAGCAGTTGGAAGAGGCGTTCCGCGCCCCACCCTTTGTTGGTTTGCAGCGCCAGATCGTCCAGCACCAGCAGCGGAATATCGCGCACGATGGTGTAAAGCTGGTCGAAGCTCTTGGGGGCGTCTGGGTTGAAGCTGGCTTTGAAGTAGTCGAGCAGGTCAACGCCGGTGACGAACACGACCGTATCCGCCTGGCGCACGCGCACGTGATTGGCGATGGCGGCGGCGAGGTGGGTCTTACCGCTGCCGTAATGCCCCATGAACAGCAGCCAGCCCTCTGGTTGATCGGCAAATTCTTGGGCGATGCGCAGCGCGTTACGCAAGCTGCTAGCCTCTTCTGGGCGCAGGCCTGTCGTCGTGTCGAAGCTCTCAAAGGTCATGCCGGCATAGGCCGATACGACGTCGGAAAGGAAATCGGGGGTGTGAGCGGGCGAATCGTCGCGGAAGTCGGGGGCGTTGATGGCGATGCGCTGCACCACGTTCACATCACGCAGGCGGCTGCTGATGCGCCCGTCAATGCGCTCTAGCGGCAGGTTGGTGGTGATAACGGTGGGCAGTTGGCCCGCGTAGCGGTAGTTGATGAGCTGGTAGAGTTTTTCTAGCGCCCAACCGCTAGGGTTTTCCGCGCCGAGGTCGTCGAGGATGAGCAGGTCAGCCGTGCGCAGCCGCTCAAACACGTCGTCGTAGCTGTCCTCGCTGCTGGGGCTGAAGGTGTTGCGCAGTTGATCGAGCAAGTCCGGCGCGGTGATGAACACCACTGTATCGCCCTGAGCAAGGCGCACGTTGCCGATGGCAGCGGCGAGGTGGGTCTTGCCCGTGCCATAGCTGCCCTCGAAGAGCAGCCAACCTTTCGGGCTGCCTGCGTAGAGGGCGCTCTGGCGCAGCGCCACCGTAAGCGAGTTGACATGCTCCTGCGCATAGCCGGGCCGCGCGACGATGAAGGTTTCAAAGGTGCGGTTGGCCAGCATGTCCAAGTTGCCTAAGCGTCGGATGAGGGTCACGCGGGCGGGGTCAAGGGGGCGGTTCGGGCAGGGCAGCGCCTTGCCAAAGCGCGGGTCATCTATGGGCACATCGAGCGTGATCAGCCCCAAGCCCTTGCAGATCGGGCAGGGTTGATCGGGCTGTTGAGGGTCAAAACAGCGGATGAGCGCGGGTGAGTCGTCGTAGTCGGCTGGCGGGTGGAGGTCAGGATTCGATGAAGTCGGCGTATTTGCCGCTGACAAACCGTTTACCATCTTTGAGGTTAGGTCGTGCATGAGTTTCATGGTGTCGTCCTTCGTTTTTCCAGCGGGTGAGGATGCCGCGCACACAGCGCCAGCTCCGCTTGTTGCTCTCGACGGCGATCTTGATGGCGTCTTCCAACCACTCGGCGGGGAACTCGGCCTCGGCATCGCGCAGCTCCTCGGCGATGGGCGACGTCAGCAACCCGATATTTTGCTCATAGAGTATATAGATGTTGGGGCGTTCGGGCAAAATCTCTACTTCGTCCTCGTCGGCAGGCCGCCAGTGGCCGCGCGCCACCTGTTGAACCGCGCTGCGGCCACGCGGCGTGTTGAAGAAATAGATCGGCTCAGGCGTTTCGTCCAGCGTTAGCTCGACGGTGAGCAGCGTGCCGCGCGCGACGCAGCGCGCGAGCGCTTCGTCCAGCGCTTGTGGGCTGAAGTTGGCCATCAGGCCTTCATCGCTGAGAAGCTGGCGGCGGCGCAGGTAAGGAACCGCGCCGTTAGGGCGCTGCCCGAGCGCGTGCAAGCAGAACAGCGTCAGCTTTAACTCGTTGAGGTCGTCGATCAACGGCAGCAGACGGGTCAAAAACCCAGGTGGCAGCGGCAGCCGCGAGAACTGCCCATGTGGGAACCCTTCAAAGTCGCTCATCACAGGTCACTCAAGTTGTGCGGTGTTTTGGTGATGTCCATAAACTTAGTGAGGCTCTTCTCGAAGAAGAGGGTGATTGTGTCGGTTGGGCCGTTGCGGTGCTTGGCGACGATGATCTCTGCCTGGTTGGGGTAATCCGTGACCTCATTGTAGACTTCATCGCGGTAAAGGAACATGACGATGTCGGCGTCTTGTTCAATCGAGCCGGACTCGCGCAGATCAGACAGGACGGGGCGCTTGTCGTTGCGCTGGTCGACGGCGCGCGAGAGCTGGGCAGCGCTGATGAGCGGGACGTTCAGCTCGCGCGCTAGCTCTTTGAGGGCGCGGCTGATGTAGCTGATCTCTTGCACGCGGTTCATCTCACGAGAAGAGCCGCTGCCGTGCATGAGCTGCATGTAGTCCACAATGATCAAGTCAAGGCCGTGCTCATGGGCGAGCCGCCGCGCCTTTGTGCGGATGTCGAGAGGGGTCAGGGCGGGCGTGTCGTCGATGAAGATCGGCAGCTTGCTGAGCCGCCCGATGACCTCGGTGAAGCGGCTCATCTCCTGTTGGCTGAGCCGCCCTAGGCGCAGGTTTTGAACGTTGATGCGCGACTCCATCGCCACCAAGCGCTGCAAGATCTGCTCTACGCCCATCTCCATCGTGAAAATGGCCACGCGCGCGCCGCGCCGCGCGGCGTTCAGCGCGACCGTCAGCAGGAAGGAGGTCTTGCCCATGCCGGGCCGCCCAGCAAACACGAGGAGATCGCTGCGCTGGAAGCCGCCAAGCAGCGCGTCCAAGTCTCGAAAGCCGCTGGGCACGCCGACCACCCCGCTGCGCGTGCTGATCTCGCTGATGTGTTCGTAATAATCGCGCAGCCCTTCCGACATCGACACGAACGAGCGCTTGATCTGATTATCGCTGACGCTGAACAGCTTAGCCTCAGCTTCTGAGATGACATGGTCAAGGGTGATGGTTTCGTCCGTCGCCAGCGTGAGGATGTCCGAAGCGGCCTTCATCAGCCTGCGGCGCACAGCGGTACGCTCGACGAGGCGGGCATAGGTCTCTGTATGGTAGGCGCTAGGGGCGTTGTTCACTAGTTGGACGAGGTAGTTCATCCCGCCCACGGCTTCAAGCTGGTTGTGGGCTTGCAGTTCTTCCTTGATGACCACTAAATCAAGCGGATCGTTGCGCTCGCTGAGGGTGTGGAAGACCCGCCAGATGTGCTGATGCCGCAGCAAGAAGAAGTCCTCTGGCTTGAGGAAGGAAGCAACTGTCAGAAAGCTGTCAGGGTTGAGCAGAACGCCACCGATGGTAGCTTCCTCAGCTTCTTGGCTGTAGGGGGCGTTGGCAGGCAAGACAGCGGGGGCAGGTCGTGTCATGAGCGTTTGATCCAGTGAGTCGTGCAGGGTGCGCCTTTTTAGTATGGCGCGTTTTGTGCGCCGTGCAACCTACTATTTGAAGTGTGCGCGCTGGCTTGCTGTAACAACTGTCTAGCGCAGGCGCACTCAGGGCGCGCCTACGTGTTATAACCTTGCTACACCGACGCAGAACCTGCGGTAGGCTCTAGGTGTCTTCGTCCTCGTCGTCGAATTTCATCGAGTTCAGAAAGTCGGCAAAGGCGCTGAGCTTGCTCTCATCAATCGTCTCGTCGTCGCGGGTGGGCGTGCGCTTCTCAACGCTGGCCCTGCTAGAGGTCTCTTCCTCTTCCAGATCAACATCCTCTTCAGGCGTGATGGATGAGTTATCCATGACAGCATCGCTGACGAAGATGCCACACTTCACGCGCACCGCCAGCGCGATCGCGTCGCTCGGGCGTGAGTCGACCTCAATCGTCTGGCCGTTGACGTCGATCACGATGCGCGCATAGAAGATGGCGTTACGAATGTCGTTGATGTAGATATGCCGCACTTTGCCGCCTAGCGCGCCAATCACCGACTTGAGCAAGTCATGGGTGAGGGGGCGCTTCTGCTCAGACTCTTGCAGCTCAATCGTGATGGCCTCAGCCTCAAACTGCCCAATCCAAATGGGGAGGTAGCGATCAGCGTTGATCTCCTTCAGCACCACTACGCGCTGCTGATTGGTGAGGCTGACGCGGATGCTGTCAATTTGAACTTCTATCATAGCGTGATCCGGCATATTGACGAAGAGTGATACTACAATTATACACGCCCAACCGCGCTGCCTGCAATAGAGCGCAAGAGCGCAGGCGCGCGAGTGGCTAAATTCGAACAGAGGCCTCATCCCCCCACCCCTCTTCTCCCGCGCTGGCCGCAAGGCAGGCCAGCTTCTGGCCGCAAGGCACTAAGGCACGTCCCCTCAAAACAAACACAGCCCACCCGTAGGTGAGCTGTGCGATGGGTGTGCGGTGGGGGCGGTTACTCGCGCGAGAGCGCGAACAAGCGCAGGATGTGGATGAACAGGATGATCGCGTCCGAGTAGAGCATGAACGCACCAATGATGGCCATGCGGCCAAAGTCATCCGTCCCCTCGCGGAACTCACCGCTGGCGGCCATGTTCTTGATCTTCTGTGTGTCCCAAGCGGTGATGCCGACGAACAGCAGCACGACGACGATGCTCAGGATGAAGCTGAAGCCGCTGCTTTGCAGGAAGATGTTCACAATCGACGCGATGAACACGCCGATCATGCCCATGATGAAGAACCCGCTGAAGCGGTCAAGGTTGACCTTCGTCGTGTAGCCGACGACCGTCATCGCGCCGAACACGCCCGCCGTCACGAAGAACGCCTGATAGACGATGCTCCAATCCGATGTGAACGTGATCGCGCCCGTGCGCGGATCGACCACCGGCGAGGCGATCGTGCCGAAGATGATGAGCGACAGCGTGATGCCCATCGTCACCGCGTAGGTGATGAACAAGCCGGCGGCCACGGCTGGGCTGATCCGATTAATGAGGAACCCGAGGCCGAACGCGAGGCCGATCTGCACGATGAGCATGATGATCCAAGCGCTGCTCAAGCCCATCAGCAGGTTGAGATCGGCTTGGAAGGCGTTGGCCAGCGTCACTGCGATCACGCCGCTCACTGTCAGGCCAATGGTCATCCACAGGTAGACGCTGCGCATCAGCGGCTGAATGTTGATGGCCGGGAAGGCGCTCACCTCCCGCACCGCAGGCGATTGACCGTAGTTGTTGAACATAACCACTCCCTATTTATCGACTTTGTCCGTATCATAGTATATAAACAATAGAAGTACGTTAAAGATACGCGCATGAAAACCCCCCAAATTTGAGGGTTCCCCCATGACATCGTTTGACGCCGCTCATCCCACCCCGCAGCGCTACCGCCTTGAGCAGCGCCTGTTGATGGTGCTCTTGGTGGCTGTCGTCGTAGGCGCAGCCGGTCAGCTTATGTTGGCGCTGCTGTTGCGCAGCCTGCTGTTTGGATTAGGGGCGCTCACGCTGCTGGCGTTCGCCCCGTTTATTCTCATGACACTCTCAGTTGCGCCGCCGCTGACTGTGACTGCGGACGGGCTGCTGAGTCGCCCGCATTGGTGGCGCGTGCGGCTCATCCCGTGGGCGGATGTGCTAGCGGTGCAGCCTTACCCGCTGCTGCCACGCCCTGACCAAGAGACCGAGCGGCGCGCGCTGCAAGGTCGCAAGCGCTACCGCGCCGCAGAGGGCTGGATGCTGATCGTGCGTGGACTGCCGTGGCAGTACCGCATGGCGGGCTTCTTCGCGGGGGCGGGCGGCCAGCCGATCATCGCCATCACCAACCGCACTCACAGCGGCTATGATGCGCTGGTGCAGCAGGTGCAGGCGCGCGTTGGGCAGTAGGGAGTGACGCGCTAAACCCACGCGGGCACGCTACGCCGTGCCCCACGCCATCCCCCATCTCTGTAGGGACGCGGCAGGCCGCGTCTGTGAGGTCTGATCCCTGCGAGCGGGAGACGCGCACTCCATTCATCGCCATTTCCTGCGGAAGGATAGATAATATAGCTGTTGAAACATCCAACACGTCGAGGAACCCCTTATGTCCAACATTCTGATTGTGGGCAGCATCAACATGGACGTGGTGGCGCTGGCCCCGCATCATCCCGTGCCCGGCGAGACAGTGCTAGGCACAGACCTCAGCTACATCCCCGGCGGCAAAGGCTCGAACCAAGCGGTGGCGGCGGCGCGCGCGGGCGGCAGCGTGCGGCTGCTGGGGCGCTTGGGCGAAGATGCCTTTGGCGAGGCGCTGCTGCGCTTCCTCCAAGCTGAGGCGCTGAACACGCAGTTCGTGCAGCGCTTGAGCGGCGTCCCGACGGGGGTAGCCATCATCACCGTGAGCGCCAGCGGCGAGAACACGATTGTCGTTGTTCCGGGCGCAAATGGGCGCATTACCCCCGCAGACGTGGACGCGCTGGGCATTCAGCGCGGCGATCTGGTCGTCTCGCAGTTGGAGATCCCGTTTGAGACGGTGGTGCACGCTTTCCAGCAGGCCAAAGCGCACGGCGCGGCCACGCTGCTGAACCCGTCGCCGGCTGCGCCGCTGCCAGAGGGGCTGCTAGCCAACACCGATTATCTGGTGCTGAACGAGATCGAGCTGGCCTACTACGCACAGCAGCCCGTCACCGATGACCACACCGCTGTGGTTGCGGCTGCGCAGGCACTGCGCGCGCAGCCGCAGCAGACGCTCATCGTCACGATGGGCGGGCGCGGCGTGCTGGCAGTCGCGCCGAATGAGACGGTCTATGAGCCAGCCTTCCGCGTGCCGGTGGTTGACACGACCGGCGCGGGCGACTGCTTCACTGGGGCGCTGGCGGTGGCGCTCTCTGAGGGGCAGCCGCTGGCGCAGGCCGTCCACTTCGCCAACGCGGCGGCAGCGCTCAGCGTGCAGGTGTTGGGGGCGTCTGCGTCTTTGCCCACGCGGGCAGCAGTGGAGCAGAGATTGGCGCAGGGGTGAGATTGCGGGTTTAGCGGTACAATAGAAGCGAGCATCCCATAGTTGAGGATAGAGGCAGCCGTTATGGTTAACAACGTGGCTGAGGTACAGAAGGCCTTAGCGTTCCACAATTACATTGCGACCGATGAGATCGCCACTGTTCTGTTCCTTGCAACGCAGCTTGGTAAACCGCTGCTGGCGGAGGGGCCGGCGGGCGTCGGCAAGACCGAACTCGCCAAATCGTGGGCGAAGGCGACCGGTATGCCGCTCATTCGGCTGCAATGTTACGAAGGCTTAGACGAAAGCAAAGCCCTCTACGAGTGGGAATACGCCAAGCAGATGCTCTACACCCAACTGCTGCGCGACAAGCTCAGCCAGATTTTGACCGAGGCCGAGACTTTGACCGCCGCCGCTGACCGCTTGAGCGCCGAGGAAAACGTGTTCTTCAGCGAGCGCTTTTTGTTGGCGCGCCCGCTGCTCAAAGCGGTCACGTCGGATGAGCCGGTCGTGCTGCTCATCGACGAGATCGACCGCGCCGACGCTGAGTTCGAGGCCTTCCTGCTGGAGATTTTGAGCGACTTCCAGATCAGCATCCCTGAGTTGGGGACGATCGAGGCCAAGCACCGCCCGACCGTCGTCCTGACGAGCAACAACACCCGCGAGCTGAGCGAGGCGCTCAAGCGGCGCTGTTTGTACTTATTCGTCGATTACCCGACGTTTGAAGCCGAGATGGGGATCGTCAAGTCGCGCGTGCCGGAGATCAGCGACCAACTGGCCGCCCAAGCCGTTGAGTACGTGCAGAACTTGCGCGGGCTGGATCTGAAGAAGAACCCCAGCGTGTCCGAGACGATCGATTGGGCTAAAGCACTGGTGATGCTTAACGCCAACGCGATTGACAAACCCGTGCTGGAGACGACGCTTACTGTGCTGCTCAAGCACGAGAGCGACGTGCAGAAGGCGCGGCGGGCACTGCTGCGCGGCCAAAGCAGCGACCTTGACGAACCGCGCCGCCGTGGTGGACGGAACATTCGCCCGTGGAACTGAACACCTGCCGTAAGTCATGACAGCCACCAACGACACCCGACCAGCGACCGTGCGCCAGCGCCTGCAAAGTGCGCTGCGCATGGGGCGGCAGGGGCTGGCGCTGCAACTGCGCTATCTGCTGATGGCCTGTCAGTTTGCCCCGGCGCGCCCCATCCCGTCCGAGTCGGTCACGCATCTCCACATCAACGACGCGCGCCTGCAAACGCTGGCGCACATCGCCCCGCACCTCTCACCCGCCCAGCGCAGCTCGCTGTACGGGCTGATCCACGAGGTCGAGGACCGCGACACGCGCCTGAGCCTGCTGGCGCGCGCGATTCGCGCCGTTCCGATTGATGAGGCGCTGCCGCATGCCCGCGTCATCTGGGAGTCGCTGGACGCGCTCCACAACCCCGCGCAGCGCGCCAGCGTGCTGATCGACATCGCTGATTTAATCCACGACACAGCGGGCAGCACCCTGACAGCGGGGGTGCTGCTGCGCTTGATCCACACCGCGCAGAACATGAAAACGATCGAGGCGCGGCTGCGTGGGTTGATCGGTCTGGCCCCTTCACTGCCAGCGGCGCAAAGCCGCGACATCGTGCACAGCATCATGGCCGAGCTGGAACGCGCGCGCAACGATACCCTCACGACCCGCTCGATCAACACCATCGCGCCCGCCCTCACCCCGCAGCACGTCCCCGCTGCCACCGCCTTGTGCCGCACCATCAAATCGCCGGCGGATCGCGCGCGCGCGCTGACGGCGCTGCTGCCCTACGTGCCCAACGAGTGGCGCGGGGACTTGCAGGGTGAAATCTTGATGGCGGTGGAACAGATCAGCAGCGAGGACGAACGCGCGGACGCTTTGCTCGCGCTGGCCCCGCATATGGAATCAGCTACGGTCAAAGAGTATCCGCGCGTTCTCTCGCACGCCTTGAGCATCGCCATCGGCATGCAGCGTCGCCCGCTGCGCGCGCGGATGCTCGTCAGCCTTGCCCCCCATCTGACGCCTGATTTGCAGGTGGAGGCCATCGCCGATGTGAACAGCCTGCCGAACGAGCGCGAGCGCGCCACCCTGCTGACGCAGCTTGCGCCGACCCTGCCCGAGTCGATGATCGTGGCCAGCCTCTCTGTGGCTTATGCCATGCGCGAGCAGGAAAACCGCGTGCAGGCGCTCACGGCGCTGGCGCGCTATTCCTCCCCCGCCATGCGTCGTCAAACGCTGCTGGATGCGCTGGCCTCGGCCAACAACATCGCCAGCCACTATGAGCGCGTGCGCGTGTTGGTCAGCCTGTTAGAGCTGATGCCGCCCAATATGCAGGAACAGACGGTGACGAACGCGCTGGAATCGGTGCGGCTGATTGAGAACGAGAGCGCCCGCGCCCGCGGCATCAGCCTCTTAGCGCCGTACCTGAGCGACATCTTGCTTGAGCGCGCGCTCAGCATCGCGCGTGAGCTAACCAACGTCGAACACCGCCTCAGCGCGCTGATTGGGCTGGCGGGTCACCTCGCTGATCGGCACTACGACGCGGTAATACACGAGATGCTAGACTGTGTGACCAGCCTCACCATCGACTACAAGCGCGCCCGTGCGCTGACGGCCATCGCCCCTTATGCGCGGCCAGAGGACACGAGCACGCTCGAAACACTCGCCAACCAACTAGACGACCCCATCGACCGCTTGAATGTGCTGCTAGCGCTCGTGCCGCATGTGCCAACGGCCTTGCGCTCCGCCATCGTGCAGTCAGCCTATCGCCTGCTGATACAATCGGAACCCGGGTATGACCACGCGACGGCGATTGTCGCACTGATGCCTTACCTCCCATCAGAACAGCGCGAGGCGCTCATCCGCGCTATCCCGGCCACGTTAGAGGCCATCGAGGACGAGTACGACCAAGCCAGCGCGATCGTCTCGCTCGCGCCGCTGCTGGTCAGCGAGGAACAGGCCAACGGCCAGAGCGTCAGCCGTTGGGATGTGCTGTCGCTGGCGTTGGAGTCGGCGCTGCTCGTGCCGCATCCGAAGCAGCGGCTGCACTTGTTGGAGCAGGCCTGCGCGGCGTGGGCGCGCCAAAAATCGCCAGAGCGCGCGTTCATCGTCTGGTCGCATTTGACGACGCTGCTCGTTGAGATGCCGCTGTCGCAAGCGGTGGCTTGCTTGGGCGCGCTGCTGCCGCTGCTGATCGACTTTGCGGGGGAAGACGCTGCCGTCGAGGTCGCGCGCCTGCTTGGGGTAAAATAAAGGCACACCGTTAGCCAATTGTGCGAGGGAAAAATGACACCTGAGCGCCTCGACAACTACCTGACTTTCGTACAGACGCTGACGCGCGCAGATCGCTGCCTGATTGTGGACGAGACACTGCGCGCGCTGGCCAACCGCGGCTTTGACACAGCCACGCTTGAATCGCAGGTGTTCACAGACCTCGCGTCGCAGGTCTTAACGCACGCGGTTGAAACAGGTCAGCCGGTCATCACCAACAACATCATCACCGACCCGGCTGAAGCGCCCACCACCAACACCACCTTTAAGGACCTGCGGATTGTGATCGGCCTGCCGATCCCGCGGGTGGGCGCGCTCTACATGGATCGCCCTGTCAGGCATGGGGTGTTTGACCGCGCGCAGCTTGACCGCTTGATACAGTTCAGCGCAGAGGTGCTGCTAAGCGCCGACGACCTCAGCGCCGAGGACATGCGCCAGCGCTTTCAGGCGTCGTCGGCATGACTGAGCGCGTGCGGATCCTGCGGGTGGTGTCTAACCTGCGGGTGGGCGGCCCGGCGCTGCAAGCGATCTTGTTGGCCGCGCACCTCCACAACGACGACTACGAGACGCTGCTCGTGGCGGGCAAAACCCCCGAGACCGACGACACGCTGATCGACACCGCGCGCCGCTACGGGGTTGAGCCGGTCTTTGTGCCGGATCTGCGCCGCACGCTCAACCCGCTGGCGCAGTGGCGCGCTGCGCGCGCCCTGTACCGCATCATCCGTGACTATCGCCCCGACGTCGTCCACACCCATCTGACAATGGCCGGCTTCTGGGGGCGGGTGCTGGGGCGGCTCTCGGGCGTGCCGATCATCGTTCACACCTTCCATGAGCACCCCTTCCGCGGCATCTATGGCCGCTGGCAGACCTTCACGTTTGTACAGGTTGAGCTCATGCTGGCGCGGCTGACCGACAGCCTCATCACCCTCTCGGAGGGGCTGCGGCGCGAGATCGTCGAGCACTATCACCTGACGCAGCGCAGCCGAATCACCGTGCTGCCGCTGGGCTTCGACCTGAGCGCCTTCGCCAGCGTGCCCCGCCACACCGGACTGCTGAAGCAAACGCAGCGCCTGCCGCTGGATGCGCCGTTGGTGGGGATCATCGGGCGGCTCGTGCCCGTCAAGAACCACGCCCTCTTCCTTGAGGCAGCAGCTCGGCTGCACCGTGACCGGCCTGACGTGCGCTTTGTTGTCATCGGTGATGGGGCCCTGCGCCCCGCGCTGGAGGCACGGGTGGCGGCCCTAGGGCTGCGCGACTGTGTGACGTTCACCGGCTGGCTGCGTGAGATGCCTGTCGTCTACAGCGATCTTGATGTGCTCGTGATCTCCAGCTTCAACGAGGGGACGCCCGTCCCGATCATCGAGGCCCTAGCGAGCGGCTGCGCCGTGGTGGCGACCGACGTTGGCGGCGTGGCGGACTTGCTCGACAACGGCGCGTTTGGCCAGCTCGTCCCATCGGGGGACGCGGCGGCGTTGGCGGTGGCGCTGTGCCGTGCGCTCGATCAGCCACCTGATCCTGCCGCTGCCCGCCGGGCCATGCTCGACCGTTACAGCGTCGAACGGCTAGTAGCTGACCTCGCCAGCCTCTATCGTGGGCTGCGGCTCGCCAAAGCGGCCACCAAAGCGTCATAAGGATAAGACCGAACATGCTCCCACTGCGCTTAAAAATGACGAACTTCCTCGCCTATCGTGACGAGACCACTCTAGATCTTGCGGGCATGCGCCTTGCGTGTTTGACCGGCCCCAACGGCGCGGGCAAGTCCTCGATCCTCGACGCGCTGACCTTCGCCCTGTGGGGCAAAGGGCGCTCTAGCTTGGGCGAGATGGTGCATCTCGGCCGCGAGGAAGCCATTGTTGAGTTAGAGTTTGAGCACGACGGCCAGCGCTACAAGGTGGTGCGGCGGGTGGGGCGCGGCAAGCGCGGTCGCCATACTTGCGAGTTGTTCTACATTACCCCGGACGGACTGCTAGAGAACCGCAGCGGCCAAGTGATCGAGACGAACAAAGAGATTGAGCGGCTGCTGCGCCTGTCATATGACACCTTCATCCACTCAGCCTATTTGCAGCAGGGCAAAGCCGATGCCTTTACGCTCATGGGGCCAGCCAAGCGCAAGGAGCTGCTGGCGGACATCCTCGGCATTCAAGCGTGGGAGCGCTACCAGGAGAACGCTAAAGCGCGGCGAAACGACCTGCGCGAGGAGATCGAGAGGCTGAAAGGCAAGCGCCAAGTCCTCCTCGAAACCATCGAGGAGGAGCCTAAAAAGCGCGCCGAGCTAGAACAGGCGCAGGCAGCGCGCGCCGCTGTGGAAGCGCGCACCCTCGCGCTAGAGGAGCAGGTACAGGCGCTCGAAGGGGTGGAAGCCGCCCACAAAGCGGCACAAGGGCGCCTCCAAGACGCTGAAGCCCACATCAGGCAGCTGGGTGAGAGGATCAACGCCCAAACCCAGCAGGTTGAAAAATGCCGCGTCGAGATCGCCAAGCATCGCGCCGTGCTCGACAATGAGCCAGCGATCACCGCGGGCTATCAGCAATTTTTGCGCGCACAAGCCGAAAACGACGCGCTCAACGAAGTGCTCAAGCAGCTGCGCCCGTTGGAAGCCCAGCGCGGCCAGCTTGAGCGCCTGATCGCTGCGGCCCGTGCCGAGCTAGAGAAGCAGATCGCCAGCCAGCAGGCGCTCATCGCCCAATATACTGAACAGGCACGGGCCGTTCATCAGCCACGTCTGGAAGAGATCGCCGCGCAGATCAAGCAGCTCGAAGCGCTGGAACAGACGCGCGCCGCGCTGCAAGAAACCGCCAAGACGCTCAGCAGCGAGCTTGGCAGCTTTGCCAACCAGCACAAGCGCCTCGAAGCGGACGCCAAAAAGCGCAAAGATCAGATCAAGCGCCTAGAGGCCTTGACGGATCCCATCTGCCCGACCTGCGGTCAACCGCTTACCGATGAACACCGCGCTCAAGTGATCGGCGAATGGAACGCCGAAGTGGAGGCGATGCGCGCCGAGTATGCGCAGATCAACAAATTGGTGAAAAAGACGAAGGAACGGCTTGCGCAGAACCAACAAGACGACGATCAGATCAGCCGTCAATTGGCCGAGCTGCCGCGCCTGCGCCAAGAGCAGGGGCAGCTTCTGCAAGCGCAGGCCAGCGCGCAGGCCGCCCAAAAACGCCTAACAGCGGCCGCTGCCACCCTAGACGCGCTGACGCAGCGCCTGAGCGCCGAGGACTACGCGCTGGGCGAACGAGCAAAGCTGCGCGAAGTGCAGACCGCCCTCGAGGCGCTCACCTACCACAGCGACGATCATCAGGCCGTTCAGAACGCGCTCAGTGAGCTGCGCCACTTCGACGAGCAGCACCGCCAGCTTGGCCTCGCCCGTCAGATGCTCCCACGTGAAGAGGAGACGCTGCGCATGCTGGAAGAGGGCCTAGACCGCCTGATGACCGAGCGAGCCGCCGCGCAGCAGCAGCTCGCGGTGGTGCAGCAGCAGCTCCCCCAGTTGGAGGCCGACCTGCGCCGCTATCGTAATCTGCGTGAGCAGGCCAAAGCATCGCGCATGGAGTGGGTGGAGGCTCAGCAGAGAGTGGGCATCATCGAGCAAGAACTCAAGGCAATTGCGGAAAGCAAGAAGCGCCTTGCCGAACATGAACGCGACGAGGCGACCAAGCAGCAGGAATTGGGCCAAGTGGAGGAGCTGATCCGCGCGTTCGGCAAGAATGGCGTGCCTGCGATGATTATCGAGTCGGCCATCCCTGAGCTGGAAGACTTGACGAATGACCTGCTGCGCCGCATGACCAACGGGCGGATGAACGTGACGATTGCCACGCAGCGCGCCGGAGTATCGGGGCCGATCGAGACGCTGGACATCCAGATTGCCGACGAGCTGGGGACGCGCAGCTACGATGTTTACAGCGGCGGCGAGGCCTTCCGCGTCAACTTCGCGCTACGGGTGGCGCTGGCCAAGCTAGTGGCGCGGCGGGCGGGCGCCCAGGTGCGCACCCTCTTCGTTGATGAAGGTTTTGGCACGCAAGACGAGGAGGGGCGCTTCAAGCTCATTGAGGCAATCACCACCGTGCAAGATGACTTTGACTTGATCCTCGTCATCACTCACATGGAAGACCTGCGCGATGCCTTTCCTGTGCTGATTAGCGTCGAGAAGACGGATCAAGGCAGCCGCCTGCGCCTACAATGAGGCGGCCCGGCCCGCCGTGGTCTAAAGCTCGTGCTAGAATGCCTTTCAATCGCGTTGGTGCGAGAATCGTCATTTTTTCGCACACACGTTCTACATTTGTGTCGAATAAATGTGCTAATGACGCGCCCACTATAACTTTTTATGACCTTTTATCGCCCTTCAAAAATTGCCATGATATGTGTGCGAGAATCGGCGGCCTTTTTTAGCAAACGAGGGGTCAAACTCGCTCCGCGCTGATCTTCGGCTTGTTCCCTGATTTTGACCCTTCCTGACCCCAAAACTGGCGCGCTACAAAGCCCGCTGTTGCGTTTTTTTTCGACCTGTGCTATCTTATGACCAATGCAGCTTAAAAACTGCGGGCGGTTGCAACCAGCCTTTTCCCCTTCGGGGGATTGAAACCTGTTTCGTCACGGTACTCAAAGCTGAATTCATAACCTTCTGGCAGCAGCTTGTTGATGGCTGACGTGATCTGTTGCACCAACAGCCCCACAGTCTTGCCACGGGCTTTGATGTTGAGGATCTCAGATTGCATTGAGGTCCCAAGGT
>DAOUBS010000007.1:0-30476 GCA_034432435.1 Anaerolineae bacterium
CCACTCACGATCTGCTGGCTGCCGAGGTTTTGCAGCAGCGCACGCACGATGGCGAAGAAGTCAAAGCCGGGGTCGTCGTAGAAGGTTGGGTTCTCGGTGCTGATGACCGCGTGCAGCACGAACGGCGACATCTGCGACAGCGGGATGACGCGGCGCGCCCCGCCCTGCTGGCTGTTCAGCTCCACGATCAGATCACCGTTAGCGTCGAGGATGCGCGCCGTTTGGAACGTCGGGCGGTAGTTGGCCAGCGCGGCAATCTCCGCCTCAAAGGGGGCAATCGTGTTGTTGTAGAACACGATGACGCCCACTGCGCCCGCCGCCAACGTCAGGACGCCGCAGCCCACAATGGCAAACAAAGCCAACAGCAGCACGCGCATTCGGCTCTGCGACTCCGCCTGCTTGAGCGATTCAAAGGTAGGCGCTTGTTGGTAGCTATAGTCCGGCGCGGTGACCATCGGCGTGCCGAACTCGGTCGGCGCAGCCGGGTGGGCCGGCACAGTGTTCATCGGCATCGTGTACTGCGCGTCCACCGTGTTCATATTGGGGATCGTCGCCGCCGCGCCGGGCAGCGTTTGGAGCGAGGCGGCGCTGCCGGGCATCGTCATGTCCGGGTCGTAGATCGGCTGGCCTGGGCGGGGGATAGGCGTCCCGCTGTCGCCGTAAGGATCAACCATCGGCTGACTGCTGTATTCCTGTGTGCCGGCCTGCGGCAGGTACGGCAGCGAGCCACTGATGATGTCCTCCGCCTTGAATTGGCTGGTAGCGGTCGGCGTGGCCGGGCGCGCCAGCGGCACAGGCGGCTCAGATTCAATCCACTGGTTTTGGGCGTTGTCGAAGCGGAACCACTTGCCGCTGTCGATGCCCATCATCCACCATGACTGGCTGCGCTCGTCGTAGATCTGATACTTACGCTGACGCTCCTGCACCTCGTCGTAGCTGATCTCGCCGCGCTGATAGGCCGCGCGCAGCTCAGCGATGCCGCGCGCCGTCTCGCGAAATTTCTCAGCAAGCGCCTCTTCTTCAGGCGTGAGCGTGACGGTAGCCGCCCGTGATCCGATCTCGCTGCTAGCGGGCATGTCCAGCGTCGCATCGCCGCCAGCGAGTTCAGCGGCCATACGGCGGGCAATCTCTGCCGCGTTTTCCTCGGCTTGCGCCTTGCGCGCTTGCAGCGCGGCCTGCTGCGCAGGCGACAGATCATCCTCGTCGAGGCGCACGGTGTCTACGTCTTGGCTGGTGGCTGCGGCGCTCTCCAAGTCCAGCACCGAGAGATACTCGCTCACGCTCAAACGGTCGTCGTCATCGTCAAACGGCAGCGCCTGTCGGATCGCTTCCATCGCGTCCTCTGGCAGGCCACTGGCCTCGTCATCTTCGACTTCGTCATCGAGCGCGCCGAGCGCCTGGAGGTTGATCAAGTCCTCTGGCGCAGGCAGGCTCTCGTCGGCGGCTTCAGCAGCCCCCCTAGGCAGCGCTTCGAGCATATCCTCGGGCGCAAGCGCTTGTGCGGTTGGGGTTGATTGTGCGCCAGATGCGTTCAAGATCATATCTTCGGGGCGTACCTCTGTGGCGGCAGGGGCAGCGCTGGCAGCTGTCGGGCGGTTGATGATCTGCGCGAGTAAGTCCTCTGGACGAATGCCACCCTCTGCCTGCCGCGGGCGAACGTCCACCTCATCTGAGGGGGCAAAGGTCGTCCGATCTGGGAGATGCCATGCCCCGTCCTGCGTGGGTTTCGCGTCTAGATTGGGCGGCAGCGCGGGCACTTTATAGGCGGCAGGCGCTGTGCTGGCGTTGGCATAGCGGCGAGCGCCACGCGGCGTCACCCAGTTCGGGGCGGGGGAGTAGGGCGCGTTGTCTGTGCGTTCCGACATGTCGTTTCCCAATCTAGAGGTAGCTATCTTGCTGCCATTATAGCGCACAGTCTCACTTTCGAATAACAACCCCGCCTGTTCAGACGGCCTCGTTGGCGGCTACAATACATAAACGGATAGGAATCTGCCGCATGGACACCGCGTATCAATTTGTCCCCATCCTAATCGTAGGATTTGCCGCTGCCCTCGGCCTCACGCCTGTGTCGCGCCACCTGGCTATGCGTCTGGGCGTGGTTGACAAGCCGACGCTGCCGCGCAAGCTCCACAAAGACAACAAACCGATGATGGGCGGCTTGGCCATCTACACCGCAGCCTTGATCTCGGTCATGGTGTTCAGCCCGCCACAGCACCTGCGCGAGCTGGCGGCCATCATGGGCGGCGCGGGGCTGCTCGTCATCGTGGGCGGCCTCGATGACCGCTATCATCTCAGCGTGCGCGTGCGCCTGCTGGCGAACTTCCTCGCCGCGTTGATCGTCGTGCTGACCGGCATTCAAATTCACCTATTCAACCAACCGCTGATCGACGTGCCGCTCACGCTCATCTGGATCGTCGCGCTGGTCAACGCAGCCAACTTCCTCGACAATATGGACGGCCTGACCGCGGGCTACAGCGCCATCGCCTGCGGCTTCTTCCTGCTCATCGCGCTGGCGCAAGGGCAGGTGCTGGTGGCGCTGCTGGCAGCGGCGGTGTTCGGCAGCGCGCTGGGCTTCCTCGCCTATAACTTCAGCCCCAGCAGCACCTTCATGGGCGACATGGGCGCGCTGGCGTTGGGCTTCATGCAAGCCGTGCTGGCGATCAAACTACAGTTCGGCACGCAGCCGCTCAGCGTCACGTGGATGATCCCGCTGTTGGTGCTGGCACTGCCGGTGTTCGACGTCAACCTCGTCGTGTGGACGCGCCTATGGGAACGGCGATCCCCGTTTGAAGGCGGGCGCGATCACACCTCGCACCGCATCATGGCGCTCGGCTTCAGTCCGCGTGTGACGATCCTCATCATCTATGGCGGCTGTGCGGCCTATGGCGCGCTTGGCCTGCTCGTGAGCAGCCTGCCGTCAGAGGCTGCTGGGTGGGTGGGCGCGCTCGGCTTGAGCTTCTTGGGCGTGTTGGCCGCCGGCATGGTTTGGATCCGCGAGCGCATCCAGAAACGCCCTGCCCCGCCACAAGGATAACCCGCATGACTCTCACCCTACGTTACATGCGCCCCAGCGACGTGCCCGCCGTGGTCGAGATCGACGCGCAATCGTTCCCTGACCCGTGGTCGATACGCTCTTACATGTTCGAGATCAACGAGAGCCGCATCAGCCACATGTGCAGCTTGATCGTGAGCGAAGTTGAGATTCCTGCGTCTGAGCCGGGCTTGATCGACCGTCTGCTGCGCCGCAAAAACCCCACAACTCGCAGCGATATGATCGCGGCCTACGGCGGGCTGTGGTGCATCGCCGAGGAAGCGCACATCAGCACCATCGCCACCCACCCACGCCTGCGCGGGCGCGGCTACGGCGAGATCACGCTGGTGGGAATGCTGCTGCGAGCGATGGCGCTGCACGCCGAGTATGTCGTGCTCGAAGTCCGGGTGAGCAACCGCGTCGCCCAAAACCTCTATCACAAGTACGGCTTTGTCATAGTCGATGTGACGCGCAAGTACTACCGCGACGGTGAGGACGCCTTTCTCATGCGCGTTGAGCTGACCAACCCCGCCAGCGTTGAGGTCATTCAGACGCTCTACGCTCAGCTTCAAGCGCGCGTGCCCTTCATCGACGACTACAGCCGCGTGCGCCATCCCCGTTTGAGCGTGTGACACACTAGTAAAATCCCGCGCGGATGCGGTACACTTGCTAACTGTGTGATTGAGACATCTCCACGCAGGGATAATGCGCATGACGACTAGCTCGAAAACGTGGTTTTACTCTCATCCAGAGCCGCGCCCCTATTACATCGAGGAGCGCGTCAACCAGACCCTGTGGAAACATCGCGTGCAGGGGCTGTGGATGAGCTGCACGCAGGCCGAGAAGCCCATTAAAATGGAAGGCAACTGGAACGGGATGCCCGTCTTGTTCGAGTGGGAGCCGGGCAAGTACTTCATCTTGCGCATGGGCGAGGAGCGCAAAGAGATGATCGGCGTCATCCGCCAGATCCTGTTCAACCTGCCCCCGTCTTTCGCCTATCAAGACGTGGACGGCCTCTACGTCGTCGAGTGGCACATGGACGACAACGAAGCCCGCTGGAAAGACATTCAAGGCAACCCGCAGTATCAGGGGCTGCGCCGCCTCAAACGAGCCTAGACAATAGAGGGTTGGCGCGCCAACCCTCCACAAACGCAGCGGTTGATCTTCCTGTTAGTACACGCCCCTTCAAGCTCAGGCCTTCGGATACGGCAGCGCGTTGATGGCCGCCGCGATGTCGATATCCTTCTGGCTGATCTTGTTGCCCGCGTCGTGCGTGCTGAACGTCACCCGCACCGTCTTGTAGCCGATGAACAAGTCCGGGTGATGATCGTAGCCTTCAGCCAGCGTGCCCACAGCCGCCGCGAACATCAGCCCGGCCGCGTAGCTCGGCAGCTTAAACGTTCGCGTGATGGTGTCGCCGCTGCGCTCCCAACCCGGCAGCGATGCCAGCGCCGCGTTGATTGCTTCGTCAGTCAGTGGTTGTGCAGCCATCTGTTGTGATCCTTCTCTATTGGTTGACTTCTTCAATTGTGATCGTTAATGTGGCGGCGCCCACCTGCGCTTCAGCCCCTCCATCACTAAAGAAAGTGCTTTCAACCCGCAGGCTCATCGACAGCGTCCCGCTGCTGCCGGCGATGAACTCGATTGCCCCTGCGCGCCCCCCAAAGACGTTCAAACTGACATCCCCCCCAGCGAACACGCTGAACGGGCGATCTGGGTTGTCGGTCGTCACCGTCAGACGGTAGGTGCGGCCTTCAACCACCTCGGCCACAAGCTGGCGCGTGATCACGTTCATATCGATCACGACTGTCGTGGGCGTCGCTGAGACTTCGATCACGTCCCCCGCGCCAAGGAAGAGCGTGAAAGGCGAGCGGAACGTCGTCGTGAAGGGCAGCACTTCTAATTGGTAAACCCCATCCTCAGGCAGCACTGCGCCGTTGATGAACGACGTGGCGGCAGTCGTCTCGCTGAAAAAAGACGATTCCCCTGAAGGCGCAACCACTGAGAAGAAGAAGCCCGATTTTGCGTCTATTGGCCAGCTCACGACGATGTCTACTACGTCGCCGGCGCTCCCCTCAAACGTGTAGAAGCGTGCCCGTTCGCCCACAGCGTTCACCGTCTGCGTTTCGTTGATGCTCAACGCCTCAACCGTCGTATCCGTGACGAGCAGCGCGTAATACGGGCGCGACGCGTGACCATCAAACGGGGCAGACAAGTTCAACCGATACCGCCCAGGGGGCACGACTTGCCTTAAGAGGTTCAATTCGGTGCTGGCGATGACCTCTCCGCCCTCCGTCAAGAGGGTGAGCTGCGGAGCAAAGTTAAAGGTCAGCGGTGAGATCAGCAGCGTCGTCTCGCGCTCGACGGTGAAGGTGAAGCTGGGGAACGTGTCGCCAATCACCCCGCGGACGATCTGGCCCAGCACGATCTCAGCCTCAGCCACGACCTCCAACGGCTGCATCAAGATCGTGAAGTCTGATCCGCTCGTTGGACTGCTATAGCTCACGACGAACACGCTGTACTGGCCGGCCTGTGGGAAGCTGATCCCCAGCGCAGGGTTGATGCCGTCGCCGCTGTCGTCGTCGCCCGCGACGTAAGCGCCCAATTCGTCGTACACCTCAATTCCTAAATCTGCTCCGTCTGAGGTCACCACGATGAGAACGGTCTGATTGGCTTCCGCGTTCACGACAAACGAGACCGGCTCCCCTTCATACCGCGCGGTGATCGGGGTGTTGAGTTCAAGCGTCTGTTGGGCCATACCAACGGAAGCGGTCAAAACGACAGTTGACACAGCCAACAGCATTGGGATCCAATGACGTATCATTGAAAAGTTCCTTCACTAATATACTTCTAGTATAGCAAGCTTTTGGCCGTATAGAGTTAAACACTCTGCAATTGTGCTGCCACGGCCAGCGCCGACCGTCTCACCTGATTTTAATCGTTTAATTTGCACAAACTTCTTGCAAATTTTTCGTTGATCTGGTATTTTAAACGTTTAAGTAGGCAAGTAGTATTTTGAGTTTAAAAAGAGAGCTTAAACCGTGGTTAACCGCCTATGGAATCTGACTGAATACCCATTCCAGCCAGAGCGACAGCTCTACTACGAGACGATTTTCTGCATCGGCAACGGCTACTTGGGCAACCGCGCCAGCTTTGAGGAAGGCTACTCGGGGGATATGCCCGCAACGCTGGTGCACGGGCTGTATAATCACGCTGAGGGGGCACAAGTCACCGAGCTGGCCAACCTGCCCCACTGGATCGGCGTTGAGTTCACTGTGGATGGCACACCCTTCCGCATGGACTTCAGCAAGAAAGACTTGATCAAGCCGCCCAATGGTGTGGCGCTGGGCTATCAGCGCACGCTGGACATGAAACACGGCCTGCTCAAACGCGAGGCGCTCTTCCGTGCACAAAGCGGCGGGACGGTGCGCGTGACGTTTGAGCGCTTCGCCAGCATGGACAACGTTCATCTGATGGTGCAGCGCGTGACGATCACCGCCATTGACGGCGCGCCCACCGTCCACCTGCGGGCTGGGTTGAACGCCAACGTGAACAACGAAGGCCGCCGCCACTGGCAAGACGTGCGAACCCACGCCACACCACACCAGATGACTCTGACCGCCACCACCACCCAGAGTGGCTACCGCTTGGGGATGGCCAGCGCACTGCTGACAAGCTCACCCGTTCAAGCGCAGCACGACGACCTCACCACGACCCACGAAACCCACATCCAACTAGGCGAAGATGAGACCGTGACGCTGCTCAAGCTGACAGCGATCACCACCAGCCGTGACACTGACGACCCGCTCGCGCTGGCGCAGTCGATCCTCAGCGCCTATCGTCAGCAGTCCTACGATCAACTGTTCGCTGCGCACGCCGCACAGTGGGATCGCCTTTGGTTGACGACGGACGTGCAGATCGAAGGTGACGAAGAAGCACAAATCGCCCTGCGCTTCTGTGCTTATCACATCTTGATTGCTGCCCCGCGCCACACGGATGACGTGAGCATCGGCGCGAAGACGCTCTCAGGCTTCGGCTACAAGGGGCACGTCTTCTGGGACACCGAACTGTTCGTCCTGCCGCCCCTGACGCTAACCCACCCTGAAATTGCCCGCAACCTGTTGATGTACCGCTATCATCGGCTGGCGGGGGCGCGCCGCAAAGCCCAGGAGAACGGCTTCGAGGGCGCGATGTTCCCGTGGGAGAGCACCGACACGGGCGAGGAAACCACCCCCCAATGGAGCGACCCACAGCCCGACGGCACGCGCATCCGCATCTGGACAGGCGACAACGAGCAGCACATCAGCACGGACATCGCCTACGCCGTCTTGCAATACTGGCGCTGGACGGGTGACGACGCCTTCTTGATCGACTACGGCGCGGAGATCGTGCTGGATACCGCCGTGTTCTGGGGCAGCCGCGTCGAAGCGCGCAGTGGGCGTTACGAGCTGACCAACCAAATCGGCCCCGATGAGTACCACGAGAACATCCCGAACAGCGTGTTCGTCAACCGCATGGCTCAATGGCACTTGCAGCAGGCGCTCAACTTGCTGGGCTGGCTGAAGCAGCACGCCCCGCACAAGCACGCCAGCCTGAGCGACCAGCTGAAGCTCACGCCAGAGCGCTTAGCTAAGTGGCAGGACATCATCGAGCGGATGTACATCCCTTTCGACGAGGAGAAGCAGATTCACGTCCAGTTTGATGGGTTCTTCGACCTTGAGTACATCCCGGTGTTGAAGTATGAGCCGCGCGTGGGCGGCATCTGGCCGATGCTGGGGCACGAGCGTGCGCTGCAATCGCAAGTCATCAAACAAGCCGACGTGGTGATGCTGATGGCGCTGCTCGGTGACGAAGTCGGCCCGCGCGAGGTGATGATCAACAACTTCAACACCTACTACCCACGCACTGATCACGGCTCATCGCTGTCGCCGGCGATTCATGCGTGGGTGGCGGCGCGGCTAGGGTTGGACGAAATCGCATATCACATGTTCCAACACGCCGCGTGGATCGACCTCAAAGACAACAAAGGTAACGTGCGCGATGGCATCCACGCGGCAGCCTGCGGCGGCTTGTGGCAGTCGGTTGTGTTCGGCTTCTGTGGGCTGCACCTCACACCTGAGGGAGATCTCGCGGTCGACCCGCGCCTGCCCGCCCATTGGAAACAAGTTTCTTTCTCTGTGTACTATCGGGGTGAACGCCGTCATTTCACGGTCGAACAGCCCGCGTTAGTCGCTCCGTAACGGCTCAGCGGAGGCGGCCAAGCGCATCACACGGCCGTGAACTTGAGCCGAACGATAAGTTAAACCTTTTGGAGGTAGCAGAAAAATGTTGAAACGATTGGCTCTCATTCTTAGCGGGATGGCGCTGGCGCTGCCCATCATGGCGCAGGACAGCCCCATCAGTCTGACGGTGGCCGGCTGGTCATCGAACCCAGCAGAAGACGCGGCGTTGAACGCCCGCCTTGAGGCGTTCATGGCAGAAAACCCAGGGATCAGCGTGCGCTTCGTCCCCTCGACGGATCACAACGTGACAATGCAGACCGCCTTCGCCAGCGGCACTTACCCTGAGGTGTTCTACGTCGACAGCTCGCGCCTGCCCGATTGGGCGACTGCCGGCGTTGTGGCCATCGGCGATGAAGACATCGAAAACCTCGACGGCTTCTACCCGGCGCTGCTCGACGTATTCACCTTCGAAGGCGACCTCTACTGCCCGCCGAAGGACTTCAGCACGATGGCGCTGCAATATAACAAAGACCTGTTCGACGCAGCTGGCCTTGAATACCCGACCGCAGACTGGACGTGGGATGAGCTGCGTGCTGCGGCTGAAGCCTTGACGGATCCGGAAGCCGGCGTCATCGGCCTCGTCACCCCGCCCAACCTTGAGCGCTGGATGCCCTTCCTGTATCAAGCCGGCGGCGCGATCATCAACGAAGACGGTGAGTACGTCATGGACAGCCCCGAAGCGCTGGAAGCGCTAGAGTTCTACGTTGGCATGGTGACCGACGGCATCGCCGGGCCGCCTTCGCGCGTGGACAGCGGCTGGGGTGGCGAGGCCTTCGGGCGTGGCCGCGCCGCAATGGCCATGGAAGGCAACTGGGTCATTCAGTTCCTGCTCGACAACTACCCTGAACTCAAGTGGGGCGTGGCCGAGCTGCCAGCCGGCCCGGCAGGCCGCGCGACGATGGCCTTCACCGTCTGCTACGGCGTGGCAGGCAACCTCAGCGGTGACAAGCTCGACGCAGCGTGGGCGCTGGTCAACTTCTTGACGAACGACGAAGGCGCGCTGAGCGTGGCCTCTGCCAGCTTCGGCCCGATGCCAACCCGTCCGTCGGCGGCGGAAGCCTACCTCGAGAACTGGGCCGCTCGCACCGAAGGCAGCGGTGTCAACTATGAAGACTTTGAAGCGTTCATCAAAGGTGGCGAGTACAGCTACCCATGGGTGCTGCCAGTTGGCTTCCAGCCGTTCGTGGATGCTTTCAACGCTGGCTTGCAGCGTGCCTTCGACGGCCAAGCGACGGCTCAGGACGTGCTCAACGAAGTGAGCATGATCGCCAACGAGCTGCTGAGCCGCTAGAGCTGCATCGATGCTGTTCATGGGGCGTGGTGGCAATGGCTGCCACGCCCTGCTTGTAGAATAAAAAAACTTTGCATCTGATGAACTAAAAGGTTTAAGTCATGGCCGTTTTAGCCTCTAAATCCAAAACTACGCCGCTGGGCGGCTCGATGGCGCAGAAGAAACGCGAAGAGGCAGTCGCCGCTTACGTCTTCATGGCCCCTGCGATGATCATCTTCTTAGTTTTCTTGATCATCCCCATCTTCTTCGCGCTGTATATCAGCATGACCAACTGGAACGGCATCACCCCGCTGAACCAAGTGGCCGCCAACGCCAGTGGGCCGGTCATTTTTGAGAACACCTCCGCCGATCCGATCACTCTGCCTGCCGGCACGATCGTCTCAAACGGCGGCAACAACCCACGCCGCTTCCAGCTATTAGAAGAAGTCGTCGTCCCCGCTGGCGGCAGCGTGGAAGCCATCGTCGAAGCTGTTGATATAGGCCGCCGCAGCAACGTTCGTCGCGGCCAACTCGACACGATTGAGGATGAAGCGTTGGCCGCGCTCCTAACGGTGAGCAACCCACGACCAATTGAGAACGGCTCTGATGCGCCCTTTGAATTCGTCGGATTGCAAAACTACTCGCGCTTGCTGCTTGAGCCGGGCATCCGCCAGACGGACTTCTTCATCTCGCTCAAGAACACGGTCTACTTTGTTTTGGGCGTCGTCCCAACGCAGACGATTCTCGCGCTGATCCTCGCTGTGATCGTCAACCAGCGCTGGTTGAAGGGGAAGGGTTTTTTCCGCACCGCTTTCTACTTTCCATCGATCACGTCCTCCGTCGTGATCTCAATCATCTTCATGTGGATGTTCACGCAGGGGGGTATTGTCAACACAATCCTCTCAGCGCTCATCCCCAACTTTCAAAATGTTGTCTGGCTAGACGACTCGAGCGGCGTGCTGCACAACATCCTCGCCAGCTTTGGCGTCACGCGGCAGACGGTGGGCGACTGGGCTAGCACGCGCATCGCAGGCATCACGTTGTGGGATTGGCTGAGCGGCCCCAGCGTCACAATGTTCACGATCATGATCCTCAACACGTGGACGACCATCGGCACGCTGATGGTGATCTACCTCGCCGCGCTGCAGAACATCCCCAGCAGCGTTTACGAGGCTTCCAGCATCGACGGGGCGAACGCGTGGCAGCAGTTCCGTATGATCACTGTGCCGCTGCTCGCGCCGACGACCTTCTTCGTCGTCACAATCGGCTTGATTGGCACGTTCCAAGTGTTCGATCAAATCTTCGTCATCTCCAGCGGCGGCCCAGCCAAGACGACGCTCACCATCGCCTACATCGTCTACACCAACGGCTTCCAGAACTCTGAGATGGGGCTGGCGGCAGCGACAGCGCTGGTGCTGTTCGTGATCATCTTCATCTTCACCCTGATCCAGCGGCGCTTCAACCGTGAGACGGCCAACGTCTAGCCAACGCCCAGAAAGGAGTAACCTGCGATGACTGCCCAGACGGTGACTTCGTCACAGCCCAGCGCCCAAAGCATCCTGCGCCGCGTGTTGGCTGTGCTTGGTTTCGCGTTTCTTATTTTGTTCGCTTTGATCGAGACAATGCCTTTCGTGCTGACCGTCGCCAATTCGTTCAAGTGCCTGCCCGCCACGCGCGAGGCGTCCCAAGCGTTCATCCCCGTCCCGCCCTTCGGGGTGGACTGTCGCGGCGCAGATGGCGTGATGCTGCCCGCTACGGCAACTACCTCTGGCCTGACTTTCAGCCCAGCGCTGGATGGCTACCAGCGCATCTTGCAGTACGACTTCGGGCGCTGGTTCGGCAACTCAGTGATCTATGCCGTAGCAATTACGATCTTGCGCGTGCTGTTCAACTCGCTCGCGGGGTACGCCCTCGCGCGGCTCAAGTTTCCTGGCAAGCGCGTGATGTTCTTCATCATCCTCAGCACCCTGATGATCCCAGGCATCGTGCTGCTCATCCCGCGCTTCATCATCCTTCAGCAGCTCGGCATCTTGGGGACGATTCAAGGCGTGGTGCTAGCGCTGGCAGCGGACGCCTTCGGCGTGTTCTTGATGAAGCAGTTCTTTGAGTCCATCCCTGAAGAGATCGAAGAAGCCGCAATGGTGGACGGCGCAGGGCGCTTCCGCATGTTCTTCCAGATCGTGCTGCCGATGGCCACGCCCGCCCTCACTGCCTTGACAATCTTCAGCTTTCAAGGCACGTGGAACAACTTCATGGACGTGCTCATCATCATCGGCATGAACCCCGACCTGTGGAACCTGCCGCTGGGCTTGGCGCAGCTGCGCGGCCAATTCGGCGACACGTTGGAGTGGAACACCTTCCTTGCAGGAGCAGTGTTCACCACGCTGCCGATGGCGCTGCTGTTCTTCTTCTTCCAGCGCTACTTTGTTGAGGGCGTCAGCTACAGCGGGTTGAAGGGCTAGCATGATCGACGCGCTGCGGGTGTGGTGGCGGGCCTTCCGCCACTACAACCACTACGGCTACCGCTACATCTGGCTAAACGTGGCGTGGGTCACGTTCAGCCTGCCCATCGTGACCGCCCCGGCCGCGTGGGCAGCGTTCGTCACCGTCAGCCACGCGCTCTACAACGGCCAACTGGCCGGGTTTGACGAATTCCGCGATGCGTTCAAAGCCCACTTCAAGCGTGGCCTGCTCATGACGCTGTTGAACGTCGTCGTGATCGGCCTCAACGTGGTCAACCTCAACAGCTACAGCGCCAGCGCCGACCCGCTGATCAACTTTGCGCGTGCGGTGTGGATCGTGACGTTGGGTGTGTGGTTCATGGCGCAAATCTACCTCTACCCGCTGTGGTTAGAGATGCAGCAGCCCACCTTGTGGGGGGCGTTCCGCAACGCACTGGTGATGATCGCGCTGAACCCATTTTTCACGCTGACGATGCTCGCGCTCTACTTGGTTGTGTTCACTATTGGGTACTTCTTCATCGCCCTGTGGATCCTAATCATCGGGGGTGTGATGGTCACCACTGCGACGGGGGCCGTGCTGGATCGCTTGGTGCAGGCGGGGGCACGCGCGCCGCTGCCTGACCCTAGCACGTTGCCTGAAGTCACCGACATGGACATCACCTAGCTGATGCGCCACTGAACAAAATCGTTGTCAACTGCGGCAAACTGTGGATAATTGTGGCGATACATTCTCATCGCCGAAAACGTCATGCCCACTATCAAAGACGTCGCGCGTGAAGCAGGTGTCTCCGTTGCGACTGTGTCCTACGTCCTCAACAACAAACAAGACCTCGTCAGCGAGCCGACGCGCCGCGCCGTGTTAGAGGCGATCAAGCGCGTGGGCTACACGCCCAGCGTCGTGGGGCGTGGCTTGCAAGCCAACAAGAGCCACCTGATCGGCTACGCATGGCATCCCATCACCTATGGGCAGGTGAACCCCGTGCTCGACCAGTTCACCTACTTCATGGCGCATGCCGCCGAGGAAGCGGGCTACCACCTGCTGACGTTCACCTGCCCGCTGGACGACCCTGTGCCCGTCTATGAAGACCTCATCACGACGCGGCGCGTCGATGCGTTCGTCTTGAGCGGCACGCGCCAAAATGACCCGCGCATTGCTTACCTCTTAGAGCGTGGCTTCCCGTTCGTCAGCTTTGGGCGGTCGAACCCTGAATGGGCTTTCTCGTATGTCGACACAGACGCGCGTGCTGGGGTGCGCGAAGTGGTCGCTTATCTCGTCGAGCTCGGCCACCGACGGATCGCCTTCGTCGGCTGGCCCGAGGGGTCGCTCTCGGGCGATTGGCGCTTGCAGGGCTACCTCGACGGCATGCGCGAGCTAGGGCTGCCCGTGCCGCCGAGCTACGTCCAGCGCGGCGTTCAGTCCGATCAGACGGGGCGGCGCGCGCTCTGCCGCTGGTGGGAGCTGCCTGAGGACGAACGCCCGACCGCTGTGATCGCCGTCACGGATTTGATCGCTGTCGGGGTGATGCTCCAAGCGCGCGAGTTCGGCCTCTCGCTGCCGGCTGATCTGTCAATCGTCGGGTTCGACAACGCGCCGCTCGTGGAGTATTTCACGCCGGCGCTGACCACATTTGAGCAGCGCATCCCAGAGATCGGTCATATCCTCGTTGAGCTGGTCGAGCGCATGGTGCGCGGGGATCACCCCGAACATAGGCAGGTGCTCGTGCCGCCACGCCTGATCGTGCGCGATTCGTGCGCCCCGCCCGCTGCGCGCTAAGGCCCTGCCACCCACATGATCTGATACGGCGCGAGCGTCCACTCGCCTGCCGCCACGCCCGCCTTGCCGACCAGATCGTAGCCCTTGAAGTCAACCGTGACCGTTTGCGGCTGCGCGCTCATGTTGTGCACGGCTAGCACGCGCCCCACCTGCGCATCCCCACGCAAGAGCGCGAACACCGACGGATTGCCCAAATCGAGCGCCATCTGCGGCGCGTTCGGGTTGAAAGCTCGCTGCGCGCAGCGAATTTGCAGCAAGTTCAGATAGCCGTAGAAAACCATGCTGCGGAACGAATCTTCCTGTGCCAGCTCCGCTTGGACGTCGTCGGCGCTCAGCACTTGGCGGTTGATCGCACGCTTGTAGCCCGCACGGATCATCCCTTCTATGTCGTTGTGCGAGCCGAGCAGGCTATGAAGGTAAATTGCCGGGATGCCGGCCATCGCCAGCATGACCGCTTGTGACACCAAGAAGCGCTGCGCCTGCACGTCGGGCGGCTCGTCGGGGTCGGTCACGGCGTCGAGGAAGGTGCAGTTCAGTTCATAGGCAACCAACGTGCCATCGCCAAAGCGCCGAAACGACACGCTACCCCCGCGCCGCTCTACTTGCGCTACGAGAAGCGCCAGCTCGTCCGCGTCTAACAGGCCCTCCGCCGGGCGCACTCCGATCCCATCGTGGCAGGCGGTGAAGTTCAAAAAGGTCGTCTGCGGTGACGGAGCTTTGAGCGTGTTGACCCATTCGCGCAAGTGCGTGCTATCTGCCGAGAGCACGGCGTGTAACAGCAGCGGCGGCAGCGCAAAGTTGTAGACGACATGGGCTTCATTGTAGCCATCCCCCCAATAGGAGATATTCTCACGGTGTGGGACGTTCGTCTCGGTGATGAGAATCACGTATGGCGCAGCTTGATCCAAGATCGCCCGCAGAAGCTGTACGACCGCGTGCGTTTCCTCGAGGTGCAGGCAGTTCGTCCCAACGATCTTCCACAAGAACGCAATCGCATCCAAGCGGATGAGCCGCGCCCCCTGCTCGACGTAGAACAACATCACGTCCACCAAGCGCATGAGCGTTTCTGCATCGCGGAAGTCGAAATCGACTTGATCGGGGCTGAACGTCGTCCAGACGTGCACGACTTCGCCATTGGGGCGCTCGAACGGGGTGAGCAGCGGGGTCACCCGCGGCCTCACCACCGCGCTGAGGTCAACCTCTGGCGATTCGGTGCGAAATAGGCCCACAAACGCTGGATGGTCGTCCAGAAACCCTTTGAACCAATCGCTCTGGGATGACATGTGGTTAATGACGAGGTCAGCCATCAGTTCGAAGCGCTGCGCGATCCGACGAACGTCGTCCCACGTGCCTAGCTCGGGGTTGACCTGATAGAAGTCCTTGACGGCAAAGCCGTCGTCTGAGGTGTAGGGGAAGAACGGCAGGATGTGGATGGCCGAAATGACGCCCTGTAAATAGTTGAAGGCAAACTCATAGAGCGTTCGCAGCGGGGCTTGTCCCTCGCGCCGCAGCGTGCCGCCGTAGGTGATGAGCAGGATGTCATGCTCAGCGATAGCGTCACGGGGGGTCACAGCTTTCAGGCGCGCTTTGGTCTGCTCGATGCGCGCGTTGAGGCGCAGCGTCAGGGCAGGCAAGTCTGCTTGAGGATACAACCGCGCCAACAGAGAGGCGATCCGCTCGGTCATGAGGCTCTTTCTGTCATACTAACATCTGTGATGATCGTCAAAGCGCGAGACGGTATGCCTGCGCCGACCTCAATCGCCGCCCATGATAAACCAACGGATCAACGCTTGGCCAGACGCGACCGCGTTTCGTTTGGCTTTAGACACTTCCACTGCGCGCTCTCTTCAGTAAAAGGGGTTGAGAGTGGCGGTCTTCAAGCCTCCTGCCGTGCGGCGCGGCGGATGGCCTTCAAGCGCTTCATCACGTCGTTTGTGCCCCGCCCAAAGTAGTCGTAGAGCATCTTGTAATCACGGTAGAGCTGATCGTAGACCGCGACGTTCTCAGGAATAGGCGTCACAACCTCCTCCTTGAGCTTGCCCATGCGCGCTGCTGCTGCGCCGATGTTGGGGTAGACCCCGGCGGCGACCGCCGCGTGCATGGCCGCCCCCAGGGCGGGCGACTGCGCCGAGCCAGCCAGCCGCAGCGTCCGCCCTGTCACGTCAGCGTAGATCTGGCGCAGCAGCGCGTTCTTCTCTGGCAGACCGCCAGCCGCCACCAACTCCTTGACAGTGATGCCGCGCTGCTCAAACGACTCGATGATCTCGCGCGTGCCGAAGGCGGTCGCTTCGATCAGCGCGCGGTAGATGTCCGGGGCGCGGGTGGCCAGCGTCATGCCGATCAGCAGGCCGGTCAAGTCTGCGTCCACCAGTGTAGAGCGGTTACCGTTCCACCAGTCCAGCGCCAGCAGGCCGTGCTCGCCCACGCGCTGCTTGGCGGCCTCGTGTTCCAAATACTGATGCAGGTTCATCTCAGCTGCCTGCGCGGCCTCGTGATACTCCGGCGGGACGGCGTTGTCTACGAACCACGCGAAGATGTCGCCCACGCCGCTCTGCCCAGCCTCATAGCCGTACAAGCCGGGGATCACGCCATCCGGCACGACGCCGCACATGCCTTCCACCACTTGCAAGCTCTCACCAGACATGATGTGACAGGTGGACGTGCCCATGATCATCACCATGACGCCCGGCGCGGTCGCTTTGACCGCCGGGGCGGTCACATGGGCATCGACGTTGGCCACGGCGACGGCGATCCCGGCGGGCAGGCCCGTCGCAGCTGCCATCGCCGCCGTCAGGGCGCCGGCTTTGGCCCCCAGCGGCGCAAACGTGCGGCTCATGCGGGTGTCGATCACGTCGGCAAAGTCGGGGTGCAGCGCAGCAAAGTACTCACGCGGGGGGAAGTCGCCGTCTTGCACCATCGCCTTGTAGCCTGCAAAGCAAGCGCTGCGCGTCTCGACGCCGGTGAGCTGCCAGATGATCCAGTCGCCCGCCTCGATCAAGCGCTCAGCGGCGTGGTAGATTTCGGGCGCTTCTTGCAGGATTTGCAGCGCCTTGCTGAAGAACCACTCCGAGGAGATCTTGCCACCGTAGCGCTCCAGCCACGCTTGGTTCAGGCGGCGGGCCGTCTCGTTGATCTGGTCGGCTTGGGGTTGGCTAGCGTGGTGCTTCCACAGCTTGACCCAACTGTGCGGGTTGTCCTTGTATTCGTCTAGCAGGCAAAGCGGCGTGCCGTCAGCTTTGGTGGGCATCATCGTGCAAGCGGTGAAGTCAACGCCAATGCCTACGACCTCCTGCGGGTTGACGCCACTCTGCGCGAGCACCTGCGGGATGGTACGCTTGACGACTTCGACGTAGTCCAGCGGATGTTGCAGCGCCCAATCTGGCGGCAGCGGCTTCTCCAAATGGGGCAGGCGCTCATCGATCACTCCATGTGGATATTCATAGACTGACGTCGCTAGCTCGCGCCCGTCGCGCGTGTCGATTAGCACCGCCCGCCCTGATTCTGTCCCAAAATCCAGCCCAATTGTGTACATAAAACGACCATCTCCTTGACAGAAATACTTTTTAACGACGCACAGAGGATACCGAAACTGATTGTAAGGGGCAATAAACACGAGTCATGGCACGCTCAACTGACATTCTCATTGCCCCCTTACATTCTCCAGCAAGGCGTGTTAGCATTCGGGCCATTATTGGGGAGTTCACAGACTAACACACCGACTATGACACACTCATCTCGCACCATGCCGCGCGTCGCCGACACCGCTGAGCGGCGTGCTGTTCACGTTTGCAACCTGTGCGGCAGCGCCCATCATCACCCCTTCTGCCCGGCCAATGGGCGTAACCTCATTCAGTGTGACAACTGCGGCTTGGTTTTCGTCAGCGCCCGTCCAGATGAATACGAACTCTACGCCCTCTACGGCGAGACCTACTTCCACAACGACCAATCGGGCGAGGTCGGCTACACCGACTACGTTGCCGACGAGGCTAACATCCGCCGAACAGCACAGCGCCGCCTCGCCTTCGTAGAGGGTTTCACCAACGGCCGCGGGCGTATGCTGGACGTCGGCTGTGCGATGGGCTTCATCATGGACGAGGCGCACCAGCGCGGTTGGCAGGTCGAAGGGCTGGACGTGAGCGGCTACGCGGTGGATTACGTGCGCCAGCGCTTCGGCCACACGGCCCATCACAGCACCGTGACCGAAGCGCCCCTGACCGAGGGCAGCTACGACCTCATCACGATGTACGACGTGATCGAGCACGTCCCCGACCCGAAAGCCAACATGCAGCGCATCCACCAACTGCTCAAGCCCGGCGGCATCTACGAGCTAGCCACGCCCGACATCGGCAGCCTGCCCGCTCGCTTGACTGGCAAGCGCTGGATCGGCTACAAGATGGACGAGGAGCACATCTACTACTTCTCTGTCAAGACACTGCGCCGCATGCTGGAAGAGACCGGCTTCGAAGTCGTGCACGTGCGCCACATCGGCAAGGTCGTCACGCTCGGCTTGTTCCTTGACCGCTTGGGCTTCTACCTGCCCTTCATCAGCCGCCCCCTGCAGCTCTTAGAGCGCGCGTTCGGCCTTTCGCGCTGGTCGTTCTACGTCAACCCGTTTGACATCGTCGCTGTGACCGCGCGCAAACGCTAGCATTGCTATGAGCGATCCGCGCTTTCGGGTAATCATCCTGTTGGGGTTGGCGCTCATCGTCGGCGCCATTTGGACGTTCCCCAGTTGGTATCCGATCGTCAACCCGAACACGGTGTCAGTGGCCTATCCGGGCCTGCCGCTCGAGGCACAAACCGACTTCGCGTTGCTGCCTGAAGAGGTCAAGCAAGCTTTCTTCCGCCTGCGCGATGGCGACAGCCGCACCGACACCCCGCCGCGGCCTGCGGTTGCGCTGGCGCTGCTCAACGCGCGCCTACTCGGCATCGACCTCATCGCGCCGGACGAGATCCAAACCGCGCCCATCCCCAGCGACGCGCGCATCCTGCGCCGCGGCACGTTCATCACCCCTGACCCAACACGCGGCGCAACCGGCACGCTCGTCATCTACCAGACGCCGGACATGCGCCGCTTTGTGCGCTTTCAAGACGAGTTCAGCGTCACCCGTGCGCCGAACGTCCACATCGTCTTCACGCGCAACCCGGACCCCTACGACGCGCAGGGCGTCGGGATCGACTACATCGACGTCGGGCCGCTGCAATACACCGTCGGCACGCAGACCTATGAAGTCCCCGCCAGCGTGGACTTCAGCCGTTACCCGATCCTCGCGCTGTACTCGACATCGCTCGACTATGTGATCAGCACGGCTACCCTGCGCTAGTAAGTGGGGTCATCAAGGCGATAATGACGCTGAGCGTCATCGTGCTGGCCAGCGTGCTGACGAACGTCATCAGCGCAACGTATTCGCGGTCGCTGTTGAACTCGGCAGCAATGGCGTTGGCCAGCACCGCGGTCGGCATCCCGCTCTGCGCGACGAAAGTCGCCAGCATCGCCCCCTGCAAGCCGCCTAAATACGCCAGCGGCAGCGCAATCAATGGTGAGATCAGCAGGCGCACGACGCACCCTACGAGCACCAACCGCAGCCGCCCCCGCAGCGGCGTATGCGCCAGCTGCAACCCCAGCAAGAACAACATTGCCGGGATCGTCCCCTCTGCGACGATGGTCAAACTGCGCTCCAGCGGCAGCGGCAGCCCGACGTCCAGCAGGTTGAGCGCCAGCCCAACCACCGCCGCGTACATGATCGGCACTTTGAGCACCCCCCGCAGCGCCAGCAGCGCCGACCGTCCGCCGCTGGCGAACCCCAGCGCCACGACGTTGCCAATCAAGTTGTTGAGGACGTAGAACACGATCGCGGTCTGCTCGCCGACGGGGCCGAACGCAAAGCGGTTCACCGGCACGCCGTAGTTGGCAGCGTTCATCATCAGCGTCGTGAGCATGAACGCGCCGCGCTTGTGGTCGTCCCACCGCCCCACATGCGCTACCACAAGGCCAACTACCGTGAGGATGGCCACCAAGGCCCCGATCAGCAGCCCCATCGTCAGCAGCGTTTCGGGCTGCATCTGCGAGGTGCGAATGCCGTTGAGCACCAGCGCCGGAACCAAGATGTACACCAGCAGCAGCGACAGCACCCGCGTGTCCGGGTTCCAGCGGCGACCTACGAACGCGCCCAACCCCGCCACGATGAAGATCGGGCTGATGACGTTCAGCAGGATGGAGAACAGCTCGCTCATTCGGCGAGCACTTTCGCCGCGGCCTCCTGCGCTGCGCTCCAACGCTCATCTAAGCGGACAATGCCGCTGTGCGGGCTGTGTTCAAGCGTGTAGTCGCTATTGACCAGCGCTAAACGCGGCGGCAGCGTGCGCATCAGCGCCGCCATCCGCTCTGAGTGGTCATCGTCGAACACGCTCAGCGGGTCGCTCTCTGGCCAATGGCCGACCGACCACGCCACCGGCGGCGGCAGCTCAACGGTTTCTATCAAGTAGTCCACGATTGCCTGTGGATCGTGCGCCTGTGGGTGGAAACGCAGCGCCACGTGGAACAGCACCTGCCCCGCCCCGGCCCGCGCGGGATCCTCCACGCGGAAAGCGTGCACATACGCCACATCGCGGAAGAAGTGCAGGCGCTCGCTGATCTGATCGCGAGGGAACACCAGCGACACGTAGACGATGTCCGAATAGAGGAAGTCCGCCAGCGTCGAGACGACCTGAGGCAGAGGGTTGACGAGCATCCGCGCAGCATAGCGCGCTGGCGCAGCCACGATCACGCGGGGCGCAGCGATCATCACGCCGTTCTCCATGCAAACGCCCCACTGATTGGCCAACGCGCCCACGCTGCTCACGGCGGTCTGCATCAAGCGCGGCCCGCGCAGCCGCTTGGCCATCGCCTCGATCAGCTGGCCCATCCCACGGCGCAGCGTCACCACCCCTTCCCGCACGCTGACGCGCTGATCGGCCAGTCCCAGCTCGTCCCAGAAGACATCGGGCAGCGTGTCGAGAAACGCGCCAGCACCTTGATCAAGCCACAGCTCGTTGACCTGCTGTGAGCGTAGGCTGCCGCCCAGCGCGCGCTTGACCTCTACCAGCAGGTAGGGCACGCTGCGCCGTTCCAGCTCTAGGCAGGCGGCCAATCCACTGAAGCCGCCGCCAATCACGATCACCTCATGCATCCATCACATCCTCTGAACGAACCCACCAATGCGCCGCCGCCCACAGCAGCAGGCCAGCTAGCCCATAGCCGATGAGCGCCACCGTGACGCCGCTGTTCTGCGCGATGAGCGTCAGCAGCGCGCCGGGAACGAGCATCCCCAACAAGGCGAACGCCTCATCGTGGATCGACTGCGGGGGGTGCGCGCTGACGTGCACCCCGAACACTAAGCCTAGCAGAAAGGCCCCGCCGATCACTAGCTCCACGTAGCCTGTCCACGTGCCAAACGTGAGCAGCCCATACCCAATCACCAGCATCGGGCTGGCCCAGCGCTCCAGCAGGCTCCACAAGCGCTGACCCGCTGTCGCCACCGCTAGGGCTGTCGCCAACAGCCAGACGAGCAGCGGCAAGGCGACCCAGTGAGCCGCATTGAAGCGCACAAGCTGCCACGGGATCACGGCTGCAATTAGCCCTGCAGGGCTGGCTAGCAGCATGAACAGCGCCAGCGTGCGAACGTTAGCGAGGGCAGGGCGCGTCCACAGCGGCGCGTCGAGCGGGTCGATGGTCTGCGCGCGCGTGAACAACGCCAGCGCACACCCCAGCAGGATCAACTCCAGCCAATATGACCACGGGGCGAGTTCACCACTCCACGCCAGCAGCGCCATCCCCAGCCCGTTGATCGCCCCGAACAGCGCCACCAGCGACACCGTGCGATCCGACACCGACGCCACGCCCAAGCGCTGACGGTACTGCCGATAGGATTCCATGCCGAGCGCCAGCGCGCTGCCCTGCACGGCCTGCACGATGAGCAGCAGCTCAAAGCGCGGCGCCAGCGTCAAGACCATCAGCCCTGCAAACGACACCCCGGCCGCAGCGATCAGCGCTTCTTTGCTGCCCACCCGAGCTACCAACCCGCTGAACACGCTCATCACGGCAAAGGCTGCGGCATACAGCAGCGGCACGGCTGCCGTTAAGACCATGCCCACCTGCGCTATTTGTGCCATCAGCGTTGTGCTAGGCAGCGTCACCGTCCCTGCCAGCGCGATGGCCCACAGCAGCGCCGCCCCTGAGCGTGACGATTCAACCGTCGGCAGCATGCAGCACCCCGACTTGAATCAACGCCGCGCGCACTTCGTCAACGGGCAGGCCAACGACGTTGGTATAGCTGCCGTTCAGCGCCGCCACAGGCCGAAACTCAGGGTGCTGAATGGCGTAGCTGCCCGCCTTGTCGAACGGGTCACCGCTGGCGATGTAGGCCTCAATTTCCTCATCCGTATAGTCACGCATCGTCACCGTCGTTTTGACTTGCTGCTGTATCGGCTCGCCACCGTTGAGCGGCAGCAGCACAAAAGCCGTCACCACGAGATGATCGCGCCCCCGCAGCGCGCGCAGCATCGCCCGCGCCTCATCTGCGTCGGCGGGCTTGCCGAGGATTTCTCCTTGCGCGTCAACGCCGATTGTGTCGGCTGCGAGGATAACGACGGTATCAGCAGCCAACACCACCCCGTCCCCTTGCACTTGGTTCGCCACCGCCCGCGCTTTTTCCAGCGCCAGCCGAGCCACATACGCCAGCGGCGGCTCGCCCGCGCGCGGCGTCTCGTCTACTTCTGGCTTGCAGACGTCATACGACACGCCCAGCCCAGCCAGCAGTTCCCGACGGCGCGGTGAGGAAGAGGCGAGCACTAGCTGAATTGGCGGCATAGGCACTTTCCTTTCGATAATGTCGTGCGCCAACAAAAAAGAGCGCATTGCTGCGCCCTTTAGTGTAACATCTGTGCCGTCTGTGGCCTATTCCTCGTCCTCTTCGATGTCGTCGTACATCTCGTCGATGAGGCTGGCGGGCAGGCCCATCTCCAGCTCTTCCTCAGTCGCCTCGCGCACGTCTACCACTTCTACCGTGTAGTGCAGCGTCTTGCCAGCCAGCGGCGGGTTGAAGTCCAAGACGACTTGATCAGGGGTGATCTCTACGATGGTGGCTTCGACGACGTCACCATCTTCATCGACCATCTCCAACTCCATGCCCACTTGCAGCTCGTCCAGATCGTCAAACTCGCTCACGGGGATGGCTTCGATGTCATCTTCAAGGTACTCGCCGTAGCCCTGTTCGGGGGCTACCGTCACTTCAAAGGTGTCGCCTGCCTGCTTGCCTTCCAGCGCGGCCTCAAGGCCTTCGACGATGTTCTGTGCGCCGTGCAGGTATTCGATGGGGTTGGCGCGGTCAACCGTCTCAACCACCTCTCCATCCACCGTCAGGGTGTAGGCCAGCAGACCAACCATATCGTTCTTCAGGCGTAGTGTCATGTTACATGCTCCTAAAATCAAAACGCCCCAACCGAGGGGACTTGAACGCTGAGTATTATAAATCAAATTCTGCGCCCTTGACTAGGCGCAAGCGAGACATCACTCGCGCCATTTAATGTGGCCGTTGACGCCATGTTGCTCATAAACGTGCAGAATATCGCGGAAGAAGGCTAAATTTTGCTCGTCCCCAAGCTCCTTTGCTCGTTCGTACAGACGGATGAACATGCGCTTGGCTGATTCGGTCTGGCTGTAGTTCTTCTTGAGGTTGTTGTGCCGTCCGCACAGCGTTTGGCCGTTCTCCAGTGTCGCCTTGCCGCCAAGATCTTTAGGGATGATATAATCGACGTAGACATCCACGCCGTGTTCCAGCCCCATGCCACACATAACGCACTTGTAGCCATCTCGCTCCAAGATCGCCTTACGCACAGCCGGCGGAAAATCTTCCAAATCGTCACGCTCTTTGATTGCTTCTGGATCGTAACGATACAGGCCATTCTTGAGCTTGATGAGCACCCCTTGTTGTGCTAGCTTCCGAATAGCGCGATCAGGGTCACGAAATTTCCTACTTGTTCGGCGTTCCCACTCTGCTGTCACCCAATCGACAACCTCTTTTGTTGGCACATCACGATGCGGGTTCTGTCGGAAGAACTCCATAATCAAATCAGTTTGGGTTGCTGCCATAACTCCTCTAGGCGTTTTTGCGCTAGCTCGCAATACTGCTGGGCAATATCAAAGCCGATGCCGATACGGTTGTTGTCCCACGCTTCGATCAACGTCGTGCCGCTGCCCATGAACGGGTCCAAAACAACATCACCCACGTAGCTGAACAAGCGGATACAGCGACGGGGCAGTTCACGCGGAAAAGGCGCAGGATGCCCCACGCGCTTCTTGCTCTCACCGTTAAACGCCCACAGCCCGTTTGTCCAAGCCATGAATTCATCGCGGGTGATGTCACTCTCGCCCGGTTGACGCTTTTTCCAGAACTGCTTGTACAACACGACGATGACTTCCACAGGCGCGATCACATAGGGTGCGCTGGCGCTCATCCAAGACCCCCAAGCCGTGCGCCGCGAGATGTTGCCTTCGTTCCAAATGATCGTCGAGTGATACTGCCAACCGATCGCTTTCGCAATGGAAGTTACGTCAGAACAGACGCTTTGCTGGCCGCCTTTGTTCTTGTCGAGCGGGATGTTCATGCACAGGCGTCCATCAGGACGGCTCACGCGATACGCTTGCCTCAACCATGACTCGGACAACGCGAGATAGTCACGGTATTCATGGGCGTCGTCGTGCGTGCTGTAGTCAATGCCTACATTGTATGGTGGGGAGGTGACAATCAAATCAACGCTCTCATCGGGCAACACGTCCGATGTCACAAAATCGTCATGGTAAATGGTCTGATTGTTCCGAGCAAAGAAGGGGTCTTTTTTTTGCGGGGTGGGCTTTAACTCTGGTATTTGGCCGGCCTCAACCATCATCCGCGCTTCATCTTCACTCACTTGAAGCGCTTTCGCTACTTGCTTGTAGTCCACATATTGGCTCACGCTGCCCTCTCCCTTTCACTACTAGAACAATTGTACCACCTTAGGTTAGAGGGAGCCAGAAGACGCAGGCACAGCCTCCACCCGATCTTTAGGGGAAAGATGCGCGTGGCGCGCCAAAATCTGCCAGACGCGCAACGCCGCCTCTAGCGCGACCTTGCTGCTCATCTTGCTGCTGCCCGCCTTGCGATCAGGAAAGTAGATCGGAAATTCGCCGATGCGATAGCCCAACCGATGCGCGACGTAGGTCATCTCGACTTGAAAGACGTAGCCGTTCGAGCGAATGCGGTCGAGGTTCAGGCCGATGAGCGTCTCACGCCGCCAAATCTTGAAGCCACCGGTGGCGTCCGCCACGGGCAGCCGCAGGATCAACGGGGTATACACGCGGTTCGCCCACAGCGACAGCGCTTTGCGGTAGAGGCTCCAGCTCTCGTCAACGCCGCCCCCTTTCATGAAGCGCGACCCCAGCACAAGGTCATAATCAGCAATCATCGTCCGCATTGTGTGCAGGTAGTGGGGCTGATGGCTGAAGTCGGCGTCCATCTGGACAATGGTCTGCGCCCCCAGCGCCAGCGCTTGGCGAAACCCCGCCAGGTAAGCCGGCCCCAGCCCTTCTTTTTTGGGGCGGTGCAGCACGTGCAGCCGCGCGTTGTACTGCGCTCGCAGTGCCTCAGCCAACGCGCCTGTGCCATCCGGCGAGTTGTCATCCACTACAAGGATCTCCAAATCGTCGATGCCCAGATCGAACAGCGCCGACACAAAGTTTGGCAAGTTCTCGCGTTCGTTGTAGGTAGGCACGACGACCATCATTCCAACCATGAGTCACTCCAGACGGGCGGTAAACCTGCCTAGATTGTAAGCCCACCCGTCCAGAAAAGGTACTCAGACGTTGCGCCTCACCTCGCGGCTGGCGCTGAAAAGCCAAGCTGAGGATTCAGCTCATTGAAGTCGCAGCGAAGTCGCAGGTCAACGCACCGGCTGACTATTGAGACGCTGCTCCACCTGCTGAAGCGCCTCTTCATCAACAATCAGCGCGCCGCCGTACTGTTTTAACTGCGACTCATCCACTAGGTCTGACCACTCAGATACGCTGAGGCGAATCGAGCGCAGTTCTAGCTCGTAGCCAACAAGGCGCTCAATGGTTTCAACGAGTTGGATGCTCTGCTGTAAGCCGCGCTGATACCGCTGTATGAGGTTGACTTGAGTCTTGCCAGCACCGCGCCGTTCGCTCACAAATTCGATTATTGGATTCCGCGACTCGAACTTGGCCCAGTTGTTCCACAGGTCGCGGCGCAGCTCATCGACAATCTCGGTGATCACATAGGCTTTGCTCTCACGAATGTTGATGCGCTCTCCACGCAGCCAAGCTCGCAGCGAGATTGCGCGTTCCATCGTGTCTCGATCCAGCGACGGATGCAGGTAAAAGCCCGGCGTGCTCGTCATCCACGCTTTAATCAAACGCTTGAACGCAGGGCGCAGCTCTTTAAGCTCATCATTCAACCGTTCAGCTGCTGCTCGCGTTTCTTCCACTTGGGCGTAACACTGGGCGATGGCTGAGGTGGCATAGCACGCTTGCAGCAAAAAGTGCTGCGCCAACTCAACATGGCGATCGTTGGCCTGCGCGCGTTCGATAGCCGTCTCAAAATCCTCTATGAAGTTTTTACTAGCACGCGTCAACCCTTCGACGGCCGTCTGGAGGAGGTTTGGGCGCATCTCTGGTTTTTCAGCGTTCAGCAAATCCTTTGCCGACTTAAGCGCCGCGTGGAACTCACTACGCCGATCCCGCTCGAATTGCGCGTTCACCTGCGTGATGAGGTTGTCAATCTGCTTTGAGACTTTGTCTAAACGCTTGTCGATGTGGTAAAGCGTCATCGCGGCAAAAGCGAGGCTGACGACGTTCCCCATCAACATTTGTGACGCGAGGGAACTTACCTGTTGACCAACTTGCGTGACCTGCTGCCCGGCAGTGTTGACCACCTGTCGCTTCAGATGGCCGTCCATCGCCGTGATGGTCTGTGACATGCTCAAAACTGCGTTGATCGGGTTTAGTAGGGTGGCTGTGGCTCCGCCTTGCAAGGTGCTTGATGTTTCTTCAACGATTCCTGAGTCGCGCAGCCACATCACCACATGCTTTGTGCTCGCATCCCGTACTACCCCGCCCACACGTTCTAAGATACCCGTTCGAAGGCCATCATCGATGACTGGTGGAACTTCAAAAAATACCTGCAAATTGGACATATCCTACTCTCCTTCTGATTATCAGATCATCTCCTTCACACCTTGACTCAGGTAATGGGCAAGGGTGAGGATACTCAGCATTGGGTTCACGCCGGTGGCGGTGGGCAGGGCGCTGCCGTCCACCACAAAGCAGTTCTTCAGCTCCCACAGTTGGCCGTCAGGCCGTGTTGCCCCGAGCTGCGGGCTGGCGGCGATGCGGCACGAACTCATCTGATGGGCGCAGAGCAGCGCGAAGTCGTTCGGCTTAAGGCCTTTGGCTTCCACGCGCTGCAAGAAGTCCTCAAAGCGGCCATTGCCGGCTTGATAGGACGTCGCGTCGTTGTGCGGGCTGAAGATCTGACGCGCGCCTGCCGCGTGGTGGATCTTGATCGCCTCCAGCACGCCCTTTTGCAAATGCGCGCGATCATAAGGGTGCAGTTGATACTCCACGACTGGCTGGCCGTGCCGATCGATCGACACGCGCCCCCCGTGGAAGTCACGGTTGATGATGATCAAGTTGCCGACGTGCTCCATCTGCGCGACGAGCCGCTTGTGGTCGGCGGCGCTGCGCCACGGCATGACCGCGGCGGTGAGTCCGGGGTGGGCTGGCGCAGTTTCGATCACGACGCCGTAGCCTTTGCCGTCCTGATTGTTGAACGACTTCACGACGCGCGTCAGCGATGCGCCTTGCCACGTGCGCACGGGTTCATCGAAGATGCTGAAGACGACCGTCGTCGGGTGCAGGTGAACGTGCGCGCCGATGTTGTGGTGCGTTAGGCCGCTGCGCCGCAGGATCGCCGGCGTGTGGATCGTTCCGGCAGCCATTACAACCGCCTTTGACTTAACCGTAACGCGGTGGCTGTTTCCTTGCCGATCTGTCACGTTCAGCACAGCGCCAGTGGCCGTGCCGTGTGCGTGGGTGATGTGCTGCACCTCCGCGCGGACGACGATCCGTGCCCCGTGCGCGACGGCGTCTGGCAGGAACGTCCGCAGCGTGCCCTGCTTCGCGCCGAACGAGCAGCCATAGCCGCAGTAGCCGCAGTCCTCACAACCTTTCACGTTGCGCGGGATAACCTCCACCGGGTAGCCCAACGCCTCCGCGCCTTTGACAAGCAAGGCTGTGTTAGGGTTGAGGGCGCACTCATCCGTGTTGACGTTGACGCGCCGGCTCACCGCGTCCATGCTGGCTTGATACTCAGGCGTCACCGCGCCCTCAAAGCCGTAATCGCGCGCCCACTCTTGCAGGACGTTCTCCGGCGTGCGCAGCGACCCTGACCAGTTGACCGTCGTCCCGCCACCCAGCGTTGACCCGGCCAAGATCATCATCGTCGTATCTTTGGTAGCCAGCGCCCCGCGCTTGTCGAACAGGGTCTGCGTCGACTTGACCTCGTCGCCGGTCAGTTCCGCGTCAGGGTAGTAGTCGCCTTTCTCAACGATCAGCACATCAAAACCCGCCGCCGCCAGCTCCGCCGCTGCGACGCCACCGCCGGCTCCGCTGCCGATCACCAGCACATCCGCCATGAGCGTGGTCTCGCCCGTGATGTCTGTCGTCTTCAACGTGGGGCGCGCTGATCCACCCGCGTGGTTCACCGCCCCCGGGTAGTGAATCACCGACCAGACGGGGTGCGCCCCCTGCGGTGGGTTGCCATAGGCGATGAACAGCGTCAGCCGCTTGAAGGCCTGAAAGACCTTGCGCCGCAGCGCCAACCCGCTGAACCCCCACGAGCGCAGCACCGCCTCGCGTTCGGCTTGGCTCATCTGTGAGAAGGGCCGCCCCGCCGCGCCAAACAAGCGCTGGAACCACCCACGTTCAAAAGCGTTCAGCAGCAGCTTCAGCTCGCGCTTGGCCGCATCGTCGGTAGCGAACTCAAGGCCTTGCTCCAGTTCGTCGAGCAGCGTGGTCGTGTTGACTGGGTCAAATGCTGCCAGCGGCTCCGGCAGGTCGCTGTTGGCGGGAGCGGTCAAAGTCTGGACGATGGCACGCAAGGCGCGACGTTCCGTCTCAGTCAAGAAAGCCATTTGTCGGTTCCTCATCACAATCCAACGATGTTAATTGTAACTCGTATAATTGGAGCGATCAAACGAAGCAGGAGTGTTTAAAGATAAACAGCGTTGCTTCACCAGCGGTAGGCCTCACCCTCAATCCCCTCTCTCGGACTGGCCTACTTGCCTGCGGCCAGAGGCTGGCCTGCCTGCGGCCAGCCCCCGGAGAAGGCAGGTGGGGGAATGAGGCCGACGTTCGGATTTAGACACTCTCAATAAGTTGGGACTGCTTGCATGTTACTTTAAGTTAAATAGAATAGGATGATAGACGTATGATTAGGAGTCCCCTAGATGCCCGGTTCGGGAAGTGTTATACGCTTGCTAAGCGGCGCAAAGTCTGACAAGGGGATGCAGCGATCTAACAACGAAGACAGTGTAAGCGTACTCGGTCAAGACCCCGCCGTGCTGGCTATCATCGCTGACGGGATGGGCGGCGCTGTGGCGGGCGAACGCGCGAGCCGTATCGCCGTGAACACCATTCAAGAACGACTGCTAGCGCATCCTTTCTCTGACCCGCGCGACCTCGAACCGCTGTCAGACAACATGGTGCTTGACATGATCGTGGATGCCGTGCGCTCTGCCAATGAGCACATCCTAGACGAAGCACGCGAAATGCCCGAGCTGCAAGGGATGGGCACGACACTCACGTTGGCGCTGGTGCGCGGGCGCGGCGTCGTCTTGGCGCACGTGGGCGACAGCCGCGCCTACTTCATCGATGGCTACGACCAAAGCCTGACGCAGATCACCCGCGACCATAGCTTCGTGCAGGCCCTGCTCGACGCCGGCCACATCACCCCCACCGAAGCCGAACACCACGCGATGAAGAACGTCCTCTACCGCGCGCTGGGGCAGTCCCTGGACTTGGACATCGACCTCATCAGCGGGTTGCTGCTCAACCCGGGGGATCGCATCCTGCTGTGCACCGACGGTCTCACCCTGCACGTCACCCCTGAGGAGATCCGCATGCTGGCGCTGGCCGACGACGACCCCGAGCACATCGCCGCGACCCTGATCGACTTGGCCAATCAACGCGGGGGGCGCGACAACATCAGCGTGATCGTCATCGTGGCGCAGCCCGTCGGCACAACACAGCGCAGCACTGGCCTACTGCACATGGACTTTGAGGATGAAGACCCAACACTGCCCCTGCGCTAGTTCCAGTAGACTTCGCCAAAAGCCTCTGACAGCGCGTTTGGGATCAACTCAACGCGCGGCACGCGCACTCGCCCGCTGCCGAGGTTCATCACGCGCGTGTTGCTCTCGTTGAAGCCCCCTGTGCGGATGCCCGTCCCCATGTCCAGCGCCACTAGCCCCAAAAACGTGAGCTGCTCGAACGGCACGTTGGTGACAACGTTGCCGCGCAGTCGATTCACCAAAGTAGGCGCTTGCAGCAGCATGTTTTGCAGCA
>DAOUBS010000008.1:0-9354 GCA_034432435.1 Anaerolineae bacterium
GCTGATGCTGGCCGCGTGCGTGATCGGCGCGGCAGCCACCTTCACATTGGAGATCGCCCGTGGCCACACGTGGCAACAGGGGGCGTTCCGCATCCTGACCACGCTCGGCGGTGTGCTCTATCTGGCTGTGCCGGCGGGCTGCCTGTTGGTCATCCGTGCCATCCCAGGGACGGGCCTGTGGTGGGTCTATATGATTTACTTGGCGACGTGGGGCAACGACACAATGGCCTACTTCATCGGGCGGCAGTTCGGGCGCACGCCGCTCGCGCCCAAGCTCTCGCCTAAAAAGACAGTCGAAGGGGCGATGGGCGGCATCGTGGGCGGCATCGTGTTTCCGCTGCTGTTTTTGCTGATCGTTCATCTGGAAGCGCCCAGCGTGATCGTCGTCCTGCTCATTGCCCCCTTTGCAGGCATCTACGGGGACTTGTTCGAGTCCGCTCTCAAGCGCTACTTTGGCCTCAAAGACAGTGGCCTAGAAGGGTTGAACCTCTTTCCCGGCCATGGCGGCGTCTTAGATCGACTCGACAGCTTGATCGCCGTTACAATGGTGTTCTTTGTCTATCTACTCGTGATGGGTCACTTCACGCTGTCCTAGCCGTGGTGTGAACGGCGAACGATTGGCCTAGCCATCGCGAGTATTAAATCAATTTCTACAGATCAGCCTCACCTGCTCCCTACACGAAAACACGCTATACTAGCGTATGATTAAACATTACCGAGAACGCATCAGGCAGGCTCATGAGCCAACACGACATTATCAAACGGCAGTATTCAACCGAAGACAACCTAAGGATTCGCCAAGAAATCCACGACAAGTACACTGTGCCCAACGTCAACTTCAGTGAGTGGGCGCTGTCGATGTTGAATTTGCGCGGCGATGAGCGCGTGCTGGATGTGGGCTGTGGCAATGGGCTGTACTACACGCGCCTTCGTCATCGCTACCCCAACGTGCAGTACTTTGGGGTTGACCTGTTTGAGCAGATGTTGGAGTCGCACCCATCACCCGTCAACTTGACCGTGGCCGATATCGCCCATTTGCCCTTTCCCAGCGCGTCTTTCGACGTCGTGATGGCCAATCATGTTCTGTTCATGGTGACGGACGTTGAGCAAGCAATCGTCGAGATGCGGCGCTTGCTCAAGCCCGGCGGCCTGCTCATGACGACCACCAACAGCAACAACAACATGCCAGAGCTGCAAGTGCTGATGCGCCGCGCGATGGTGCTGCTCTCGCGCAGTGGGGGCAACGCCGCCACCAGTGCCAGCGCCCACTTTACCGAAAAATACTCGCTGGAAAACGGCGTACAGTTGTTGGCCCAGCACTTTTACGCGGTCGTCCGCCATGACTTGCCCAGCGCCCTCGTCTTCCAGCAGACTGACCCCGCAATGGCCTATCTCGAAACCACACGAGACCTGCGCGAAGGCACACTCCCGCCCGATGTCGAATGGGACGATGTGATGGTCATCATGCGCCAGCAGATCAATCAACTCATCAAACACCTCGGTGAACTGGTCATCAACAAGCTGGCTGGCGTGTTGATCGCCACGGACGAGGGAGGCTTCATCCGTGAGTTCCTTGAAAAACAGGCTGAGACCCAATAAAGCCACCTTCAAGACAGGAGTGATGACTATGCGTCGGCTTTGGTTTTTGCTGGTGGCGCTGCTGATGGCAGGCTGCGCGCCCCAGCCCCCCCCACCCGTTGCAACCTCCACCCCCACCGAGCCGCCGCTGCTGCCGATTGACCCCACGTCAACGCCTGACCTCGCCACCGATGACCCCACCTTCACGCCAGCGCCTAACGAGCCGCTCCCAACGCTGAACGTGCTGACGCAGCCAAGCCCAACCACTGCGCCACCCACTCCCACTACCGCCGCGCCCACTCAAATGACCCCAACAGAGGCCGCCGCGCTCCAGCCGATGGTGTCTTTCGACGCAACCCCGACGCAAGAAGCCCTCACAGCACAAACGGCTTCGTCCCCCACCACTGCCCCGCTGAACACAATCACCGCCGAAGTCTGGCGCAGCGTTCAACCTGCTGAGGGCAGCGCTGCCTTCTCAGGGGTAGACCTGCTCGGCGGCACGCTGATCGTGCCCTACCCAACTGGTTGGCAAAGCAGCGGGGACGCGAGCGGCCTAATCCTGGCTAACACCGACGAAGTCGACATCACAGCCAGCAACCTAACATCAGGCCAAGCGGCCATTTTCATCACGGTGATCCCGAATGAGCTCGCGCCGCTGGCCGTGGCGGAAGGGTTTGAGCCGTCTGCCCCGTTGATCCTCGCCAACTTCATCGCACAGGCGGATACCAGCGTTGAGAACGCCACGTGGGGGCAGGTGCTGCTGACGCGCGCAGGCACGCGCCCCACAGCCATCGTAAGCGGCAGCAACGGCGACGACGACGCACTCATCGTGAGCGTTGCTTTGGAGACAGGCTACGCGCTCATCACTGCGGTCGCCGACCGCGGCCAACTCTCCGTGGCGCTGCCCACGGTGGCGCTCATCGCGCGCGAGCTGACCTATCGACGCTAGGGCTACAACCTAACGAGATTGTTACGCCTTCTATATCCCAACACGGGGCAACATCCTCGGAATTGTCTAGTTTAATTATGGAGAGGTTAAGCACTTCTCAGAGGTGATAATTAAGTTATTAGGTTAATTAGTCTAAGAAATTTTGTGTTATCTGGGATATATATCCCTAGTTTATTCCAAAATTGACTGTTTCAAACTTCTTTTGTTTTCAAACGCTATAGATCGCATCAAGATTACTTTAAGAAATGATTCACAAATTTTCCCAACCTTAAAATTTCGCATCAGACTCGAATTTGGTTTGAGCAAATTGGCAAACTCGGCTATACTGATGCATACAGAGAGGCAGAGTACCCCTTGGAGATTTCAGTGCCCCCTCGGCCATGACTCTGAAACGAAGACGCCTCTCAAACAATCAAATAGCGAAAGCAGCAACCTAAAAATCGAGTATAGAGTGGGCTTCAGTCGTGCAAGAAGCCGAACCATTTCTTATTGTCCCTGCTGAGCTGGCGTATGCGCAGCAGACTAGGTTTTGTTTCGCCTTAGGGGGATGTCGTGTCACCGGAAGAAATTTGGCAGGCCGCCAAGTCACAATTACAGATGCAGCTTGACCGCGCGTCCTACGAGACATGGGTCAAACAGGCTGAGTTTGTCCGCTTTGAAGCCGCGGACAACCTGTTCGTGATGAGCGCCCCCAGCAGCACGATCTGCGACATGCTCAACACACGGCTGAACACCAAGATCGAGCGCATGCTAAGCCATCTTGCCAATCAGCCTGTGCGCGCGCGGTTCGAGGTCGTTCGCAAGCCCGAGCCTTCCACCGCCCCCCTCACGGCTGATGATATGACGCTGCTCAAGCTAGCCCCCTCACCAGAACCGACGCTTGACGCGCCCAGCATTGAAGAGCTGGTGCGCGCGCCGCGCCTGCCCGGCCTGCCTGATGGTGACCTCAACGAGCGCTACACCTTTGAACGCTTCGTCGTCAGCCCACACAACCAGATGGTGTATCAGGCCGCCCGCGCTGTAGCCGAATCGCCGGGGCTGCTTTACAACCCCTTCTTGATTCATGGGGGCGTTGGCGTTGGCAAGACCCACCTGCTGCAAGCCATCGGCCATGACGCCCGCCAGCGTAATAAGTTTGTGCTGTACATCTCGTCTGAAGTGTTCGTGTCGGAGTTTGTGAGCGCCATTCGCAGCGGCCAAACCGCCATGTTCCGCCAGCGCTACCGCAGCGTGGACGTGCTGCTGCTAGACGATGTGCAGTTCTTCATGGGCAAGGAATCCACACAAGACGAGTTTTTCCACACGTATAACGCCCTGCTGCAATGGAACAAGCAGGTTGTCATGGTGAGCGACCGCCACCCGCGTGACCTGAATAACATCGATGAGCGGCTGCGGTCACGCTTTCAGGGGGGGCTGGTGTTGGACATCCAAGCGCCTGAGTTGGAAACGCGCCGCTGCATCGTTGAGATGTGGAGCGAGGAACGCGGCGTCAAACTCCCCTCTGACGTCGTCGAGGCGATCACGACTGCACCCGTCAGCGTGCGTGAGTTGGAAGGGTTGTTCATGCAGTTGTGCGCGCGCGCCACGATGGGAACCCTGCGCCGCGAGCACATCGACGCTCTTACGCGCCGCTATAGTCAACCGCGCGAGCGCCTGACGTTGGAGCGCATCATCGAAGTGACGGCGCAGAAGAGCGGCCTCATGGTTGACGACTTGATCGGCAAGAAGCGCAGTGAACCCATCAGCCAAGCCCGCCAGATCGCCATGTACCTATGTCGTGAGCTGACGACTTGCTCCTTGCCACAGATCGGCGACGCCTTCCAGCGCAATCATAGCACCGTCGTCCACGCTTGCAACAAGGTCATCGCCGACATGAACGATGACCCGATGTTCCGCGCGCGCGTCGACAAAATTCGCAAATCACTCGAGCGCTAACGTACCGCGATCAGCTCCACTTCAAAGATCAGCGCAGCATAGCCTGGAATGGGGCCGCCGGGCGTGCCGCGTTCCCCATAGCCTAAGCGATAGGGGATGAACAGCTCATACTTGGAGCCAACCGGCATCAACTGCAAGCCTTCCGTCCAGCCGGCGATCACCCCATTGAGCGGAAAGCTGATCGTTTCGTTGCGACGATAGCTGCTGTCGAACTCGCGCCCGTCGATGAACGTGCCGCGGTAGTGCACCTCAACGGTGCTGCGCGGGCCGGGCTTGGGGCCATTGCCTTGTGTGATGACGCGATATTGCAGCCCGCTGGCCGTCGTCTGCACGTCGGGGCGTTTGGCGTTATCTGCGAGGAACTTCTCACCGTCTTCTTTGTGTCCCATTGGGAGTATCCTTGTGCTGAGTAGACCACTTCATCGTAGCACACCCTAGCGCAGAATGCCTCTGTAACATTAGAGTGAGATTGTGAGGCGCGGCATCAAGCGCTTATAATGATGCAGGCTTTCTTAAGGCAGGCGCAATTGTCTATGTCGGACGAGTTGATCGGGGCCGTCGTCAACGGCTACGAAGTCCTCAGCCTGATCGGGGTAGGGGGCATGGCGCGGGTGTATCTGGCGCGCCAACAAAGTATGAACCGTCAGGTAGCGCTCAAAGTGCTGCCGATGCAGTTCGTGTCCGACGATACTTATTTGCAGCGCTTTCACCGTGAAGTAAAAATCGTCTCGCAGCTTGAACACGCTCACATCGTCCCCGTCTATGACTACGGTGAGTATCAAGGCCAGCCTTACATCGTGATGCGTTACATGGCGGGCGGCAGCGTGGATGACATGCTCAACAAGGGCACGATCCCCCTCGCGCGCATTGAGACGATCCTCGCTGAGATTGCCCCGGCGCTAGACCACGCCCACGCGAAAGGCGTGCTGCACCGCGACCTCAAACCCTCCAACGTGCTGCTGGACGAAGCCGGCAGCGCCTTCTTGAGCGATTTTGGTATCGCTCGGCTCAACGAAGGGCACGGCGCGAACATCACCACACAAGGGGTTGTTGGCACGCCCAGTTACATGTCGCCCGAGCAGGCGCAGGGCAAAGAGATGGACGGGCGCAGCGACATCTACAGCTTGGGGGTCATGCTCTTTGAGTTGGTCACAGGTCGCCGCCCCTTTGAGGCCGACACCCCCTACAGCATCGCCGTGATGCAGGTCACCGCACCGCCGCCCTCCCCCCGAACGTACAACCCTGACCTCTTGCCCGCGGTTGAGCGCGTCATCTTGCGCACGCTGAGCAAAGATCCCAACGAGCGCCCCGCGCGCGCGGCAGACCTCGTGGAATCGCTACGGCAGGCCATGCGCGAGCCGGACGCTGAGCCGACGCTGGAGTATGCGCGCCCGGTCGTGCCACCCACGCCGATGTATGCGCCGCAGCCCCCCCCCAGCAGCGCTGCACCGCCGCGCTACGCCACACCGCAGCCCAACTACAGCGCCTCCCCAGTCTACGCCCCGCCTATGACGAGCGGGAACTACACCGGCAAGCTGATCTCGCCCCACAAGCCGCGCAAGAATCGCGCATGGGCTGGCGCGGTCATCGGCGGGGGGATCGGCTGCCTGTTCTTGATCGTCGTGGTCGTCATCGGCATAATGGCGATGAGCGTCTTGCTGCCAGATCGCACCGCGAGCGTGCCGACTGTTAGCCCCAACGCCGCGCCGCCAGTGGTCGCGCCGCCCAGCCAGCAAAGCCCCATCCGCACCCCCCTCAGCGGCCCCCCCACGCCGACGCTTGACCCAACCAGCGAGGCCGCCCGCGCCACGCTGCTCGCCCGCCAGACGAGCGCCGCCACCCCAGCCGCCCCTGCCTTCCCAACCGCCGCCAGCGGCGCACAAAGCGGCTCCTCCAACCTGACCACGCCAACCGTCATCGCGCGCACGGTCAACCTCAACGCTGGGGTGCGCGCGTTGGGCGGGACGATCGTCTACTCCGATCAACGCGGCCCCTATTTTCAGATCGTTGAGCTGAATCTGGCAACAGGGCGCGAACGACAGCTCACGAGCGGCAGCTACGACAGCGGCTACCCAGTCGTCTCGCCAGATGGCCAGTGGATCGCTTTTCACTCTAACCGTGACGGCAACTTTGAAATCTACGTGATGAACCGCGACGGCGGCGACGTGCGGCGGCTGACCAACAACAGCGTCATCGACCGGCTGCCCGGCTGGTCGCCCAACAGCGAATGGGTCGTCTACTCATCAGATGTGCGCGGCAACGGCACGTATGACATCCTGCGCACGCGGCGCGACGGCAGTGTAACCGAACTCCTCTTGACGGGCAACGAGCGCCAAAGCCACCCACGCTACAGCCCCGACGGGCTCAACATCGTGTTCACCACTGGTTCCGACTTGCTCGACGCCCGCACGTGGGAAATCGCTCTGCTTGACACACAAACTGGCCAAGTCACCCGCTTGACGAACAACAACCTACGCGATGCTTCCCCCACCTTCAGCCCAGACGGGCAGAAGATCCTCTACATCACGTCGCTCGCGGAGGGGACAAACGCCATCGCGCTGATGAATTTGGATGGCAGCAACCAGCAAATCTTGCTCAACGACACCCATAACAACTGGGCGGCATCTTTCAGCCCAGATGGGCGATCCATTGTCTTCACGCGCGACACGGGCGGCCAAGATCAGCTTTACGTGTTGGACATCACCACCGGCAGCATCCGACAAGTGGCCAGCAGCGGCAACGCTGCCCACTGGGTCGAGTAGGGCGTGACTCTTGTTTGACAGCCCAGTTTCATCGCGTTACATTCAGACTTGACATCACTCGTTGACTTGCAGTTGTGTATTCAGGAAGATCGCTCATGACCACACTCAACCCCCAACGCACCATCGACGAATTGAAAGAACTGCGCACGATGACCGCCACGGAAGCAGGCGCGCAGCGCGTGGCCTTCACTGACATGTGGGATCGTGCCCGTGAGTGGTATCGCGCTAAATTGGCCGAACTACCCGTTGAAGTTGAGATGGACGAAGCGGGCAACCTGTGGGCCACCCTGCGCGGCCAAAGCGAGCGGGAAGTGCTCATCGGCGGGCACTTAGACAGCGTGCCCAACGGTGGCTGGCTGGACGGCTGCTTGAACACGCTGGCCGGGCTGGAGATCTTGCGGCGCATCGCCGCCGAGGGAACCCCGGCAGTGACTGTGCGGCTGGTCGACTGGGCAGATGAAGAAGGGGCGCGTTTTGGGCGCAGTCTGTTCGGCAGCAGCGCCGCCTCTGGCACGATGAACCCTGACGAGCTGCGCCACCTCAAAGACCGCGACGGTATCCTGCTGACGGACGCCATCGCGCGCTACGGCCTCAGCCTCGATACCGTATTAGAGGCCAAGAAGCAGCTCAAGAACGCCGCCGCCTACCTTGAACTACATATCGAACAAGGGCCTGTCTTGCTGAGCAAAGATTTGCCACTAGGGGCCGTCTTGGGCACGTTCGGCGTCGAGCGGCACGCGATCACTTTCAAGGGTCAGAGCGCGCACAGCGGCAGCACGCCGATGGATCAGCGGCGCGACGCGCTGGGCGGCGTGAGCAAGCTGCACCTTGAAATCCGCGAGATCGCCAAGCGCCACGGTGGCGTTTGCACCGTCGGGCGGGTCGTGCTCACGCCGGGCATCGTCACCGCTGTGGCAGGTCAAGCGGATATGACGCTCGATCAGCGCCACCTGGAAGCTGACAAGCTGGCGATGATGCTGCAAGAGGCCAAAGATGCCAGCTATCGCATCGCTGAGGAAGAAAAGATCAGCGTCGAGTGGTCAAAGCTGTGGGAGATCCACCCCATCCCCTTCCATGAGACGCTCATCGAATTCATGGATCGCGCTATTCAGGAAGTAGCGGGGGTCTCTTATCGCCTGCCGAGCGGCCCGCTGCACGACGCCGCTGAGGTCGCCCGCGCGGGCGTGCCGACGGTAATGCTGTTCGTCCAGAGCTTGTACGGCCTCTCGCACGCCAAAGAAGAGGACACCAAAGAAGAACACATCGCCATGTCCGTTCAAGCGCTGGACAAGGCCGTGAGCTACACGATGGACTGGGTCGCTGGGCAGGCGTGAGGGGTCAGCTCAACGGGTTGGCTCAGCGCACGATGAGGTACAGGCTGATGACGAACAGCGCAGTGAGCATGATCTGCTCGAACAAGCGGGCGTTCATCCGTTGGACAGCGGCCCGCCCCAGCCACACCCCCAGCGGGATCAACACGAGCACGAGCGGGGCCTGTGCCAGCATGCTGAGGTCAGTTACCCCACTCGCCAGATACCCCGGCACTTTGAGCGCGTTGATGACCGCAAAAAACAGCGTCGTCGTGCCGATGAAGCTCAAGGGAGTCATGCTAGGCTGCATGAGCAAATAGGCGGTGAGGGGCGGCGCGCCGGCGTTGGCCAGCGCGCTGGCAAAGCCAGACAAGCCGCCCGCCGCTGGCCCGTGCCACCGGCGCGGTTGATACGTCAGCGCCTTCAAACGCGGCTGTATAACGCGGTAGACCACGGCAATCAACGTCAGCACACCGATCACGCGCCCCAACACCGCGCCGGGCAGCGAGACAAGCAGCGCCGTTCCGACCAACGCGCCGACTACCCCCAGCGGCAGCATCGCGCGGATGTAGCGCATGTCCCACGCCTGCCAGTAGAAGTACAAGGCGAACGCATCCGCAAACAGCAGCAGCGGCAACACGATCCCTACCGCCTGCGCTGGCGGCAGCACCAACGACAACAGCGGAGCCGTCAGCGCGACCGGCACAGGGCCGCCTAGCCCGCCTTTCGACAAGCCGATCATGAACGCCGCCAGCGCAAGGGTGAACAGAGTTTCAAGGGGCAGAGTCGTTTTTCGCAGGGTTTCGTATAACGCCGAAGG
>DAOUBS010000009.1:0-9584 GCA_034432435.1 Anaerolineae bacterium
GGTAGAACGCTGTGCCGGGCGGGGGAGGGGTGATCGGCGCGCCGGGTGGAACTCGCGTGGGTTGAGGCACGGCTGTTGGGCGAACCACTACCACCGTCGCAGCAGGGGGCTGAGGCTGCGTGCCGCTGGGCACAGGAATCACAAGCACTTGGTTCACGTTGATGAAGCCATTACGGTTCAGTCCATTAGCAAAGATAATCGCCTCAACCGAGCTGCCATAGCGCCGTGCGAGATCAAAGACAGTATCACCACGGCGGACGGTGTGTGTCACACGAGCTGGGAACGGGTTTAGCACGGATGGATCCGGGGTGGAGGTTGGCACAGGCGTAGCTGGCACGACGGGCACGATGGTTGCAATCGGTTGAACGGGTGTAGCGCCCCCTGCAAAAGCAGTGGCGGTGGCGTCTAAGCCGAATGGCGTAGCGGTCGGCAGCAGCAGGTTTTCTTGCGTTGGCGTGGGCGGGAAGGGCGTATTCGTTGGGGCAGTGGTTACAGTCGGAAGGATTGGGGCTACAGTTGCGACTGGTGCAGCAGGCGTGTTAGTTGGACGCACCGGCGTATTGGTCGGCGGCACTGGGGTTGGTTGAACAGCAGTGGTTGGCGCTAGCACGGCGTCGTCGAGGTAGATATACGAATACTGCACTGGCTCGCCGATGCTAGCGCGGACAAACACGGTGACCGTGCTCGATTCAGCGCGCGTGATGATCGAGTACTCACGGAAGGCGTCATAGGCGACCACTGGCGTCGAATATACGACGTTGCTGCTCAGCCCATCTGTGCCACCCCGTGGATCAATGCCAACGCGCACGGCCACCGTCCCTGGCGCTTCACTGACGTTGGGGTCATCAAATGTGGTTGACCACACGTAAGCATAAACGCTAAAACGCAGCTCAGTTCCGGGGGTAATGCCTGTCACTTGCTGATAGATCCCGCCGTCAAATGTTTCATAAAAGGCATAAAAAATTTGCGCATCAGACCCTGTGCGGATGCGTGGCACAATGCCATTGGCGTTAGCAGTGGATGCTGCTAGGTACTTGGGGGATGCGTTCTGAAAGGATGGCATTGTGGCAGTGCGTGGGGCATGCCACGGCGTCCAGCCGGTTGCAACATTGCGCGGGGCAGCGCCTGCTAGAGAGGCAAATCCAGCTTCAAAGCCACCGTTCACGAGCAAATTTCGTTCTTGTGCTTGCATCCCAAAGGCAGACAGCACAAGCAACAACAGCCCAACAAGGGCATTGACACGGGACATTCTACCCATTTTGGTTCCTCTCAAGCGTTTGACCAACCTGCGCCACGAATGTTGTTGCGCATGATGGTTAGAAACTGGTATAAATTATAGCGGTATGCGACGTTATGGCAAACAGTGGGGGTCTCGTTGCGTCTCTCGACCATGCAGGTGTATGAGCTGCTCGCTGAACATCGTTTACACCTACAAACAGATCAACCACTAGGTAAAACGCCTTTTACGTTCGTGCTAAGAGTCAATGCCGAACAGGCTTGTGTTCAATTTGAAGCTTCAACGAACGCGCTTTCTGTCAGCAGTACGATTAACCCACTGATAGGGCTTCACCGCTATCAACTTGTTAACGCTGCCAGTGAACTTGATTTTGAATTCGAGTGCTGGGATGCCTATGCCGACTTTGGGCTAAAGCTGTATCGCGCTTTTGAATCGGAGAATATTCTTTATCTGATTGCTCAAGGATCGTTTGACGCGCAGCGGCAAGTTGTGATTCATCATGTGTCGGCTGTCGCTGACAAACGATCACCGCAGTACCGTTCGGTCGTCCTAAACCCAGCCGAGGGGGTATTTCAACACGCATCTGTGCAGGGGCATATTGCTTGCATTGGGAGCGGTGCAGGGTTAGTCATGGCAACCGCTGACGCCGTGCACTACCTTGTGGGGGATGCTAGTGTAAGGGTCTACGCACTAGCGGAAATCGAGGAAGCGTACCTTCTGACACATTTGCTGCCACTGCTCACAGGCGCAGTGGCGTTGAATACTCGCATTATCATCATAACTATCTTCACAACTTTTGTGTCTTGCGAAGCGATAGCGGATATTCTGTTGGCGTTTCACGCTGCCAACCCACATACCAGGCTGATCGTTTACCTTGAGGGGATCGACAGCGATCTAGCTAAGAGCAAGATTCATAAGACGTCGATACATGTCGCACGCGAACTGACAGCCATCGCACAGGCTGTGCAAACAATCCCCTGAGAAAGCGTATCATGGCTTATTTTTTTAACCCAACAACCCCGATCATCGTTCAAGGCATGACAGGACGCTTTGGTGAGGCATACACGCAGGCGATGTCAGCATATGGGACGCGCGTGGCAGCCGGCGTCACACCGGGCAAAGGCGGCGCATGGCTCTACAGCCTTCCTATCTTCGACAGCGTTTCACGAGCGGTAGAAGCGACGGGCGCTCAAGTCAGCCTGATTGTTGTACCAGCCGATAATGCCGTAGATGCGATGTTTGAAGCGATTGACGCTGGCATCAAGATGATCGTTTGCGTTACAGAAGGGATCCCTATTCACGATGTAATCCGGGTGATTCATTATGCACAGATGCGCGAGGTTCGGCTGCTGGGGCCAAGCTCTGCGGGCTTTATGATCGTCAGAGAAGCAACAGTCGGCATCATCCCGACGACTGTGCAGTTGAAAGGGGGGGTGGGAATTGTAGCCCGTGGCGGGTCCCTCTTGTACTACGTGAGCACTATGCTTCAAAGTGCCGGACTTGGCATGAGCACGCTCGTCAGTCTTGGGTCGGATATGCTACATGGGATGAACGCTTGGGATGTAATGGAGTATTTAGAGGCTGATCCGGACACCGAGCAAATCATCTATCTAACAGACATTGATGGGGTCGAAGTGCCGACTTTAGTCGATTATGTGCGGGCCGAGATCAGCAAGCCAGTCATTGCTATGATAGCGGGGCAATCACTGCCGCCGAGCATCAGCTTTGTCCATCGTGGGTTACCTATTGATATTGCTGGACTGCAGACCAAGCTTGAGCTGTTCCGTCGTGCGGGAATTCGCGTCGCTTTACACCCTGAGATGCTCATTCCGATGCTGCTCAATCGGGCGGAATGACGTATTCGATGTTGTCAATTCGAACCCAACCAGCACGGCCATCTACAGTTGTGATGAGTGCCCACCCTCGTTGTACTCGTGCGACCCGCACACGCGCCGACGCAGAAATTTGATGGACCGTCAGAAAAGACTCATCAGGGCCAACGTGTGCTGATGTACTAGTCATCACAACGGCGCGTGGCTCGGTTGTGTCTATAAGCAAGCGCATTCCAAATGTGCTGCCGACGATTACCAACAGCAAAAGCCCCACTAACCGAACAGGTGTTAGCCAATTGCGCCAGCGTGGGATAATCAACCCAAGCATGACGGCCAGATTGAACGTCCACCACAGCCCGAACGACAAGACACTATGTTCTTGCATGGTCAAGAAAGATGCCAATAAATCGCTGAGATTGCCGAGCGAAAAAGCCGAGCTTGTCTCACCGATCAACTGCTGCCATTGGAGCATCAACTGCGGGTTACGTGGATTCGTCAAAACAGCGCGTTGAAGCGTCAGCACAAGCGCTGGATCAAGCGGCTCAGACGAAGTTTGAGCAAACGTAGTGAACCCCACCAACAAAAGAACCAACAGCGCCGCAATTTTCATAATTGTTCCGAGAAGATTTCAAGCTGGCGCAGAACACGGATGACAGCTCGTGCGTGAAGTCGAACATCATCACGCGAGGCTGGGGCAAATTTTGCATCGGCAAGACTTTGGAGCAGATCAGTGATGCGTATCCTCAACGGTTCAGGCAGCGATTGCAGCCATACTTCCCAGTCTTCATCTGATTTCTGATGTTTTCGCAGTTCGCGCCTGAATATACCTTCCAGCAGCGGGAAGGCCCTCGCTGGTGGCTGTTGAACAGCGATGAGGATGTCGCTGCGCAGCTGGCCGCTACTTGCGACAGCACGTCTTGACGGTATTCGTAGAGGGCGCTTGATCGCTGTAGTGATAATAAATACAACAAGCGTGCATCCGAGTGGTAGCAGCCAGTAAACGACATTTCCCGGCCACAGGCGGGGAACAATTGATTCTAGCGATTCATCTGCAGTGTCGAACAGTATCGTAACGTCATGAAAACTCGTTTGTGCTGAGCCTGGCGTGGCAGTAGTGTTTGGTGCGGGTGAGTTGTTCAGCCCCGGACCAACAGTCACGGTGACCTGTGAGCTTTCTATACTTTTGTAACCAGCAGCAGGGTCATACCATGCGAATGCAGGCAGCGTTACCGGTAACAGTCCACTTCGCAAGGGAAGCAGCGTCCACTCGAAAATTAGATACTTGCGATCTGCGGACAGGATGCGGCGCGGCGAAAGAACGCGCCATGACTCTTGAGAAGCATCAAATCGCGGGGGGTGAATCATCGAGAGGTTCCCCTCACCTGAGATGACAAGCGCTGCTGTTAAGCTGCCCGTGGACGGTATGGCCGTTGTATCGACCTGAGCCGTGACAGCAAAGGCTCCAACCGCATTGGTGTATCCGTCGGGAACAGGCTGCGGGAGCGGCACTACGGTCAGCACTGCCGCACCTGAAGTGAACGTCTGCTCAGCGGTTAAGGGCGTTTCGGGGATTTGCGCGCGCGCTGGCGCTATGATGAACGTGCCACTGCGATTGGGGTAGATTGTGATTTGCTGCCTGTAAACTGTGTAGGGTGTGCCGTTGATCACTTCTAAAGCCGTTGAAGGTTCATCAGGTGGATCTTGACCAAAGTCAGAGAGAAGGGGAGGAAGCAGCCGCAGCCCAACAGAACGGTTTGGGTCTAAAGCTTGTATCGACACCACAACTGGTTGGCCTACCACAACCGTTGACGGTGACACGATCATCTGAACGATGACTGTGCCAGTTTGAGCGCGCAGTTGTGTCACTGCTAAGAGCACAAATAGCAAGATACAAGCCGCTCGCATGTTGTTCACCAATCTCGCGTGGATCCCGGCGTAGCAGCGGGAACAGCGATCCTCGGAAGGCCGATGTTGTCTTGTTGAAACTGCTGCAGCTCAATGATGAAGCGCTTTGCTGCCTCGACGTCGAGTTCCCCCTTGAGCTGAGGGTTAGGTGGCACGCGGCTGTCAGAAACCATATCGGGGGAAAGGCCGCCAGCCTCTGGCGTGCTTAGGTTGGGCACTTCAGGCGTGGGGCTTGGGGTAGGGGGGAGGCCTGCGCCTGGCATAGGCGTTGGGAGCGATGTTGGATCGACACTACTCATGTCGGGGTTTGTCTGCATTTCAATCGGCGTTGGCGTGGGCTGGCCGACGAGCGCTAGGGCCAACTCTAGGTTGAAGCGCGCGTCGTTGTTTTGAGGGTCAAGGCGTAGCGACTCTTGAAATGTTTCGATTGCAAGCTGCAACTGTTGACTGCGAAAGTAGAGATTGCCGAGGTTGAAGTAGGCAGCAGATTGCTCGCTGGGACTGCCGCGCAGAATAACCTGTTCATAGGCTGTGACAGCGCGCGAGACGTCGCCTGATGCCTCGTAGGCTAGGGCGAGGTTGAAGTAAACGGTAGCGTTCTCTGGCTCGGTGATGAGAGCAGATTGATAGAGGTTAATCGAGTTGACGTAATCGCCTGTTCGAAAGGCGACGTTGCCGGCGTTATTTTGGAGCTGTACGCTCGTGCCGCAGCCAGCCAAGCTGATCAGACAGATGAGCCACCAACAGACTTTCATACCATGTCCGCTCGTAAGGTGGTTGGTTGAACGAGGCTGCCTAGCAGCAGGAGGGCAGCGATTAACAGCGGGACGTGAAAGTATTCGACTGGACGGGTGATGGTCTGAGGCAGCAGCGAGTCCCCTTGATAGGCGCTGATACGCTCTGCAATAGCGGTTAGCGCGTCTGGTTGATCTGAACGAAGCGCAAGACCACCGGTCGCCAACGCAATATCTTCCAATACGTCCATGCGCAGCCTTGTGATGACTAGATTACCCCCTGCATCCCGCTTGAACTCGGGAAGCTGAGTGGTAGGGTTCACGGTAGGAATAGTGCTGCCCTGCTCAGTGCCATAACCGAGGGCAAACACAGGGATATTTTGCTCGATGAGCGCTAGAGTGGCGATGTCGACCAGCCCTTCATGGTCTTCGGCGTCTGTGAACAACACAATTACAGCAGGAGTAGCAGAGTTATCATCGAAAGCGGTGATACTTGTTGTGAGAGCTGCCGCGAGGGATGTTCCGGGGATAGGGACAAAGTCTGGACGCAAGCTGTTCAAGAATAAGGCGATCGCTCCAGCGTCTACTGTTGGGGGCATTAAAGGCTGTGCGATCCCTGCGAATGTGACAATCCCGAACGCAGTGCCCGGCAAGAGCTGTGCCAAATCCTGCGCGTCCAACACAGCGCGACTCAAACGGTTGGGGGCTACATCGGGCGCGGCCATGCTGAGGCTGACATCCATCAGCAGGATGACTTCAGCACCGATGGGGAAAGCTTGTTCTGTGGTGAACCCGACAACAGGGCGCGCCAGCGCAAGGATCATCATCGACACAGCAAGCAGCCACAGCGTGCTGCGCACGCGCCGACCTGTGACTGAGACGCGGCGAAGCAGGCTCTGAACAAGGCGCTGATCGCCAATTTGCGCCAGCGCGCGCTGACGGGCAGCCTCGCGCACAATGAACAGCGCGACAAACGCCGGCAGCAGCAGAAGAAGTGATAACGCAGCAGGGTTGAGAAATTCAATCATGGGATAGTCTGGAAAAGTGTTCGTTCGAGCATCTTGCCGATTCCGAGAACGATCAACGACAGAACGATCAGGACATAGGCTTGATCCTGCCACAGGATGCGCGCTTCGAGCAGGCGCGAGTCAGTGACTAACTGGTCAATCGTATCATAGATGGCAATGAGTTCGTCAATCGACCGCGCGTTGAAGTAGCGCCCTGTGCTCTGCTGAGCGATTTGGTTAAGAGCCGCCTCGTCAAAATCTGCATCGCTGCCGACGGTTCCAATCCCAACGGGGAAGATGCGTATGCCGAGGGCACGGGCAGCCTGGGCGGATGTGATGGGGTCAACTGCGCCGGCGTTGTTGACCCCATCCGTGAGGAGCAGAATCGCGCGCGTGGGCGCTGAACTCTCGGTCAGCAGGGAAGCTGCTGCGCTGATCCCCATGCCGATGGCAGTGCGGTTGCTCACCTCCAGAGCGCTGGCATAGGTAACATCTGCGAGGATTCGCCGATAGAGGCTGCGGTCAAGGGTGGGCGGCGCAAGTAGGTAGGCTTGTTCGGCAAATGCAACCAGCCCGAGCCGATGATTGGGGCGATTCAAAGCGAAATTTTCAGTGACGACTTTAGCCGCTTCCAACCGAGTCAGATGTGAAAATGGCTTTGCCATTGTGCCAGAGATGTCGATGGCAACCACCAGATCAACCCCCTCAAAGCGCTGCGCGATGACCTCTGATCCAGCTTGGGGGCGCGCCAAAGCAAGCACAATCAACCCATATGCGCCCCACTGCATCACAGCGGGCAGACGGCGCAGCCGCACACGCACGGTGGGCGAAATACCCGCCAACAAGCGCGTGTCAGAGTATTGTAGAACAGGCAGCCTAGCAAGTGAATCAGATCGCAGCGCTGACCACAGCTTCCAGAAGATCGGCAGCAGCAGGATCAGCGCAAGCGGCCACAAGAGACGAAATTCAGTCATATAACCCGCTAATCACTTGGTCAGTTTGTTTGATCCAACGAATCGACACTTGTATGAACTGCTGCGGGCTAATCTCAGGCGACAGATTGGCGAATTTGATCAAGTCGGCTTGTTCTAGCAGCGTATTCAAAGCGTTGATCAACCGCTTTGGGATCAACCGCTGCGCGCGCAGTTGGTGGATGATCTCGCTGGTGGTCATCTCTTGCGCGTGGATGTTCACCGCATCTGCCAGAAAAGCGCGCAGCCGTTCCGCACAGACCAAGATGATTTCCTCGGCGTTTAGGCCACTGGACTGAAGATCTTGCATTTGCGCAATAATGATTTGTGCGCTGCGGCTGCGCTCAGTTGCAGTGGGATCAGATGGCTGTCTGCGGCGTAAGACAAGCAAGACAACGACGAACACAACGCCCCCAACAGTCACACCCTCCCACTGTATCGGCAGCGCGAGATCAAAGACGGAGAGTGATGGGCGCAAGGACGTCTCGAGTGGATTGACGATCTGAGCAGGCACAAACAGGCTGACGGACTGCACAGGCGCGAAAAAGTGCCGCCCGCTGCGTTCGTATATCACACGCAGTTCGGGCGTCATGTGCATACCAGTCGCCCAGAGGACAACGTCTGCGGTCTGTGTGTAGACATGCTCAGTGGCGCGCTGCGACAGAGTACGCGGCTCCGCTCGCAGCACTTCGAAGGGCGTCTCAAGGTTTGACAAGGACGGCCATGCCACAATTGGCAGGTTGGGCGGCGTTCGCACCGTGAGCGTGAGCGTAAACGGTTCGCCGAGCTGTGGTGATGCGTTCGACGTAGTTAAGGCCGCGAAAATGATCGGGGAGGGGTCAGGCGGAACGGAGATTGGATTGACTGGTTCAGTTTGTGCTGCTGTGACCCACACAAGCCCCAGCAGACATGTCATCATCAAAAAATATCTCATCGTTCCAAGCGCCGCTGTCTGTTTTTGAAGAACGCCCGCAGCGATACCACCAGATCCTCAGCCAGCGGCAGCTCCCACAAATCGACACCAGCGCGCTGAAATGCCAGATTGCGCGCGGCTTGGTGAGCTTGTGCCTGACGTTGAAGCTTCGCGCGCGCGGCTTGACTGCTGGTGTCTACGAGAGCAACATTTTCGGATTCCGCATCTTGCAGCGCCACAACACCAGCCGAGGGAAGGGCGTGTTCGAGCGGATCATAGATGTAAAAGGCGGTCAGGTCGTGTTTGTGGCTCACCTGAAGCAGCACGCGGTCATACTCTGATGGATCAGCCATGAAGTCTGAGATCAAAAAGACGATGGCATGTGATTTCAGGCCGTTTATCAGGGTTTGCAAAGCGGCCTTGAAATTTGTGGCTTTAGACTGGGGCTGATAAGTCCAGATGAGTTTGAGAATTTGCATGCTGTGGGTGCGGCTGCGGCGCGGCGGCAGATAAACTTCCGTCTGATCCGTGAAAATCATAAGGCCAACACGATCTTGATTCAAGCTGGCGCAGGTCGCAAGGATCATCGAAAGTTCAGCCGCTTTGTCGCGCTTGGTGCGGTCGTCGGTTCCAAAGAACAGCGACGCGCTGCCATCCAACACGATCATGACCGTCTGCTCACGTTCAGCAACGTATTCGCGCACGTGGGGCATACCCGTCCGCGCGGAGACCTTCCAATCAAGGCTGCGAAAGTCGTCACCATAGGCGTAAGGTCGAACGCTCGCAAAAGTGATCCCTTGCCCTTTGAAGCTGGATGCGTATGCGCCGGCAAAGAGGGTCTGCACGGTTCGCCGTGTGCGGATTTCAATCTGACGCAGCTTACGATGATTCTGTGGGCTGATCATCATGGAACCTCAAGCTGCTTCAGAATTTGATTGATGATTTGGCCGGTGGTGATGTTATCTGCGAGAGCTTCAAAAGTCAG
>DAOUBS010000010.1:0-19083 GCA_034432435.1 Anaerolineae bacterium
GTGACGCTGCCGGGCAGCCCCATCGGCGCGCAGCTCGCTGTGAACAACAACGTGATCCGCACGACGGCGACCTCTGGCTGTGCGTATGTCACCGCGCCCAGCAACAACCCACGTGTAACAGTCTACTACACGCGCCAGCCATCCGGCGGCATCGCCGAAATTCGCACCGGCAGCAGTGTGTGGAACCTGAACACATGTACAGACTGCGGTACGATCAACAGCTACTCGCCAACAGTGCAGTATCAAATGCCGCACAGCTTCATCGCGCCCGTGTCCACTGGCGACCTGATCGCCGTCTGCCAGACTGGGGCGCGGCAGCAGGGTTCAACGGGCTTCACGCTTGAGCTAGACGCGGTCCTGTTCCGGTAGGTCACATGGACGCGAATCAGCTCATCGATCAAGCGATTTCAGCAGCGCGCGCGGGCCGTCGAGAGGTGGCCCGCCGCCACCTGCTGGAAGCACTTAAAGCCGACCCGCAGAACGCGCGCGCGGCACGGCTGCTAGCCAAGCTCAACGCGCCTGATACCGACGCTAAAGCATCCCCAGCCACTGAGCAAGCAGGATCGCCGCACCGTCTGGCGCTCTTCGCGCTGATGGCGCTTCTGCTGCTCGCGCCGCTGGTCATCATCACGCTCATGCTGACGACCGCTAGCGGAGATGATGGTTTGCTGCCGACGGAGTTTGTGCTCGCAGCGCCCAGCCTGAACGCGCCAGAACCACAGTCACAAGCGCTGTCGCAGGCTGTGTCGGGTTCCGAGCTGCCAACCGAGCCAAGCGTCACCCAGACGAACACCCCCACCGATGAAGCAGTCATCGTTCAGGTGACAGAGGAATCTACTATCCCCCCCCTGCCGACGAACACGCCGCCGCAGTTCAACGTCGTCTTTGCCACGTTTGAGCCTGCGCAGATCGTCCTGCCGACGACTCCACCGCTCCCGCGGTTGACCACTAGCGAGATTCAGCCGTTCAGCTTGCTTGTGACGCCGCTGCCGACCAACACGCCGATCACCTTCAACCTGCCGACGGCTGCGCCGCTGCCCAGCAGCACGCCGATCACGTTCAACGTGGCCACACCAGCGCCCGCTGCTACGGCCACGCCAACGGACGAGCCGATCGTGCCACTGCCGACTTCCACCCTGATGCCAGAGTTCGTGTTCGGGACGGACGTGCCCACGCCCGACATGCGCACGCCCATCCCGCCCACGCTTGAAACCTTCAGCGTGGATCCAGCAGGGGGCGGCGGTGGCCCACCCTCGTCCCCCTAAGCTGCCTGCTGTTGGGGCTGTTGAAACACCCCGCTGAGCGATAAGCCCAGCGTGAACAGCCCCAACGTCCCCCACAGCACGTAGCCCAGTACCGCCATCCCGTTGAATAAGAAGCCCAACGTCACCGCCTGAACCGGGTCGAGCAGCATCAGCGTCCCGACGAAGGCCAGCGCCGCTTGAAACGGCCCCAACGAGGCCACGCTCAGCGGTAGCGCCAGCCCAATCGCGGTGAAGCTCACTCCGAGTAGGGTTGTCACCCACTGCTTGTCTGCGGGGATGTCGAGCGCGCGCGTGAGCGCGTAGAGCGCCCCCATCGACACCGCCCACGCAATCACCGTCCAGATCAAGACGTGCGCGAGGCGGCGCGGGTTCATCAGCGGCTGAAGGCCGTCGAGGATGTGATCAAGGAAGCGGCGCAGCGGCAGCCGACCCAACAGCGGAACCCACCGCGTGAGCGTGTCGAGGATAGTGCGCGGGACGTTCGGCCAGCGGGCGAAGAACAACAGCCCGACGAAGCTCGCCAGCGCCAACCCGCCCAGCCCGAACGCAGCTTGCCCCGCCTCGGGGGTGGCCCCCGGCGCGAACGGCAGCGCCAGCCCGATGACGATCACCACCGCCAGCAGGTCAAGAATGCGCTCGATCAGGATGCTCGTCAGGCTGGTGAAAAACGGCACTTGGTAGCGCAGCGTGATCGCGCTGCGGGCGACCTCCCCAGCGCGCAGCGGAAGTTGATTGAGCATCATCGAGATGCTCATCACGAAGAACGCATCCCGCGCTGGCACGCGGTTGTCTAACAACCCCGCCCAGCGAATGCCGCGCGTCCACAGCGTGCCCATCACCAACACGACGTTGACCAGCAGCCAGAACGGATCCGCTTGGCGAATGCCGTCGACCACCTCCGCCAATGGCACGCCCCGCAGCACCAACCACAGCAAAAACGCGCTCCCCCCAAAGCTCAATCCGATCAAAACCCAACGGCGCATACAGTCCCTCTCTATGTCATTCGACGAAAAAACTCTGACGATCCACCCGCTGAAAGTCCACGTAGAGGTCTAGCTCCCAGCGCCCGGCCTGCTCCACTGGATGATAGACGTAGATCCCGGTTTGGTCTTGATAGCGCCGATCGGCTTGATAGCTGTAGCGCTGGCCATCGGGCGCGTTGAAGACGAACACCGCGCGCGTGTCGCCCCCAGCGAGGCCGCGCAAGATCACGCCCACGGCGACGTTCGTGCCACTCTGAAAGCGCCGCTGCGGCAGAGCCCCACGGAAGCACGCCTCCAACCCGTCGACTTGCGCTTCAGAGAAGCCGCTCTGACGGTAAGGCCGCCAGCAGTCCCCGATCGTGCTCTGCGCCTGCACCAATACATGTGACAGGCGCAGGTCGAGCGCCAACGGGGGCGGGTCCGCATCTTGGCCGAGCAGCTCCGCCACCCGCAGCGACAGATCGCGCACATAGCTGTTCAGCGGGCCGCGAAAGGGCGACGGGCGCTGAGCGTTGGGGTGTTCGAGGTTGCTCTGCTGCGTGAAGACGATCACAATCGCGCTCGGAATGCGCTGGGGGTTGAAGATCACGTTGGCCTCGGCCACAAGGCCGAAGTCGAAGCCGTTCTTGCCGCCGACGAGCACCGTACCGTCCAGGGCTTGGACGCTGTTCAGCCGCTGCGTGTAGGTCATCACGTCGAAGAGCAAGCGAGCCACCATCCCCTCACGGCTATTTGGCTCGTTGACGAGCGCCTCGCGCAGGCGCATAAAGTACGTGGCTAGCGCGCGCGGGGTGAGGGTGTTCGTGTTGTAGAGCAGGAAGTAGTCCATATTCGCGCGGATTTGCTCGCGCCGCGGCAGCCGCTCCGTCGGCACGGTCGTCAGGTAGCGCTCCAACCCTGCCGTCAGCCCTGCGCGGTAATAGCGCGACGCCAGCCCCAACGGGACGCGTATCCACGCCTCGTCGATCAACCCCAGCTTCATCCGATCGACCGCGCTGTAGGGCACGACCTCGCCGATGCCTGCAATGCCGAAGCTCTGGATGTACTGGTTGACCGTCCCCCAGCCGACGGCGTCCATCAGCATCCACGTCGCGGCGTTGTCGCTGCAGTTGATCATCGCCTCGATCAAGTCGTTACCGCGGTAGGTGCGCCCGATGTCCTCTTCACGCAGGCAGTCGTTCGGCCCGGCCATCCAGTAATCGCGCGTGAAGGTCAGTGGGGCGTTGATGCGGATCAGCCCCTGTATCAGCCAGTCGTAGTAAGCGCCGGCTACGAACAGCTTCGGAACGCTGGCCGTGTTGAACACCTCGTCCAAGCGCTGGGCACAGCCGCGGCCGGTCTCGAAATCGTAGACCACTGCCCCGACGCGCATCTGTGTTCCATCGTTCAATGGCGCGAAGTCGCAGGGCGGCAGGCTGCTCAAGACGTCACCCTGCGCGAGGCTCAGCCACGCCAGCAGGCCAAGCGCCAAACACCAAACCAATCTCCTCATGAGGTCACTCACAGGCTGTTACCATGTGCCCAGTGTAGCAAAAAGCCGCGCACTGCTGCATGGTGGGCATCACAGCACGTCGATCACGTCCACATCGACGTAGACTTCATTCAAGGGGCCAAGCTGGCGAACGATAGCCGCGGGGTCAGCCGCGCGCAGCAGCACATGCCAGCGGTAGTGGTTGTCGATCTTGGTAAAAAAAGCGGGCGCGGGGCCGATTACGCTGGCGTCTGGCCAGTCCTCCGCATGGATCACGTTATACAGCCGCTGGGCGAGCTGTTCCGCGCTGCGCTGGGCCTGCTGCGGGTTGGTAGACTGCACCAGCAGCCGCAGCACCCGCCGAAACGGCGGATAGCCCAAGTCGCGGCGGTGCTTGATCTCTTGCTGATAGAACGCCTCGTAGTCGTGTTGGCTGGCCGCGCGGATGCTGTCATGCTGCGGTTGATACGTCTGGAGGATCACCTGCCCGCCCAGCACGCCGCGCCCGGCGCGCCCCGCCACTTGTGTTAGCAGTTGGAAGGCACGCTCCGACGCGCGAAAGTCCGGCAGCGCCAGCCCCAGATCAGCGCTCACGACGCCGACCAGCGTCACGAACGGCAGATCCAGCCCTTTGGCGATCATCTGCGTGCCGATCATGACTTGCGCCTGCTGCTGGGCGAAGCTAGCGAGGATCGCCTCATGCGCGTCGATAGTCTGGGCGGTGTCAGCGTCCCAGCGCAGGGTGCTTACTGTGGGGAAGAGGCGCTTGAGTTCGGCCTCGACCTGCTGCGTGCCCGCGCCAAAGTAGCGGATACGGCGGCTGCCACACTGGGGACACACCTTAAGCGGGGGCTGCATGTAGCCGCAGTGATGACAGCGCAGCGCCTCATCGTGGCCGTGGTAGGTCATTGGGGTGGCGCAGCGCGGACAGCTCTCCACGTAGCCGCAGTCCCGACAGAACACATACGTTGATTGGCCGCGCCGATTGAGGAACAAGATGGCCTGCTCGCCGCGTTCTATCACTTCCTCCAGCGCTGCTTGCAGCGCGCGGCTGAACATGCTCGTGTTGCCCGCTTTGAGTTCCTCGCGCATGTCCACGACCAGCACAGGCGGCAGGTCAATCGTCATGCGGTCGTCGTCCTGCGCGGTGTAACGGGTCGTCACGCCGCCGCGCTGAGCTTGCCCTTCCACCCACTGGCGATGCCCCATGATGCGGTTTGGCAGCCGCAGATAGGCGATCTGCCCCGCTTGGGCGCGATGGTACACCTCAAGGCTGGGGGTAGCGCTCCCTAGCAGCAGCGTTCCGCCGCGCAGGCGCACCAGCTGCTCGGCCACGTCGCGCGCGTGGTAGTACGGTGGCTGGATAGGGGGGGACTGTTTGTAGCTGCTGTCGTGTTCCTCATCGATGACGACTAACCCCAACTGGCGCAGCGGCGCGAACAACGCTGAGCGTGTCCCTACGATCACCTCCAGTTCACCGCTGCGCGCCCGCTGCCACGTGTCGTAGCGCTCGCCGCTGGAGAGACCGCTGTGCACCACCCCCACCCGCCCCGGGAAGCGTGCCACCACGCGCTGGATCGTCTGCGGGGTGAGAGCGATCTCTGGCACGAGGAAGATCGCCTGCTGGCCGCGTTGAAGCGTCGCCGCCATCGCGCGCAGGTAAAGTTCCGTCTTGCCGCTGCCGGTGACACCGTGCAGCAGCCCCACGCGGCCCTCTGCGCCGCTCATCAACTGCTGGATGCGCGCCCAGATGTCCGCTTGTTCTGGGGTGAGCGTGGGCGGCTCGTGCGCGATGAAGTCTTGATCGGCCAGTCGGTCACGATAGACGACGCGCTCGCCCAACAGTACAATCCCTTTGCGCTCCAAGTTGAGCAGGTCGGCGCTGGTGGCGTCTACTGCGCTGGCGAGGTCAGGAACATCTTGTGGGCGGTCGAACTGCGCGAGGTGCTCGACAATGGCGCGGGCTTTCGGCCCCAGCTTAAGCGCGGGGATCTCGCGCCGTGGGACGATCAGGCGCACCGTGCGAACGGTCTTAGGGCGCACAGTTGGCGCAGTGAGCGCGCTGCTGATCTGCACGTAGCCCTGCCGTTTGAGCGCGTTGAGCGCCTGCCGTGCCCCCACGCCAAAGCGCTTCTCTAGAGCGGCCTCGCGCACGTCTTGATGCGCGCGCAGGTAAGCCACGATATCCGCCATCAGGCCAGCGGGCAGAGGGGCGTCTGGCAGGGGGTCGGCGAGATTGAAGACGCGCACGCTGCGGCCGGTGAAGGCTGGCGGCAGCCACAGCCAAACCGCCGCGCCGATGCTGGCCAGCGTCGACTCGCTCAGCCAGTGCGCCAGCTTGATCTGCGCCTCGTCAAGGACGGGCTGCGCGTCCAGCAGGTCGAGGATCGGCTTGGTGTGGAGGACGTCGCTCGTCTCGTCAATCGCCATGACGACGGCGGGCTGTGTCGTCGTCCCAAAGTTGACTTTCACCAAATGGCCTACGCGCAGCGTCTCATTCAGCGCCTCCGGCACGTGGTAGGTGAACAACTGGTTGACCGGCACATTCAGCGCCGCATGGGCATACAGCATCAATCAGCACTCGATCCGTTCTCGTCGGCGATGGCCTCGCGCACGGGCGGCAGCACGGGCCGTGTGCAAGCGTAGCCCAAATAATTGTAGCCGAGGTAGACAGTGTAATCCACGCTGCGCATCGGGTCCGGCTGGACGCTCACGCCCTGCGCTGTTGTCGAAAGCACCCGCATGAGCGTACCCAAATGGCCGCCTTTCTCGTCGCCGGTGTGGTCGACGATGTGGTTCCAGTTGCGGCGTCCCGTTCGCTCCTGCACAATCACAGGGCGAAAGCCCTCCAACTCCAAGCGATCCGCCGCAATCTGCGTGATGAAGTCGTAGTTGGGGTTGTTGGTGCTGTTGATGAGCGCCACGGTAGGCGGAGCCACCTGCACACGACTCGGCACGCTGGCGTCGATCACATCGCGCATGAGCTGCGCCACGGCCTCACGATCCATGATGAAGATGAAGCGGCGATCGGCGTCGGGCGTATAGCCACGCGTGATCTCGTGGTTCATGCGGAAGCTGAAGTAGGAGATGTCGCTGGTGGAGAAGTCGATCAAGTCCGAAACGAACGACAGCGCCACGTCTAGCGGCATATCCGTCGTGACGATCTCTTCCCAAGACGCCCAGAGCGTCGGCAGCGTCTCGAGCAGGCCGCGCGCTTGCACCCGCCGCCAGATCGCCCGCAGCATGTCCTGCTGCCGCCGCCCGCGGTCAAGGTCGGTGCTGGTCATGCGTGTGCGGACATACCACAGCGCTGTATCACCGTCCATCCGATAGACGCCCTGCTCCAACGTAAAGCGGTAGTAGTTCTCGGCAACGCTGCGGTCAAGCTCTGGCGAGATGAGCCGCCAGTCTTGGATGGCGCAGTCGACGCTGATGTCCACCCCACCCAAGCTGTTGATCAAGCGCACGAAGCCGCCGAAGTTGACGCGGGCTGTGTAGTGCACCTCCACGCCGAGGTTGTAGCGGATCGTTGCCTTCAGCTCGTCGATGCCGCTGTAGCCGTCATCGGGGACACGCTGGCCGTAGTAGTAGGCTTGGTTGAGCTTAGCCATGCGCTGTGTGTGCGGCAGGTAGACGTAGAGATCGCGCGGCAAGTAGACCACAGCAGCATGGCGGGTGTCACGGTTGAACGAGATGAGAATCAGGCTGTCGGTGAGGCCGTTGCTGCCATAGTTGTACGTTGCCAGCCCCAGCAGCAGCACATTCACCACGGTCTGCCCACGCAGATCGACCATCGGCATGGGTGGCGGAACGTCCTGCGCCCGCGCGCCCCACACCCACCAACCGAGCAGCATCAACCAGCCTAACTTGCGCATGGTTCCCCCATTTACTCACTGCTAGTGATTTTGATTGTAGCCTGAGAAACCAACACCTGCGGGGCGCATGCCCCATGATGATCCTACGATTTGTTTACATTCAGTTAAGCAATTTGTGGATAATTAGTGTGGGATTTCAAACTATAAGGACATCAACCATGTTCAGACTGCTGCTTGCGCTTATGATCGTAACACTTGGCGTGATTTTGGCCGCCTGCTCTTCAACAGCCACTGTTAGCTCTTCAGTGCCGACGGTCACCACTGAAGAACCTGTCGAACAAGAAGCCACCCCCACCGCTGAATCGTCTTCAGCGGTCAACCAAACGGTGGCGTTCACGTTCTACGATTCCTATGCGGCCTGGTGCGGCACGTGCCGCGCCAACGACCCCGTGCTGCAAGCGCTGGCTGAGCAGTTCGCGGGCAAAGTAGAGTTCGTCCGCGTGAACGTCGACAACCCCGCCGACACGGCCACGCGCCAGCGCTTCGGACTTGTGGATCGCTCGCAGTATGCGCTGGTCAACGCACAGGGTGAGGTCGTCAAGCGTTGGTTTGGCCTCTTGAACGAGGCGCGCGTCTCCAGCGAGTTGGAAGCGCTGATCGCGGGGTAAGCCCTACCCCCCTAAACGAAACACGAGCATCGCGTTTCCCAGTTCAAGGGTGTCGCCGTCGTTAAGCCAATGCGGCGTGCCCTTGACTTCAATCGCGTTGACTCGTGTGCCGTTGCTGCTGTTGAGATCCACAATCGCCCAGCGCCCGCTCTCACGGGTGAGGCGAGCGTGTGGCCGCGACACACTGGCATCTTGCAGCAGCACCTCCCATGTGGCGCTGCTCGTCGCGCGGCCAACCGTCACCGTGTCCAGCAAGAGCGGGATTGTCTGGCCTTCCTGCGCGCCGTTTGTGACTAGCAGCAGCGCTTGACTGCCGACCTGCGTCGGTCGCAGAACGGTTCCTGCCTGCGTCGCGTTCAGCAGATGCTGCGCGTCCGCGCTGAGGAATTCAATCGTCGGGACGAACAGGCGAATCACATCGCCCGCAAACAACGGGAACGGCTCGGTAATGCGCGTGTCGTTCACAAATGTGCCGTTGCTGCTGTTCAAGTCTGTGATGAGAAAGATGCCATCCCGATAGCGAATCACCGCGTGATTGCGTGACACATGCTGGTCAGGAATAGCAATGTCGTTATTGGACGCGCGCCCAATGGTAGCCGTCGCGCCCTCCAACAGCACATACTCGCGCATCGCCTGCGTCGCTGGGTCTTGCCAACGAAGCCGCGCGATAGCTTCCTCATTCATAAGAGCCTGTCTTCTCTTCCGTCTGCTGCTTTACCGTTATTTGCTATTATAACGTACACGCCCGTCGCTATGAGCCACTCAATGGCAAAAGCAAGTCCTTCTTGAAGGGCGTGATGCTGATCAACTGGCCATCCACCGTCACGATGAAGCTGTCCTCCACGCGCACGCCGACCGCGCGATCAGGGTAGTACAGGCCCGGCTCAATCGTCACGACGTTCCCCGCCTCGAACACGTCCTCGCGCTTGAGGTGATGTATCGAAGGCGCTTCGTGGATGTTCAAGCCGATGCCATGCCCCAAACTGTGGACGTACCCCTCCATCGTGTTGGGATGAGTGCGCGTGGTGGGGTGGCCCTGTGCCTCGAAGAAGTCCAGCACGGCCTCTTGCAGCGTGTGCGTCGGCTTGCTGAGCGCGTAGGTCTCTAACGCGATGTCGAAGGCGGTCATCACGTCGTTGTAGAGCGCTTGCACGTGCGGCGGCACGTGGCCGATGCACCACGTGCGCGTCATGTCGTGGTAGTAGCCGCCGCCCAACTCGCGCGGGAAGAAGTCAAACACGATCGGCACGCCCACGAGCAGCTCAGTCGGGTCGTCGCCGCGGCTGTGGGGGAACGCGCCGTCGCGCCCCGGGGCGAGGATCATGCCAGTGTCCTCAAGGCCGACGTCGAGCAGCGCCCGCCGCGCAAACCGCTTGACCGCGCCCACCGTCAGCGGCTGCCCCGCCGCATCCACCACACGCCCGCCGGCGTCGCTGCGGTGGCCGCTGATGAAGTCCCACACCTGTGCCACGACCGCGTTCGTGCGCTCGGCTACGCTGCGGATGCGTGCCAGCTCTGCCGCGTCCTTCGTTCGGCCAGCCTCATCGAACAACGTCGGGCTGTCCTCGCCCACGAATTCATACTGCGCATAGTGGACGCGCAGCCGCTGAAACCGCGCAATCGTCGCGTTGATGTCGTCTACGCCGTACAAACCCACCCGCCCGCTGGCAAGGCCAACTTGCTCCAAGAGACGCCCATACATCAGGACGGAGGCCTGCTGTGCGCCGTACTCGCGGTAGAGTTCGCCATAGCCGAGGTCACCATACGTCAAGCAGCGGTGGCCGCTCTTGCGCGCCTCTTCGATCTCCATGCCGTTGACGACCAGCAACGGCTCACCGTCGCGCGCCTGCACCACATATCCCCCCGTCAGGTGCGCCCCGTTCGTCAAGTAGTAGCGGGCGCTGTTGGCGTGTTCCCCTCCGCCGACGATGAAGGCGTCAAGGCCTCGCTTGGCCATCAGGCGGCTGAAATCAGCTTTCATCAGTGCATCCTTTCACGTCTAAACAGCTCATCGGTGTGTCGAGTGAACGCGCTTGGCTGCCGCCGGATTGCATATCATCGCTTTTGCTTTTGCGCAAAATATCATAATTCACCCATTAACAGAATTATGTGGTATAATCATTGCACGTAGCAAGGATAGGGGGGATCTTTGCCTTGCTGATACCATCAGAACCCAAGAATTTTCGCAAACAGTCCAAAGACGAAGCCGAACGTTTCGTCCAATCCGTGTTGGACGCGCTGACTGACCATGTAGCAGTGCTAGACGAACACGGCAACATTGTGGCAGTAAACGCGGCATGGCGCAAGTTCGCACGGCAAAATGGCTACAACGTCTCCAGCTACGGCATCGGCACAAATTACCTTGACGTGTGCGACCGCTCAACTTTGTCCAACTCCAAAGAAGCGCCGTTCATCGCCAACTCCATCCGCAGCATCGTTCGCGGCCAGATGGACGAGTTCCAGATGGAATACCCTTGCCACACGCCGCTCAAGCGTCAGTGGTTCGTCGTCCGCGTGACACGCTTCCAGTGGTATCACCACGTTCGCGTGATCGTCGCCCATCACAACATCAGCGACCTCAAACAAGTGGAGATGGAACTCTCGCAGAGCAAACGCCGCCTTGAGGCCATCCTCGACAACGTGAACAACGGCATCCTCACCATCGACGGGCGGGGAACCATCCTCAGTGCCAACCGTGCCGCTGCGCGTATCTTCGGCCTCGATCAACCTGCATTGCTCAACACAAACCTCTCGCAGCTCATCGATGAGCCATTTGAGGGCAAGGCGACTTTCAAGCGGTTGAACGGTGATGTTGGGCACGAGTTGATCGGTCGCCGCGCCGACGGTGAGACCTTCCCACTGTATCTGTCGCTCAACGAGCTGCGCCTTGAGGACAGCAGCGTCTACACCTGCATCATCCAAGACATCACCCACCGCCGACAGGCCGAACAAGAGCGCCTTGAACGGGAACGCATGACGATCGCGCTGGAGAAGGAACGAGAACTGCGCGCGCTCAAGAACCGCTTCCTTTCGATGATGTCGCACGAGCTGCGCACCCCGCTCACGTCCATCGGCCTGTCATACGACATCCTCAAGAAGTACGGCAGCGTCTCTACGCCAGAAGAGCGCGCCCAAGCGCTCGACAACATCCGCCAGCAAGTCGACTACCTCTCAGAGATGATCTCAGACGTGATGACGCTCAGCCGCTTTGAGTCGGACGGATTCCAGATCAACGTAGAGGACTGCGACCTCATCACCTACTGCCGCGATGTGGTGGAAGAGTTTCAACTCAACTACCACAAAACGCATCGCATCCTGTTCGAATGTCAAGAACGCTGCTTAGTTGCGCCGATCGATCGGAAGCTGCTGCGGCGCGCGCTCACTAATTTGCTGTCCAACGCGATCAAGTACTCCCCACCAAACAGCACCGTTCGCTTCACCCTAGCGCGTAACGCGAACTCAGTTGTGATTCAAGTGGCCGATGAGGGCATCGGCATCCCCCCTGAGGACTTCGCCCGCTTGTTCGAGCCGTTCCACCGCGCGTCCAACGTCGAGACAATCCCGGGAACAGGCTTGGGGCTGCCTGTCACTAAGCAGATGGTTGAGCTGCACGGGGGGAAGATCGCTTGTGAGACTCAGCTCGGCCGCGGCACGACGTTCACCATCCACCTGCCCATGTAGCTAGTTGTACGGGCTGACGAGGTGCGATACGCTCCCCCTCGTCTGTCTAATTCAAGGAGGGAAGTATGCGCTACAAACTGCTGGGCAAGAGCGGCTTGCGGGTGTCTGAGGTGTGCCTCGGCACGATGACCTTTGGCTCGGATTGGGGCTGGGGAGCCGACCGCGACGAGAGCAAACGCCAGTTTGACTACTTCGCTGAACAGGGTGGCAACTTCATCGACACCGCCAACCTCTACACCAACGGATCCTCTGAGCGGCTGGTCGGTGAGTTCGTCCATAGCGACCGTGAACACTTCGTCGTTGCCACCAAGTACACCCTCACCCCTGCTGCGCGACAGGGCGATGAGCGCATCCGCCCCAACAGCAGCGGTAACCACCGCAAGAGCATGATGCAGTCCGTCGAGGCCAGCCTGAAGCGCCTCAACACCGACTATATCGACATCTTCTACCTGCACGCCTGGGACTACATGACCCCCGTGCAGGAAGTTATGCGCGGGTTGGATGACTTGGTGCGCATGGGCAAGGTGCTCTACTTGGCGATCAGCGACACGCCCGCCTACATCGTCGCCGAGGCCAACACGCTGGCTGACCTGCGCGGTTGGTCGCGCTTCTTAGGGATCCAAGTGCCCTACAGTTTGCTAGAGCGTGACATAGAACGTGAAATCCTGCCGATGGCCAAACACCACGAGATGGCTGTCCTGCCGTGGGGCGTGCTGCGGTCGGGCGTGTTAACCGGCAAGTTCCTCAAAGACGCCAGCGAACCCACCCGAGTTGACCCCGCCACGCTCACCCTCACTCATGAGCAGATCGACGTTGTGAAAGAGGTCGTCAAGATTGCTGACGAGGTCGGGCGCAGTCCCTCGCAAGTGGCGATCAACTGGGTGCGCCAGCAGCAGCACCGCGCTCAGATCATCCCAATCTTGGGAGCGCGCACACTGGAACAACTCAAGGACAACATGGCCGTGCTGGAATGGTCACTCACCGAGGCGCAGCTTGAGCGCCTCAGCGAAGTGAGCGCGATTCCGCTTGGCTTCCCACACAGCTTCCTGCCGGGCAATCGTTTCGTGTTCGGCAGCAGCCAAACCTACGCCGCTATCGACAATCACCGCGGCGAAAACCCGATCCCGTAAGTATGGCGGCGCGGGCGTAGCTCGGGCCGCCGAGCGTTAAAGCACGCGGCTAGGGCGCGCCCCTTCAAGGGGGCTGGGGCTGGTGGCGCGGGCGCGGCTTCACCCTGCCTTGTATTTAATTTTCAATATTGTACAAGCACTCGGCATCTAATCCTTTTCATTTCAGGCATTCCCCATGTATCAACTACCTTCCCCAAGCACGTAATCCTCAGATATAATCCGTGCAGTTTGCACACCAACACTCCACTCCCATTCAATTAGGACCGCACCTATGTCTGCCTCAGAGGGGCACCCCACCTACACCGACGCAGAGCGCAACGCTATGCGCGCCTACTTGCAGCGTTCTGAAGTGCGGATGTCCACGCTGCACCGCGTGGCGACCGCTTTCGTGGGCGGCGCAGGGCTGTTGATTCTCATCCCCGTGTTCATCCGTGACATTATCGAGGGCATCATCGAGATTTTACTCGCCACGGCCGGGCTGCACTTCGCCACGCAGCCGGCGGGAATAGCCATCGCGCTGACCTTGATGCTGTACGCCACCGCCATCTACCCGTTTGCGCTGTCGCTGCTCATCCCGCTCTACTCGCTGTATTTGCTGCTCAAGGACATCATCCACTTCTACTACTCAATTTATGCGCCGGGCTTTCCAGCGACGCTGCTGCACCCGACATTTTCCCTCAGCGGCATCTCGTTCAGTGCCGATGAATCGCCCAACGCCAAACGCGCCATCATGCACTACGAATACAGCCGCAACATGGACTTCATGCTGCCGTTCAGCGAGGGCAAGCGTGAGCTGTACTTTGACCAACTCATCGAAGCGACCAACGGGGAAATCATCCCCTCGTCGCGCAAGTGGGACAAGCTGGTAGCGGATGGCATGGTTCCAGAGGGCACTAACCGCAAAGACATCGAGCGCTTCGACGCGGCGCTAGGCGTCGTGCGCAGCCTTGACCGCGACCTCGTTGAGGAAGTTGCCGTGACGGAAATGCACCTCGCACGCAACGTGATCTACCTACGGCGGCTAGTGCTGCGCTATGCCAAGAGCCTGCTGCTGATCGTCTGGACGACCATCGTCACCTTCATGACGCTGCCGTTTTTGCGCGATGGGCGTTTTGACACCCTTTCAGTGCTCTCATTGAGCTACTTTGTCTGGTCACTCATGGCACTGCTGCTGCTGCGCTGGCCAATTGCGTGGATCTACCGCCATCGGCGCGAGAAAATCGACTACAGCAAGGTAGATAAACAGCTCATCCACCTCGATGACGTGGTGCGCCCTTACTTGCTGGGGGCGATCCCGATTTCAGTCGTGGCGGTCTTTCTGGCGCTGTTGGACGTGATTAGCCGCTGAAACCTCATTAGTTATCTGCTACAATACAGCATTTGTATCTGCTGAAACACACGATGCAGGAAGGACAATCGGGCGATGACGTTGCGCATCTTCAACGTGCTAGGGCGAGAAAAACAGGACTTCGTGCCGCTGGAGGAAGGCCGCGTCAACATGTACGTGTGCGGCCCGACGGTCTATGATCACGCCCACCTCGGCCATGCCAAGAACTACGTATCCTTCGACGTGGTCGTGCGCTGGCTGCGCAAGCGCGGCTATGAAGTGCTTTACGTCCAGAACATCACCGACGTTGGTCACATGCTGGAGACCGGCGAGGATCGCATTCTGCGGCAGGCTAAGCGCCTGCAAGCCAAGCCGATGCAGGTTGTCGAACGCTACACGAAGAGTTTCTTTGACGACATGGACGCGCTGGGCAACGTGCGCCCCGACATCTCCCCGCGCGCCAGCGCCCACATCCCAGAGCAGATCAAGATGACGCAGACCCTCATCGCCAAAGGCCACGCCTACGAGGTGAACGGCAGCGTCTACTTCGACGTGACTACCGACCCCGACTATGGCAAGCTGAGCAACCGCCGTATCGACGAGCAGGAAGAAGGCACGCGCGAGGACGTGCGCGGTGAGAAGCGTCATCCAGCCGACTTTGCCCTATGGAAAAAGGCCGAGCCAGAGCACATCCTGCGCTGGGACAGCCCGTGGGGCGAGGGCTTCCCCGGCTGGCACATCGAATGCTCGGCAATGGCTTGCAAGTACCTCGGCGAGACCTTCGACATCCACGGCGGCGGCATCGACAACATCTACCCCCACAACGAGAACGAGATCGCCCAAAGCGAGTGCGCCAATGGGGTTCCCTTCGCGCGCTATTGGATGCTCGTCGGCAGCTTGACAGTGGACGGGGTGAAGATGAGCAAGAGCCTCGGCAACTTCCGCACAGTCAAGGACGCCCTCGCTGAGTACCGCCCGGAGGTCGTGCGCATGTTCGCCATCAGCGCCCACTACTCCAACCCTGCCGACTACAGCGAAGAGAATTTGCAAGCCGTCAAGAACGGTTGGGAGCGCCTCTACAACGCCGTCCGCTTGACGCGCCAGCAGATGAACCGCGCACCAGAGGGCGACGCGGGCAACGCTTTCAACGCCGTGTCGCGCAAGGCCCGCGAGGACTTCGCGGCCGTGATGGACGACGACTTCAACACGCCGCGCGCAATTGCCGTGCTGCAAGACTACGTGCGCGAGGTGAACACGCTGCTCAACACCTCTCAGCCCGGCCTCGCCACCCTACAAGACATCCACAACACATTCACCGAACTCGGCAGCGATGTGTTGGGCATCATCCCAACGGTAGACGTCACACTCGACACGCGCAACGCGGAGCGCGAGGCAGCCTTGATCGAGATGTTGATTGCCATGCGCGCACAAGCGCGCGCGCAGAAAAATTGGGCTGAAAGCGACCGCATCCGCGATGAGCTGGCAAAGATCGGCGTGATCTTGGAAGATCGGCCAGATGGCACGATCTGGAAAGTGGACTGAGCGATGGTAGAGTTCGTGTACGGCCATTGGCCAGTCATGGAGTGCCTGCGCGCAGGGCGGCGCAAAGTCGAAAAACTGCTGCTAAGCGACCGCGTAGAGGAAAAGGGCATCGTCGCCGAGATCATCACCGCTGCCCGTGAACGCAGCGTCGACGTGACGCGCGTCAACCGTCGCATCCTCGACGATGTGAGCAACAACGCCAACCATCAAGGCACGGTGCTGCGCGTTGGAGAGTACCCGTATGTGGAGTTAGACGACATCCTCGCGCGTGCCCACGAGCGCGGCGAAAAACCCTTTATCCTGCTGCTTGACCTGCTGCAAGACCCGCAGAACGTGGGGACGTTGATGCGCGTGGCAGACGCCGTCGGCGTGCATGGCGTCGTCATGCAGGATCGACGCGGCGTCTCGGTCACAGGGGCCGTGGTGGCCGCCTCATCGGGCGCGGTGGAGCATCTGCTCGTCGCGCAGGTGACGAACCTCGTCGCGGCGATGAAAAAGTTGAAAGAGAACAACGTGTGGCTGGTGGGGCTGGACATTGGCCCCAACGTGCCACCACTAGGTGATGCTGACCTGAACATGGCGATCGGGTTAGTCATGGGCAGCGAGGGCGAGGGGATGCGCCGCCTCGTGCGCGACACCTGTGATTTGTTGACGACGCTGCCAATGCGCGGCAAGGTCGGGAGCTTGAACGTCGCCACCGCTGGCAGTGTGGCGCTCTACGCGGCATGGCAAGCGCGCGGCTGGACGGGCTGGGTGCACGCGCGCCCGTCAACACTCGCATCCAATGACCATGCTCGCCTGGAATAGGCTGCGCTATAATCGGGCATACAAGGCAAGATGAGGAGACTGAGGTATGTTGAACGATATTCTGGATGAATGCCGCGAGAAGATGAACGGGGCCATTCACAGTTTAGAGCAAGACCTGCTGGGCATGCGCGGCAATCGTGCCAGCACCTCGCTAGTGGATCGCCTGAAGGTGGATTACTACGGCATGGAGAGCGAACTACGCACGCTGGCGACCATCTCCACGCCCGAGCCGATGCAGATTATGATCCGCCCGTTTGACAAAGGGGCGATCAAGGCGATTGAGAAAGCCATCATGGAAGCCAACCTCGGCATGAACCCCAACACCGATGGCGACGTCATCCGCTTGAACATGCCTGCCCTCACCCGCGAGCGTCGGCAGGAGCTGGTCAAGTTCCTGCACAAGCGCCTTGAAGACGCGCGGATTGCCATTCGCAACGTGCGTCGCAACGCCAACGACGACATCCGCGAGTATGAAAAAGAGAAGATGATCAGCGAGGATGAGGCCAAGATCGGCCAAGAAAAAGTCCAGAAGATGACGGATGAATTCGTCGCTAAAGTTGAAGAGATGGGCAAGATCAAAGAAGCTGAAATCATGGCCGTATGAGCTTTGGGTGAGGATTTCAGCGGTCGATGGTGTATAAGTATAAATAGAACGTTCAAGAACATCAACGAGGGATGCGCATGGCCGTAATCACCAAAGAAGCCGCGGTTGTATCGGGGGATGCAAATGGCTTCCTCAAAGTGCCGCGTCACGTTGCAATCATCATGGATGGCAACGGGCGTTGGGCGAAGCAGCGCGGGCTGCCACGTTCGATTGGGCATCGCCAAGGCACAGAAAACCTGCGCACGATCATTAAAGCGGCGGTCGAGTTCGGCATAGAGATCATGACGATCTACGCCTTTTCGACCGAGAATTGGAATCGTCCGCGGCAGGAGGTGGCTCTGCTCATGCGCATCCTCGAGATGGTCATCGACCGCGAGCTGAACGAGCTGAACGAGCAGGGGGTGCAGATTCGCCACATCGGCGAGTTGAAGGGCATCGAGCCGCGCCTTGCGGACAAGGTGCGCCAAGCCTGTGAGATGACGCGCCACAACACGCGCTTGATCCTCAACGTGGCCTTCAACTACGGCGGGCGTGACGAGATCGTCCACGCCATTCAGGCTATCATCCGCGCGGGCATTCCGGCAGAAGACGTGACCGAAGAGGTCGTGAGCCGTCATCTCTACACGGCCGGCCTCGCTGACCCTGACCTTGTGATCCGCACCAGCGGCGAGTATCGCATCAGCAACTTCTTGCTCTGGCAGGGCAGCTATGCCGAGTACTACTACACGCCGGTGTACTGGCCGGCGTTCAACAAGGAGGAGTTCCGCAAGGCCATCATCGAATACGGCCATCGCCGCCGCCGCTACGGCAAGACCGACGAGCAGATCGACGAAGAAGACTTCGACGACCCGGAGAAGTAGCAGCGCCTGCGTCATTTCAAGACAGCTTCCCCTGTTTTCTGAGTTCGGACAAAGCCCCCTTTTGCTGATGACACTCCCTACCCTCAAAACCCGCTTGGAACAAGACGACACGCCGCCGGATGGCGCATTGAGGTCGTCGATGCGGCCATCCCTGTCTCAATCAGCGGTTAACGCTGTCGCCGCGCTGTTGATCGTAGTGGGGCTGCTGCTGCGGCTGGCAGTGGCGCTGCAAGGCGACCCACTGGATCCTTACTTCATGGGCAGCAGCGACGCACGTTGGTATCTGGCAATGGGTGAAGGGCTGATGGCGGCCATCTTTCAAGGGGTCGAAGTCGGCATCTCGCGCGGGGGCCTGCAATTCGTCAACAGCGCTTACGGCATCCCCCCGCTGTACGTGCTCTTCGTCGGCGTCTGGCAGCAGATCGCCCCGCCCGATTGGGCCGTAATCGGCATTCGCACCTCGCAGTGTCTGCTTAGCGTGCTGACGGGCCTGCTTGCGGCAGACGCCGCGCGTCGTTTGGCGCGCTCAGCCCGTGTCGGATTGTTTGTGCTAGCGGCTATGATGCTCGACCCGTCGCAAATCCTTGAGCCACGCCACATCTTGACGGAGACGCTTTACATCGCGTTGATGACCGCCGGCGTGTGGGCGTATCTCGTGTGGATGACAGACGTGAAGACGCTGCGGCGGCGATCAGCGCTGGGGGTGGGGCTGCTGCTGGCGCTTGGGTCGCTCACGCGGGCGGTCGGCGTCCTCTATCCGCTGGTGGTGAGCGCCCATCTGCTGTGGCGCTGGCGTGCTCAGTGGCGACGCGCGGCAGCGGCGATGGGCCTGCTGCTGGCAACTTACATCGCTGTCACCAGCACATGGACGGTCTACAACTTGATGGCGTGGGATCGTTTCCTCTACCTGAGCAATCAATTTTTCCCGGC
>DAOUBS010000011.1:0-3056 GCA_034432435.1 Anaerolineae bacterium
CATCGGTGAAGTTGCGCCAGTGAGCATCAACGCGCCGCAGTCGCTCACCTTTGTGAGCGATGTCCTCACGAACGACGCGCTAGCCGCTGTAGCCAACGCCGTTCAGCCCGTCTACGACCCACCCGACCCCAACATCACGCGCCAACAGGCCCAGCTTGCCCAGCAAATCCTCGCTTACATCCGTGACGTGCGCGAGGACATCTACGGCACGTTCGACCAGCGCATGGCTGACCTGAACGCCATCAGCGCCGTCGCCTTGCCTGAGGATGTCCGCCGCCGCATCCTCGAATTCAGCGATGAAAATTGGGAAGCCATCGCCAGCGAAGTGCTCACCACGCTCGCCTTTGCCATGCGCGAGTCGATCCGCGAAGCGGACTTGCCGCGGGTGCGCGCGCAGCTTGGCAATCAAGTGTCAGTGCGCTTCAACGAGGAAGAACGCACTGCCATCGTTGCCATCGTGACTGACCTCATCCGACCGAACACGTTTCTGAACAGTGCCGCCACAGATGCGGCTCGTGCTGAAGCACAGGCCCAAGTTGCCCCGATCACCCGCACGGTGATCCGCGGGGAGCGCATCCTTTCAGAGGGCGAACTCATCAGCCCGCTCGCTTACGAGGCGCTCGACGCGCTGGGGCTGCTCACCTCCGCTGATTTGGACATCCGCGTAATCGTCAGTGGGTTGATCGTTGCGCTGTTGGTGATGGCGCTGGTGGGGCTTTACCTCGCACAGTACAGCCCACTGCTGCTCTATCAGCGCGTGCACATGTTGGCGCTGCTGAGCAGTGTGTTTGTCCTCATGCTGCTGGCCGTGCAGCTACTAGCGCTGGACGGCTATCAAGCAGTGTTCCCGTATGCGCTGCTGGCGCTGTTGTTTGTGGCCATCGCAGGAACGCACGAGGCGCTCATCGGCACGCTGGCGCTGGGTATCCTCAGCGGCTACATGTCGGATGGCTCGCTGGAGGTGGCGGCGCTGACGATCATCGGGGGCTGGGTGGGGGCGCTGACGCTGCGCAACACCCAGCGCTTGAACGCCTTCTTCCTCAGCGGCGCGATTGTGGCCGTGGTCAACATGGCTATTCTAGTTGCGTTCCGTTTTGGCGTGTCTGACAGCATCGCGCGCGTGGACTTGATCGGCAGTTTGGCGCTGGCCTTCCTCAGCGGGGTCGTGCTGCTGCCGGCCATTACCATCGCGCTGATGTTCGTGCTCACGCAGTTGTTCAACCTGCCAACCGCGCTGCGCCTGCTAGACTTAAGCCAGCCAAACAAACCGATACTCCAGCGGATGCTGCGCGAAGCCGCCGGCACGTATCAGCACAGCTTGCAAGTGGCCAACCTTGCCGAGCAAGCCGCCCAGCGCATCGGCGCAAACGCTCAACTAGTGCGCGTGGCCGCGCTCTACCACGACATCGGCAAGATGGAAAACCCGCTTTTCTTCACCGAGAACCAGCCCGACCCATCCTTGAACCCGCACAACAAGCTCAACGATCCCTATCGCAGCGCCGCGATCATCATCGAACACGTCACCAAAGGCGACGAGATGGCGCGCGCCGCCGGGCTGCCCCCTCGCCTGCGCGACTTCATCCTTGAGCATCACGGCACAACTCGCGTGAGCTACTTTTATCGAGTAGCGTTAGATCGCGCTAACGGCGACGCCAGCCAAGTGGACAGCAGCGCTTTCGAATACCCAGGGCCGCGTCCCCGCTCGCGCGAGACGGCCCTGCTGATGTTAGCCGACACGTGTGAAGCGACCGTCCGCAGCATCCAGCCTAAAACGCGCACAGAAATCGCTCGCATCGTCAGAGAGATGTTCGACGCCAAGCGCGAGGAAGGCCAGCTCGACGACAGCGGCCTCACGCTCACCGATCTCGCCCAGACTGAGGCAGTGTTCATCGAAATCTTTCAAGGGATGTACCATCATCGCATCAAATATCAGGAAGACAACAAAACGACTGGCAGCTTACCAACAGTCGTCATAGCCGATGTGCCTAGCGAGCGCCGCGCCACTGACGCAGCGCTGTCTGCGCGGCGCTCGGTTGAGGTGAGCGCGATCAAGGTTGACACGGTAGATGACGAACCGCTAGATGAAGTGCCGCGCCTGCCGCGCCCCGACCTGCGGCCCGGCAGCAAACCTAGCGCGCCCCCCCCCACGGAGTAAGCGCCATGCCCTTTCATGTGGACGTGCAAAATGAACATAGCTACCCAATTGACGCAGCCGCGCTTCAACGAGCAGCCCTGGCCGTTCTGGACGCGCACGGCGTGGAGCTTGACACCACCCTGAGCGTCGTGCTGCTGCCCGATGAGGACATCCGCGCGCTGAACCAGCAGCATCGCGGGGTTGACGCGCCGACGGACGTGCTTTCGGTCCCCGCGGAAGAACTGCCCGAGGACATCGACGAAGCGCCCTACTTGGGCGATGTCCTGATCGGCTTCCCATATGTACAAGCGCAGAGCGAACGCGAGGGGTTCCCACTAGCGGAGAGCCTCATCCTCATGGTGGTGCACGGCGTGCTGCATCTGCTGGGCTATGACCATGACACCCCCGACAACCGCGCCGACATGTGGGAAGTACAAGCTGTCTTGCTGGAACAGTTAGGAGTACGCCCTGAGATCGTGCTAGCCTATGAACAAGAACATGATGAGTAAACTTTACGACCGCCTGACGGGCACATCGCGCATCGCCCCCCACGATTACGCGATGAAGACCAGCCGCAACCGCCTTGAGAGCCTCGGCTACTCGCTGGCGGGATGGCTTTACATGCTGCGCTGGCAGAAGAACACGCGCATCATGTCCGTCGCCAGCGTTGCCGTGCTGCTGCTGAGCGCGTGGCTGGGACTGGATCGGCTGGAATGGGCGTTGATCATCATTGCTATCACCATCGTGTGGTTGACGGAGTTCTTGAACGCGGGGATTGAGGCCGCCATCGACGTTGCCACGCAGGAGTACCATCCGATGGCCCAAGTAGGCAAAGACGTTGCCAGCGCAGCGGTGCTGCTGGGGGTGATCGCCAGCGTGCTGGTTGGTCTGCTCGTGCTGGGGCCGCCGCTGCTCGCACGTC
>DAOUBS010000012.1:0-34244 GCA_034432435.1 Anaerolineae bacterium
GATGTGAGCGAGAACGGCTTCAACGGCATCGAGCTGATTGTGTCCCTGCCAGTGGAAGGACCGTCGCGCACGATCAGCCTCAACATCTTGCTCGTCTCGAGCGATCAACTCTTCTTCTTCGGGACAACCAAGACCGCCGAAAGAGTTCTGGCCGGCGACAACGCGCTGAGCGATCCGGTGTTCAACCGTGCGCTGACCTACGCGCCCACCAGCAGTCTCGTTCAGTTCGTTTACACCGACGGTGAGGGCTTCGCTGGGCTGATCGGCGTTCCAGTGGCGGCTGCGCTCACAGCAGGCACGGGTATAAGCAGCAACCGTGAGGCGCAAGCGGACGAAGCGAGCACGGCTGCCCTGTCGCTGGTCAACGCGTTGATCAGCGTGATCGACCATTCGATCATCGCCAGTGGCCTCACTGAAGATGGTTTCACCATCGCGCGCGCTACGATTGCCCTGCGTTGATCTGCGACAATCGATGCGCATTGTGCAGTCAGGGCGGCCACACGGTCGCCCCGACTGCGTTTAAGCCAGCCGCCAGCCGTCGCGCCGCGCCCACGGGTCAGGGGCGGCTTCTGGCGTAGGGGCGGCCTGTGCAGGGGACTGCATGGCCAACGCCGCCGCGATGAACGCCAGCGGGGACGGCTGCGGCTCGGGCGGCAGAAACTCCGCAAGGCGCTCGTCAAGCGTCGTCGTGTCGATCTGCGCTGCGCGGAAATCGGGATGTTCCAACAGGTGGAGCAGAAATTCACGGTTGGTCATCGTCCCCAGCACGACCGTCTGCCGCAGCGCCGCGATCATGCGCGCGATGGCGGCCGCGCGCGTCTCGTCGTGGACGATGATCTTGGCGATCATCGGGTCATAGTGGATCGTGACTTCATCGCCGGACTGCACGCCGCTGTCGACGCGCACGCCGGGCATCTGCGGTGGGATGAACTGTTCCACGCGCCCCACTGCCGGCAGGAAGCCGTTCCGCGGATCCTCTGCGTACAGGCGGCACTCGATGGCGTGGCCGCGCTGGCTGATCTGCGTTTGGGTGAAGGGCAGCCGTTCCCCCGCCGCGATCCGCAGCTGCCACTTGACCAAGTCTAACCCGGTGACGAGTTCGGTCACGGGGTGCTCGACTTGCAGGCGGGTGTTCATCTCTAAGAAGAACAGCTCTCCCTGCGGCGTGGCGATCATCTCGACGGTGCCCGCGTTGACGTAGTTCACCGCGCGGCCAGCCCGCACGGCCACCTCGCCGATGGCGGCGCGCTGCTCGGCACTCAAGAAAGGTGAAGGGGATTCCTCGATAATCTTCTGATGACGGCGCTGCGTGCTGCAATCACGCTCGTAGAGGTGCAGCAGCGTGCCGTGCTGGTCGCCGAGGATCTGCACCTCGATATGACGGCTATGTTCGATGTAGCGCTCTAAGAACAGGCGCGGGTCGTTGAAAGCCTTGAGTGCCTCGCTGCGGGCAGCAGTGAGCGCCTCAGGCAGATCGCGCGCGTCGCGCACAATGCGGATCCCTTTGCCGCCGCCGCCGCCTGCTGCCTTGACCATCAACGGGAAGCCGACGCTCTGCGCCGCGTCGATCAGCGCGGGCAGGTCGTCCTCGTCGCTCTGATAGCCGGGCACGACGGGCACGCCTGCGGCCTGCATCAGCGCGCGCGCGGTCGTCTTGACGCCCATCTGCGCGATGGCCTGCGGCGGCGGCCCCACCCACACTAGGCCGGCGTCGATCACCGCCTGCGCGAACGCCTCGCGCTCGCTCAAGAAGCCGTAGCCCGGGTGCACGGCGTCGCAGCCCGTTTGCTGCGCGGCGTCCAGCAGCGCCGCGAGGTTCAAATAGCTCGCGCTCGGCGGCGCATCGCCGATGTAGACCGCTGCATCAGCGAGCTGCACGTGCTTGGCCGTGCGGTCGGCGGCGCTGTAGACCGCTACCGCGCGCAGCCCTAACTCACGGCAGGCGTGGATCACGCGGCAGGCAATCTCCCCGCGGTTGGCAATCAACACAGATGACACCATGACGACCACCTTTCTGCTTGCATCGATTGTAACAAACCCCACCACGTTCAGCCCATAGGAGCGCAACCTATCGCTGAGAGATGCCCCCTCACAATCACGCCGAGTGCTCAAGCCCTCAGCTCAGGTGCAGCACGTCCATGTCAGCCCACAAGTAGCCGATTGGCCAGTTTGCGCTACACTCAAGGTTAGATTTCAGTGACCTGAGGAGATGCCGATGAGCGCAGCGCCCATCTCTCATGCGTTTGTGCTGCCCGATGACGACTTCGCCGCTTGGCTGGCAGCACTGCGCCCCTACACACAGGCCTTTGAGCGCGTCGCGGTGATCCGTTCGCCCGCAGGCAACGACCTCAACCGCTACCGCAGCGTGAGCGCAGTGGCCGCCCCGCGCACGTGGCTCAACGACAGCCCACTTGAGCACATCCGCCGCATCTACCCGATGGTCGTGCGCGTGGACGTGGTGGCAGCGCGCACTCCACAGGAGCTGAGCGCGATTGTGCAGCGCCGCGTCGCTCGCCAAGATCGCTACGGTGAGCAGGACAACACCCCCCCACACCTCTTCGACCGCTTCGTGATTGAATACCCCGTCGAGTACAGCCCGATGGCCATCACCAACCCGTTTGACGATGTGAGCGTGCCCAACGCCCACTACGGCGTAGACTTCGCGGCCAGCCGCGGGGCGCGCGTCGTGGCCGGCGCGGCGGGCACGGTTACACAGATCGGCGAGACACTCAACGGAGTGGCAGCAGGGCGCTTCGTCACCGTCAGCACCCTCTTGAACGGCCTCACCTACCGCGTGAGCTACATCGGCTTAGACACGATCAGCGTCAGCGTCAACCAGCGCGTGGCGCTCGGCGGTGGATTGGGGACGTGCGCGGGGTCGGCCTTGAAAGTGGTTATTCAAGAGCGCACGACTGGGCAGCGCGGCTACGCCCTGCCCGAGATCGTCGATCCGATGCGAGCGGTCTACGTGACGAACCTGCGCCTGCGCCCGCGCGACACGGGCGTGCGCGTACGGACGCTGCCCTCGGCCAGCGGCGACGTCGTCGGCACAGTCCTCACACAGATCAACCCATGGGACTTGGTGGAGACGATGGAGATGCATGGGCGCACGCTGGCCAAGGTCGGCCAGCAGAATCAGTGGATCCGCATCAAGGCGGTGGACGGCACAATCGGCTTCGCGGCGGCGTGGTTCCTCGATGCCACAGTGCGCCTGCCTGCGCGCATCACTGGCGTCAACCCGACCGGCGTCAACCTCGACGCCTACCACAGCGCAGGCACGCCCTCCGCGGATCGGCTCGGCAAGATCGGTTGGGTGCGCATGGGCTACAACGTCTCTGCCGGGCGCGGCAGCACTGACCTTAACGCTGCCTTCAACCGCTACGCCCCCCTGCTAGAGCGCTACCGCCGCGCGGGCTATCGCGTCATCCTCACCACCAGCCATCAGACCTATGGCGAGGGGGCCGGCTTCGTCTGGCCGAACATGAACGCCGAACAGTGGAAGCGCCTCATCGACACCTTTAGCGAGATGTGCTACCGCCTCACGCGCCAGTACAACAACCGTGGGCTAGTAGACGTGTGGCAGGTGTGGAACGAGCCAGACGCCCACGCCACCACCCCCGCCAGCGTCCCGATGAGCGCCAGCGTGTATCATCAGATGCTGCGGCAGGCTGTCCCGGCGATGCGCGCGGGCGACGCGGAGGCCATTATCTTGACCGGCGGGCTGACTGGCACGCAAGGCGGCGACGCCTACGCTCGGCAGGCGCTCAAGGGGCTGCTGCCAGACGCCATCCCCGACGGGATCGCCATCCACCCCTACGGGCGCAGCCCGCACCGCAACGACAAATACGGCCACTTCGGCAGCCTCGACAAGTGGTTGCAAAGCTACTTGAACGTGCTGCCGGGCCGCCCGATCTGGATCACCGAGTGGGGCGTGCTCGACGCGCCCAACGAAAACCCGCGCGAGGTCGGCGACTATGCTGTGGCCTTCATCGATCACGTCAAGAAAAACTACCGCGAGCAGGTCGTGTCGCTCGTGTGGTATGCTTGGGCGCAGGGGATGCACAACGGCTATGGCCTCGTGGATGAGCAGCAGTCCCCGCGCGTTGGACTCACGGAGCGCTTCCTGAATGCCTGAAACATCTGACATCACACGGCTGACCGTGTTCTACACGCAGGATCTCGCGGGCGATCTGAGCCGCCTGCCACACCTTTACAGCTTGATCGAGACGCTGCGACTGCGCTACGGTGGGGCGCTGTTGGTGGACTTGGGCGGCCAATGCGCCCCTGATGTGTGGCACTGCGCCATCACCGAGGGGCGCAGCGCGCTCGTCGCGCTGGAGGGCATGGGCTACCACGCGGCCAACGTCGCCCACACGCTGAGCGAGGCCAGCCGTCAGAAGCTGCTCGGCAGCGTGACGATGGGGCTGGTGGACGAGCGGCGCGCGTGGCGCTATCACGTGCCGCCGGTTAGAGACGAGGGGATCGTCATCAGCCTTGAACCCATCCCCGCCCTGCGCTTGAACGTCGTCCTCACGCCTGCCGACGCCACGCGCCTAGACCACAACACACTGCACCTGCGGCGCGTGCCAGCCTGGACGGTGGGCGTGGCACAGCTTGACCTGTCCGCCGTGCCCGCGCTCGTCCACACCGCAGAGCATCCCCTCACAGACGCTCACGCTCCACACCCGACGATTGCTGCCGTTGTGGAGCTGGTGCTAGAAGAGGCGGATTGGCTGCGCCAGCGCGGGGGCTAGCCCCCTCAGGGGCGGGGTCGGATCACCCACACGGGCAGGCCGTCTGCCGGGCGCGGGAACTGCGCGATTACGTCGTACTCGAACGCCCACCCATCGCGCGCGGTCAAGAACGTTTCCTCGTAGATCAGCCACAGCGTCGCGCCGCCCTGCGCCACGGCTGCATTCACCTGCTGCCCAACGACCGCCTCCGCCCCGGCGTCGTAGCTGAACGCTACACAGTCCACGCGGGCTGGCTCAGCGGCGACCACGCGCAGCCCCATACAGTTGCTGACGACGCCGAGGATGCGCTCATCGGGCTGCCATTGCCCCTCCACCAGCCGCAGCGCGCGGTCAAGCCCAAAGCCGGACGCATCGCTACTGAGGTATTCCATCGAATCGCCGCGCCACAGCGCAAGTTGGCCGCTGTCGGCGGCATACTGCGCGTGGAAAGGCAGCGCGAACGCCACGGCCCACAATGCCAGCAGTCCCACCCCAGCGACGCCCAGCGCGCGCGCGGCTCGCTGGGGCGCTGCGAGCAGGCCGCCCAGCGCCACGCTCACCAGCAGCGCCCACAGCGGGAAGGCGAACGCGATATAGCGCGAGCGAAACGCCGTCACCGTGACGATCACCCCGCTCAGCGCGGCCAGCAGCACCCCGCCAAACGCGATCGTTGGGCGCGGCTTGACGATCAGGCCCGCCGCCACCAGCAGCAAGCTCAGCGCCAGCATCGGCAGCCCCACCCACGCGACGAACACTTCCACCACGGCTTGCAGGTTTTGTTGGAGGGACAGACCAGAAGCAGCGCTCGGGGCACTGTAGATCGTCAGATCGCTGAAGTAAGGATATCTGCGCCACACCGTGACGAGATACAGCGGCAGCCAAATCACGAGCAGCGCGCCCAACGCCCATGCGACGCCGCGCACGCCTGTTCGCCAGCGCTTGAGCGGCAGCAGCACCAACGGCGTGAACAGCAGCGGCAGCAGCAGCAGCGCCGTCTGCTTGCCGATGAGAGCCAGCGCGAGGCTCGCTCCTAGCCCTAGCGCCCACACGCTGCGCCCCATGCGCGCGTACACAACAGCACACCACACCGCCAACAGCCCACCGCTGGCGACCGTGCTATCCGGCAGCAGCAGCCGACCGAAGAACATCTCATAAGGCAGCAGCAGCAGCAGCAGCCCCACGATGAGCATCGCCCAACGCCCCGCGAGCAGGCGCGCCGCGCTCATGACCGCTGCCGCCCCTACCAAGTTGATGAGCGTGACGCTCAGCCGCGCTAGCGTCAGATCAGGTGGACCGCCCGCGAACAAGATCGCCGACCCCCACGCGATCAACATGCGGTTGCCACCGCCCTCCACGAACACGCTGCCCTGCTGGATGAACGGGGTCATGCGCTCCAGCAGGTAGGCCTCGTCAATGAAGACGGGAAACCCGCCGAGGCCGCGCCAGCGGCTGAACGCGATCAGCAGCAGCAGCCCGCCGCCGAGCGTCAGCGTGAGGGTCGACAGGGGGCGCATCATGCTGGGCTAGTCGATCAGGCTCTCAAGCTGGTCGACAATGCTTGCCAGCACGCCATAGGTCTTCTCGACGACAGCCGGCGTGGTCATGTCTGCGCCGGCAGCCCGCAGCACATCCAGCGGGTAGGCTGAGCGCCCCGCCCGCAGGAAGGCCAAGTAGCGCTCGGCTGCGCCCGCCACCCCGTTGAGAATGTCGGCGCTGAAGGCGTGCGCCGCGCTGATGCCTGTCGCATATTGGAAAGTGTAGTACGGCTCGTAGAGGTGCTGGAACTGCGCCCACGTGATGGCAGTGCGGTCGGGGTCGTCGGTCATCGTCGTGCCATAGCCCTCCGCGTAGAGGCCGCGCATGATCTCTAGCAGCGTGTCAGTCGTCAGCGGCTCATCGCGCTCTGCGCGGCTGTAGACCTCGTATTCGAAGCGCGCCAACGTCGGCATGATGAAGAAGTAACGGTGGAAGTTGTCGATGGCCTCTTGGATCAGCGCCAGCTTGAAGCTCCGATCGAGCGGCTGGCTGAAGAGGTAGGCGCGGGTCATCGCTTGGTTGAAGTTGCTGGCAACCTCCGCGAGGAATATGCTGTAGCTGCTGTAGTGATATGGTTGGGTGTGGTTGGTGTGGTAGCTGTGCAGCGAGTGGCCGAGTTCGTGGGCGAGGGTGCTCATCGCGCCGAGGCTGTTGTCATAGCTCATCATGATAAAGGGCATCGTGTCATACGTGCCATAGCTGAACGCACCCTGCCGCTTGCCGACGTTCACCGCGCGATCCACCCAACGACGCTGCAAGCAGCCCTCGCGCAGCACGCGCACGTAGTCCTCGCCCAGCGGCTGCATCCCTGCGCTGATGTAGTCCACAGCTTGTTCGAACGGCACAATCGGCGCGTTCGCCGTCATCGGGGCCCAGATGTCGTAAGGGCGCAAGTCCGCCTGTTTGAGGGCGCGCCGCTTGACGTCCCAGAAGCGCTGCCATGTGCCGAGGTTCGCTTTGAACGTGTCGATCAAGTTGTGAAAGACGCTCGTCGGCAGGTTGTGGACGTCCAGCGCCATGTGCAGGACGCTGTCGTACTTGCGCAGGCGTGCCTCTGTCACCTTCTGCCGCACGTGCGTCAAATAGGTTTGGGCGAAGGTGTTCTTGAACTCAAGGTAACGGTCAGCGTAGCCGTTCCACGCGCTGCGACGGATGTCGCGGTCGGGGCTTTCGAGGGCGGTCCCAATCGTCGCCTGCGTGATCTTGAACGTCTGGCCATCGCTGCCGACGGCATCGGGGAAGGTTAAGTCAGTGTTAGCCAGCTCGTTGAAGATCTCTTCTACCATGCGGAAGGGCGCTTGAAACAGCCCGATAACCTCTTCCACTTCTTGGGAGAGGACATGCGCTTGCTGGCGGAAGAGGTTGTCCAGCCACTGAGCGCGATCTTGGAGGCGTTCATCCTGCGCCAGCAGCGCGGTGACGGCCTCGCGCCCGGCAGCCAGCAGCTCTGGCTCGGCAAAGGCCATCAAGGCCTGCATCTGGGCGTAAAGGCCGAGGATTTGGCCAGTGAGCGTGCGCGCGTTGGCATCGTAGGTGTTGACTGCGGACGACATCATCGCGTAGAAGTAGAGCTTGGCAGCGCGGCGGTTGAGATCTTCCGCCAGCGCGAGGTAATCCGCGAGGCGCGCGCCGCTCTGCGTCAGCGTGCCCGGGTAGTCCTTCAACTGCGGCAGCAGGGCCTGCAGCGCCTCAAACGCCGCCTGCCAGTCCGCCACGGTAGGGAACACACTTTCTGCGTTCCAAGTCTCTTCAACGGGGATTTGCGCCCGGTCTTTGAGCAGTTCCGTCATGATTGGGCCTTTCAATGCGATTTGCGGTAGTCAATTATGCCAGTATAAGGGCCGCCCTTATGCGACGCAATGCGCGAGTAAGGCCATCGCTTAAAACGCAAAGAGGCCGCACGAGGCAGCCTCTGCGACGTCAGAGCGAGAGACGTTAGATGGAGACGCGCACGCCCGGCCCCATCGTCGAGGCGACGACAACGCGGCGCATGTAGACGCCCTTCGCCGCGCTGGGCTTCATCGCGGCCACGGCGTCAAAGGCGGCTTTGGCGTTCTCCACCAATTTCTCATGGTCAAAGCTGGCCTTGCCCACTGGCAGGTGCACATTGCCGGATTTGTCGTTGCGGAACTCCAGACGCCCCGCCTTCAGCTCTTGGATGACGCGCGGCAGCTCCCCCGCCGGGACGACCGTCCCGGCCTTCGGGTTGGGCATCAGGCCGCGCGGGCCGAGGATGCGCGCCACGCGCCCGACCTTCGCCATCATGGCAGGCACGGCAATCGTCGCGTCAAAGTCGAGGAAGCCTTCATTTTGGATACGCGCGATGGTCTGCTCATCGGCGACGATGTCTGCGCCTGCTGCTTCTGCGGCGCGGGCGTCCTCACCCTCCGCGAACACCAGCACGCGCACCGTCTTCCCAAGGCCGTGCGGCAGCATGACGGTGCTGCGCACCTGCTGATCGCTCTGGCGCGGGTCGATGCCGAGGCGGAAGTGCATCTCAATCGTCTCGTCAAACTTGGCAGTTGCCATCTTCTTGGCGAGCGCAACCGCTTCTTCCAGTGGGTAGTACTGATCGCGGCTGAATTCCTTCAGTGCTGTTTGGTAACGTTTGCCTTTAGCGGCCATAGTGATGTTCTCCTTGTGGTCATGACGGGCCGCAGCCCTGCCACGCTTGGTTGATGGATGTGGAACCTAGTCGACGATTTCTAAGCCCATCTGACGGGCCGTACCCTCTACCTGACGGATGGCACCGTCGAGGTCGATGGCGTTCGTGTCCGCCAGCTTGATCTGCGCGATCTCGGCGATCTGCGCTCGCTTGACGCGCCCGACCGTCTCAGTGAGTTGGTTGCGCGCGCCGCGCTGCACCCCCGCCGCCCGCTTGAGCAGGAAGGACGTGGGCGGGCTTTTGAGGATGAACTTGAAAGATCCATCGGTGAAGATGGTGATCTCTGCTGGAACGACCTCGCCCATGCGGTTTGCCGTGCGGGCGTTGTACTCTTTGCAGAACGTCATCAAGTTGACGCCGTGCTGCGCCAGCGCCGGGCCAATCGGGGGCGCGGGGTTGGCTTTGCCAGCGTTGATCGCCAGCTTAACCACTGCTTTGACTTTCTTGGCCATTGGTTTACCTCTCGCTCGTTATCTGACATGCTGATCGACGGCGCGGGTGTGCCTGCCCTGCCGCCAGATGCTCCGCAAGGGCTGCGGGTTCATCTCTTGGTGATTATTGCTTGTCGACCTCGGTAAAGTCCAGCTCGACTGGCGTCTCACGCCCGAAAAAATCGACCATGACGCGCACCTTGCCCTTGTCGGGGTCGATGTGCGACACACGCCCGCGAAAATCGTTGAACGGGCCGCTAGTGATGCGCACGCGGTCGCCGATTTTGAAGTTGACCTTGAACTGGACGCGGTCGTCATTCATGCGGTCGAGGATACGCTTGACCTCCTCAGCGCTTAGGGGGGTTGGCTCCTTCTCAAAGCCGACAAAGCCTGTCACGCCCGGTGTGTTGCGGACGACAAACCAGCTCGCCTCATCGTGGATCATATCGACGAGGATATAGCCCGGAAAGACGCGCTTCTCAACCGTTTTGCGCTTGCCGTCCTTGACCTCGATTTCTTCTTCCGTCGGGATGATAACGTCGAAGATCTTGTCCTGCATGCCGAGGTTGCCGATGCGCTGCTCAAGGCTCTGTTTGACCTTGTTCTCATAGCCGCTGTAGCAGTGCACCACATACCACGCCCGCTGTTTGGTCGTGTCATCCGTGGACGTTTCTTCCAGCGTAATGTTCAGGTCGTCCTGTTCGTCCATGTAGATGGGGTCGGCGTCGTAGTCCACCCCCTTACGGTCGAAGCGTTTGCTGCGTTTGTCGTCTACCATAGCTTGCCTTCTCTATCGGTCTAATAGCTGCCCCGCGAGGCATTCTGACCACGAAACACCCACAAGGCCACGCCGACGCACGCCGCTAGCAGCACCACGAACACAATCGGGTTTTGGATGCCAAACGCCACAAAACGCTCAAAGAGGAAGTTGATGAAGCCCATGACAATCGCAGCGACCACCAACACGATCAGCACGATGCGCGTCAGGCGGATGGCATCCTCACGGGTCGGCCAGCTCACCTTCTCAAGCTCGCTGCGCACATCGCTGAAGTAGTCGCGCAGGCCGTTCAACGCCCGTGTGATGATGTTGCCTTCTTTGACCTCTTCCTCGTGTGTACGACGGCCTGGCGTCGCGCGGCCTTTGCCGGGCGTGATAGGGCTGTGCACCTCAGCCGTCACGGCTGGCTCAGGGGCGGCAGCAGCTTCAGCGGCCTGTGCCATCTCTTTGCGACGGCGGCGGCGGCTGCTCTTCTGTTCGACTGCGTTTTCGGTCATGCTCTCTGCTCCTCACTCGTCGTCGGCGGTGACCCCGACTTTAGCATGGTGTGTTCATCAGCGGAACCCCGCTTAACCACAAACACCGCCCCAACGGCGGTGTCTGGTCTTTCGGACAGGGGTGGAGAGACTCGAACTCCCGACCAATGGTTTTGGAGACCACTACTCTGCCAACTGAGCTACACCCCTATGCGTACTGCCGTTACTTCGTTTCCTTGTACATCACGTGCTTGCGCACAATCGGGTCATACTTGCGCAGTTCTAGGCGCGTCGTCGTCGTGCGGCGGTTCTTGAACGTGTAGTACATGTGGCCGCTCTCGCTGCTGCGCAGCTTGACCAGAATCCGATTGCCCTTCTTCGCCATAACTCACCACTCTCGTTGTTTCGGTTGCTTGAAGATGAAGTCGAGAGCCTCCCATGGGATTTGAACCCATGACCACTTCCTTACCAAGAAAGTGCTCTACCCCTGAGCTAGGGAGGCAGTCTAGTGGGCCGGGCAGGACTCGAACCTGCGAAGGCTCCCGCCAAGGGTTTTACAGACCCCCCCCTTTGCCGCTCGGGACACCGACCCATCTCTCTTGTTGTTAAGCGCGAGCCATCTCGCAGAGCCACAGCTCGGGATTGAACCGAGGGCCGACCGCTTACAAGGCGGTTGCTCTACCACTGAGCTACTGTGGCAGATGCGCCACATTTAGCCGAGCACCGACACACGATACCCCGCTGGCCTTCAAAGTATAGCATTATCTTCCCGCTGGATTCAAGATAAAATTTTTGACAATGTGCAAAGTTGGAAAGACCGACCTTGTGGCAATGACACCGACGTCGTTTCACACTCTCTCGCGCAGGCGCGCCGCACGGTGGCCGTTGCTGTTGACGTTGGCGCTGCTGCTAACCGCCTGCCGCCAGCGCGAGATCGTCATCACCCTGCCGACTGAGACGACGCTTGAGCTGGCAGCCACGGCAGCTATCCTCACCCGTGAGGCCCCGCCCGCAGGCTTTGAGCGCGTTAGCTTCCCCATCATCGACGCCAACCTGGCGCAGCTCGACAGCTATCGCGCGCAGTTCTTGTTCGCCTTCAACGGCACGTTTGCGCGCACGCCGCGCCTCGCCTCAACCGAAACGCGCGGCGAGACCACCGCCAACGTGCTGCAACAGGCGCGCCGCACCGTCAGCACGATCAGCACAACCCTCCAGCCAGACGTGCGGCCGCTCCAGTTAGACGCGGTGCTGTTAGGCGAAGACCCGTTCCTCGTGCGCGATGGCGTGTGCGTGACCAACCGCGAGGAAGCGCTGCTGGCGACGAACTTGATCGCCGGGGCAGTGTTGGGTGGCGTGCGTGAGGCACACGCCTTGCCGCGCCGCGCAATTGTCAACGGCGAACAAGTCTGGGCGTACAGCTTCACACTCGACGACCTCAATCTGCCCAACGTCACGCTGGGCGACAACAGCCGCATCGTGGGCATGTCGGGTGAACTGTGGGTGTCGCCAGCGCGCAACGTCGTCGTGCGCTACTATCTCAACCTCAACGTAGAGAACGCGACGCTGTTTGAAGAGCCGCTGCCCGTCACGGGGGCGATCATCGTGCGCTATGACCTCTTCCTGCACGAAGACCCGCCCAACATCAGCATCCCGTTCGGCTGCTAACAGGGAATCGTTAGGCGGTCGCCCGTCTGCCACAGCGTGATGTTTGGGGCGTGGAAGGTGTGCTGTGCGCCGCCGTGGTGTACCACGCGCAGGGTGTGCTGCGGATACGCCTGTGCGAAGTCGTCCACTTCCTTGAACGACGCGTGATACTTACCCCCGTCAGCGCGCGCATCCACGATCATGATCGGCGCTTGGCTCAAAAACTCGTAGTGCGCAGAGTCATAGCCGCTGTCGGCGCTGTAGCTGAAGAGCGGCTGCCCGCCGCGCGACAGCACAAAGCCATAGCAGGTGTAGCCGTGCTGGGCGGGGTGCAGGTCGAAGCGCCAACCGCCCTCAAGGGCGATCTGCTGCTGGTCATCTGCCGCGACCCAGTCGATCTGCGCGATCATGCGCTGTTGATCGTGCGGCGAATCGTGCAAGCGCACCGTTTGCAGCAGGTGGATCACGTCGCGGTGGGCCAGCACGCGCGGGCGAGCTTCCAGCGCTTTGGCTAAGTAGGGCAGTTCGCCCGTGTGGTCAAGATGGTTGTGGGTGATGAACACGGTCGCGGGCAGCCGCCCCACATGCGTCAGCGCCGAGTAGATCACGCCGGTGCCGCAGTCTACCAGCAGCCACGGCTCACCATCTAGCAGTGCCGCAAACGACGTGCTGGGCTGGCCTTCAAACGCATGCGTCGTGCCGTGCCCCGTCCCCAAACAGATCAGTTCAAGTGTCATCTACGCTCCAATCATGTAGGGACAGGGACTGTCCTGTCCGTTTTCTCATTCCGCGGGCGTGGCATGCCCACCCCCCTAGCGCATCACGTCCTGCATGATCTGGCCGTTGTGGACACGCCAAACCGCCGCCCGCGCGAGGAACTCCGACGGGAACACGTCGGTATCTGTTGTTGTGACGAGCGTCTGCGCGTCCTCCCCCAACTGCGACAGCAGATGGGCGCGGCGCTTGCTGTCTAGTTCAGCGACGACCTCATCCAGCAGCAGCAGCGGCGGCTCGCCGATTTGGTCGCGCATCCAGCTCAGCTCGGCCAATTTGAGCGCCAGCACCACCGTCCGCGCTTGGCCGCGGCTGCCGAACAAGCCGCAGTCGTGCCCGTTGATCATCATCCGCAGCTCGTCGCGGTGCGGGCCGCTAAGCGTTGCGCCGCGCTCGATCGACTCGCGCTGCTCGCGCTGAAGCTGTTCGAGAAACTGCGGCGCGATTTCCTCTGGGGTCAGTTCGCGGTGCAAGTCCATCCCCAACAGGTCAAAGCTGCGCTGGCCGTCGGCGCGCGCGGTAGGGGCAAAGCTGGGTTGATACTGCAAGGTGAGCAGTTCCAGCCCGCCGGTGAGGGCTTGGTGCTGGCGCTGGGCGCGGTCTTCCAACTCGCGCAGGAAGCGCTGCCGCCCGGCGATTAGCACCGCGCCCGCAGCGGCCACCTGTTCATCCCAGTAGGTCAGCTCGACGGGGCGCGCGCGCCGTTCCGCGATACGCCGCAGCAGCGCGTTGCGCTGTGACATGTGTTTTTCATAGTCGTCGAGCGCTTTGAGGTAGCCTGCGTCCACCTGTGAAAGTGTATCGTTGATGAAGTCGCGGCGGTTGCTGGGCGTACCCTCTACCAGCGTTAGATCGCGCGGGAGGAACATCACCGCGTTCAGCAGCCCCACTGCGTCCATCACGCGCTTTTCGACGTTGTTGATGCGGATCGTCTTGCGAAAGCGCGGGGTCACTGCCGTGTTGTCGAGCACGAGCGTCATGTCTAGCGTGGTGAGCCGCCCCTGCCGCTGAATGTCGCCCACCAAGCGGGCGAACGGCAGCGGGTCTTTCTCAGTGCGCCAGTGGATCAGCTGGCGGTCGCTGGTGGCGTAGGGGGAGCGCGTCGTGGCTAAGTAGTAGAGCGATTCGAGCAGGGTGGTCTTGCCTTGGGCGTTCTCGCCGACGAGCACGACCGGCTGCGCGGGCAGCGTTAGCTCCAGCCGTGCGTAGTTGCGGAAGTTGGTCAGCGACAGGTGCTCAACGCGCATGAAATCAGGCGACAGATTCAATGGGCAGAAACAGAATTATAACAGAAGGTCGCGCCCGTTTGGATGGGCAGGCGCAAGGCTACGCTCAGGGCGCGACGAACAGCGGCACTTTGAGTGCCCACGCCACGTAAAGTGCGTTGAAGAACGCCTTCAACTCGTCAATCGTGGCGTCGTCGGTACGTTCAGGCTCGATCAAGAAGGGGTAGGCGCGGTGGTCGGCTTCGCCGATGTGGATGATCGCGTCTGCTTCCACATCGCGCCGGATGGCGTGGAAAAACAGCAGCAGCACGCCCGCATGGTTGGGTTGGATCGTCCCGACGTTGAAGATCATCTCAAAGACTTGATCGCCTGTGAGGTCAAACTCGTTCAGCCGCCGCGCTGGGGCAGAACGCGCCTCAAAATAGGCGTCGCTAGCCGTGCGCAGCGCGGTGATGTCCCGCCCGTCGTACATGAAGTTCTCTACCCCCTGTTTGAGCAGCAGCCACAGCAGCGGCTCTTGCAGCGATGGCAGTCGATTGAGCAGCCACGCCTCGCCCGCCGCGCTGATCGGGTACTCGATGAAGCCCGCGCAGCCGTAGGGCTTGCCCAGACGATTGGCCGGGCACTGGGCGCAGTGGTGCTCCAGCGCTTTCAACTGCTCCACGCGGTCAAGCACATCCTGCACCACGATCAACTGCGTGCCCTCTTCGCCTTCGGGCGTGCGGCGGGTGAACTCAAAGCCCATCTCGCTGGGCGGGCGGTTGTCCCCGCTGGCGCGGTAAGCGTGGATGATCATCTGTGCGCGCTCTTGTTCCTTCAGCAGGTCAAGGATCGTCTCATCGCCCAACTCGGCGCGCGGCGGGCAGGGGTATTGGATCATGTAGTCGATGGCCATGAGCGAATGCCTCTCATGATGACAAGGTAGCGGGTGCGCTGCGAGCCGCTTACACCGCCTCCAACTCAGCAATCTTGGACTCGATCAGCTCGACCATACGCCCTAGCGTGTCGGCGTCAAAGCTAAGCTTGGCCCCCGCCGCCTCGAACAGCTGTGGCAGGGTGCGCGTGTTGCCCAGCGCCAGCGCGCGGCGGTAGGCCTTCAGCGCGGCAGCGTGGTCTTGCAAGCTGTTCGCCCACACCTGTGCCGCCCCCAATTGGGCAATCCCATACTCGATGTAGTACAGCGGCACGGTGAAGATGTGCAGCTTGCGCTGCCAACCCAGTTTGACCCACTCAGCCGGCTCGCTGTAGTCTACCCCTTGCTTGAAGCGATGCCACAGCTCTTCCCACTTGGCGTCACAGTTAGCGGGGTCAAGCGCGGCGTCGCCGCTGGTGTAGGCCCACTGCTGGAAGGCGTCCACGACGGCCATGTACGGCCAGAACACCAGCATGTTCTCAAGGTGTTCGATGCTGGCGCGGGCTGCGTCCTTCGCGCTGTAGAAGCCGCCGCGTTCTGCTGTCAGATAGGGCTGCGCGAACAGCTCCATACCCATTGATGCCACCTCACAGAACTCAATCGGCGCGTGATGCTGACCGACGTAGGGGTGATGGAAGGCCTCAAAGTTGTGGAAGGCGTGGCCGCCTTCGTGCAGCATCGTCTGCAAGTCGTCGTGCAGCCCGACGGCGTTCATGAAAATGTACGAGCGCTGCACTTGGCTGAACGACGTGCAGTAGCCGCCGGGCGCTTTGTTCGGGCGGTTCTCAAGGTCGAGGTAGCCTTCATCGGCCATGATGCGGAAGTAGCCGCCCAACTCTGGATCGATCGCGTCGAAGATGCGCTGCACGCCCGCTGTCAGCTCTGCGCCCGTCTGGAAGGGCTTGAGCGGCTCACGGTTGTACGTGTCCACCAGCACATCCCACTGCTTGAGCACGTCCACGCCCAGCGCGCGGCGGCGCTTCTCGTTCAGGCGGTTGACCGCCGGGACGACGACCTGTTCAATCGCTTTGTGGAAACGCTGCGTGTCCTCTACGCTGTAATCGAAGCGACCGTAGTTCATCCATTGGTACTCAAGGAAGTTGTCCAAGCCGGCGTTGCGGGCGATCTGCTGGCGCAGCTTGAACATCTGCACCCACAGATCGTTGAGCGCCTCGCGGTCTTGTAGGCGGCGCGCGTGCACTGCGCGGAAGGCGCGCTCGCGCAGGGCGCGATCTGGCGAGAATTGCAGCAGGTTCATCTGCACCAGCGTGCGCGTTTCGCCGTCAAACTCCACCGTTTGCGCCCCGATGATCTCGTTGAAGCGGTTCTCTAACTCAGACACTTGGCTGATGAGCGGCAGGTTTTCCTCGCGGAAGATCTCGACCTGCTTGCGGATGGAGCGCAGCACGGGGTAGTAATCTGCGGGTTCGAGGCCGCTGTTAAGCAGCTTGAGGTTCATGTCGTTCTCAAAGCGGCTTACCTCAGGCTGAATCTCTTGGATGAGCGTCATGAAGCGGCGCTTGGCCACCTCGTCTTGCGTGTTCTCTGTCGTGGCCACGTAGATACGGCTGCCCATTTCGTCGACCAAGCGCATGAACGCGGTCAAATCGCGCAGGAAGCTGTCAAGTGTGTCGGGGGTGATGTCGCGCTGGCGGAAGGCCTCAGCGTGTGGGGCGATGTCCGCCCATGTGTAATCGAGCATGTCGGTGGCTTGGGTCGGGAGGGAGGCGAGCATGATACGTCCTTCGGGGTGTGTTGCCATTAAGCGCAATGGTAACACAGCACCTCGCCGCGACCAATGCCAAGCGGTCTGCCTCAGCCGCGGGCGTTTTCTCACCCCCGCCCTGAAGCAGGCGGCAGCACGACACGGAAAGGCACGGGGGCGCTCTCCAGCGTTTGGCCGTTCGCCAGCGTCGCCCGCGCCACCAGCGCATGCTCGCCTACCTCCAGTGGCCACCAGCCCACCCACGGGGCGCCCGTCGCGCGGGCAACTACCTGCCCGTTCAGCACGTAGTCGACTTGCTGCGTCTGCGGCGGGGCGATGACCGTCAGGCGCAGCTGCTGGCTCTCACGGGTGAGGCGCGACGAGAGCTGAAAGACGGTGTACGGGTCAGGCGAGGTAAGGCGCAGCGCCTCCGCTTGAGCGCTGACGGGAAGGATTTGCTCCGGCGGCTGCGGGATGCCGTAACGCAGCGCCCAATCGCGCGCCTCGGGCGGCAGGGCGAGCATCACCTGCTGGCGCAGCGCCTCCGGCGGCGTAGCGGCGGTGGCGGGCTGCCCCGTACGCCGATCCCACCCGACGACCTGATACCACGTGTCTGGCTGGGTGGGCTGCGTCCCGTCGATGAACAGCTCATCGCGGGTGCGCGGGCAGATAGCCGTCGGCAGCAGGCCGCTAGGGACGCACACCGTGACGGTCACGAGGCCATCCGGCACGGGGAAGCTGCGGGGCGGCGTGCCGCGCGTCACCGCTCGCATGAACTGGTTCCAGATCGGCCCTGCGCCGCTGACCCCCGTCACGTTGACCAACGGGCGATTGTCAGCGTTGCCCACCCACACCCCCACCACCAGATCAGGCGTGTAGCCCACCACCCAATTATCGCGGTAGTCGGTCGTTGTGCCGGTCTTGGCCGCAGCAGGCCGCCCGATCATCAACGGGTTGACCACGCCAAAGGCGGGCTGGCGCGCGGCGTTGTCGCTCAGGATGTGAGTGATGAGGTAGGCCACGCGTTCATCGAGCACGCGGCGCGTCTGCGTGGGCGGTTGATACTCATAGAGCAGCACCCCGTCGCTTGTTTCCACGCGCTGAATCAGCGTCGGCTCGATAAACGTGCCCCCGCGCGGGAAGATCGCGTAGGCCTGCGCCAAGTCGTAGAGCGTGACCTCATTGCCGCCCAGCGTGATGGACAAATCAGCGTCGCGCCCGATGAGCGTGTCTATGCCCGCTTCCGTCAGCAGGTTGACGAGTGCTGACACGCCCACCCGCTCCAACGCGATCACGGCAGGAATGTTGTAGGATGAGGCCAGCGCCTCGCGCAGGCTGACGGGGCCATTTTCCACCAGCCCATAATTGCCCGGCGCGTAGCTCTCTAAGCGGCGGGTGACGAACGGCGTGTGAACGTCCAGCAGCATCGTCGCGGGCGTGTAGGGGTCGGGGCGGCGCGGGTCCATGGCCAGCGCGTAGGTGAACGGCTTCAGCGTGCTGCCCGGCTGGCGGTGGGCGAGCGTGGCGTTCATCGCGCCGTCGATGGCTGGGTTGAAGTAATCTGGGCTGCCCAACATCACCAGGATTTCACCCGTGTGGGGGTTGAGCGCCAGCAGCGCGGCGTTGTTTGCCTGTGCCGAGGGCTGCCCTAGCCGCGGCGCGTTGAGCGCTGCTAGCTGCTGGTGGGTGATCGCCTGCGCGCGCTGCGTCCACGCGAGGTCAACAGTGAGCGTCACGTTCAACCCTTGCCGGCGCATGGCCTCACCATAGTCGCGCTGGACGATCTGCAAGGCGGTCATAACAGCGTGGGGCGCTTGGATCGTAAACGGCACGCTGGCCAAGTGCAGCGGCTCGGCGTAGGCGATTTCGGCCTGCTGCGCGCTGATCGCGCCGGTTTGGGTCATCAGGCGCAGCACCTCACGTTGACGGGCTTTGGCCGCCTCGAAGCGCGTCAGCGGGTGATAGGCCGCCGCGTTCTGGATCATGCCCGCCAGCAGCGCGCACTCCGCCAGCGACAGCTCGCGTGCCGACTTGCTAAAGTAGGCCTGCGCCGCTGCCTCAAACCCGTAGGCCACGCTGCCCAAGTAGACTTGGTTCATGTAGAGCGCCAGCACGTCCTCTTTGCTGAGGGCGGCGTTCAGTTGCAGCGCCAGCGCCATCTCTTTGAGTTTGCGCTGAAGCGTGCGCTCGCCCTGCCCCAACGGGTCGAGCAGCAGCAGGCGCGCTGTCTGCTGGGTGATCGTGCTGCCGCCGGCGACCACCTCGCCGCCGCGCAGGTTGATCCACAGCGCGCGCGCCACCCCCACCAGATCAACCCCCACGTGTGACCAATAGTTGGCGTCCTCGGTGCTGATGACGGCGTTCACACAGTGCACGGGGAACTCGTCGAGCGTGAGGGGGGTACTGCGCCCGCCCTGCGGCGCGGCCACGTCGAACAGCAGGACGCCGTTTCGATCATAAAAGCGCGTGCTGGGCAGGGCCATGCCGGCGCGCAGCGCGTCTAACGGCGGCAGATCGGCGAAGATCCAGCCGTAAGCGAAGGCCGACGCGCTCAGCAGCAGCGCGGCCAGCCCCGCAATCAACCAACGAGTGTAACGTTTCAGGAAGGGTCTCATGCTTTCATTGTACGCTGCAAATGCGTCCTGCACATGACGCATCGGCCACGCTTGGCAGGCGCTGTTGCGCAGTCACACACTTCTACAAACATAAAACCTTTTCAAAAACAGCAATCATCAATTAATGCTTGTTATTCGTCAATTTATAGTGACGTATTGCTTGACTTAAGGTTTTCTTACGATTCATCTAAATCTCATACAATCATTTTTAGATCAATTGTTGATGATGTGTATTTTAGGTAGAGAGGCGCGTCATGAGTTATCATATCGCATGGCATGACGAGGAAAAGACGATCATCGTCTGCACAGCAGTTGAGAGAATCGACTATAAAGAAATGAACGCTGCGTTCGATGAAGTCGTCGCCCTAGCAGACCAAACGAACAAGCCCTTCTACTTCATCCTCAACTTGGAACAAATCCGACGTGTTGAACCGCTCAACATCCGCGAGATGCAACGGCTGGGCCAGCACCCCTACACTGGCCACCCCAACCGTGCCAAGACTTACATCGTTGCCCTCAACCCGCGCGTGCGCATGGTCATAGACGCTTTCAATCGTCTGTTTCCGCGCTACGCCAACAATTTAGCTACGGCGGATAACCTTGAGCACGCGCTGACGTTGATCGCCGCTGAGAAGCAGAAAGCTGCTCCTATCAATTGAGCGCTTTGAGCGCTGCGCTGCTGCCACCCCTTCTCCTTAGAGAATGCTCGACTCAACGTTCAGCTCAGCCGACCGTTGCTGAGTGTTGCGCGGCCTTTTATACTTACCATGTAAAACTTTTTTTAGCGAGAAAGGGCACGTTATGAGCAGTTCTGACCGTGTGACAGGCGCGGAGCAGGTCGTATGGGATCTGTCGATCCTGTACAGCGGGCGCGATGACCCGCGCATTCAAGCCGATGTAGAACTAGCGCAGTCACAGGCGAAAGCTTTTTCAGAGCGTTACAAAAACAAGCTGAGCACGCTCAGCGCCGCCGAGTTGGCAGAGGCCTACCGCACGCTGGAGAGCATCTACGACATCGTCAGCAAGGTGATGAACTACGCTAGCCTGAACTTCACCACCCACTCGACTGATCCGGCGTGGGGCGGCTTCCTTCAAAAGACGCAAGAACAGTACGCCGCCATCAACCAGCAACTCGTGTTCTTTGAGTTGGAACTCAATGCGCTGGACGACGCGCAAGCCGCCGCCCTCATGGACGACCCCGCGATGGCCGCCTACCGCTATCACATGGAGTCCGGGCGCGCCAACAAGCCCTATCAACTGAGCGAGCCAGAAGAGCGCTTGCTGATCGAGAAATCAGTCACGGGGGCGTCCGCGTGGACGCGCCTGTTCGATCAGATCATGGCCGGCATGGAACTGGACTTCATGGGCGCGAAAACCCCCATGCCGCGCGTGCTAGCGCGCTTGCACGACCCCGAGCGCGACGTGCGCAAGGCCGCAGCCGACGCCGTGACGGCAGGCCTCAAAGGGCGCACGATGGAGCTAACGTACATCTTCAACGTGCTGCTGGCCGATAAAGCCAGCGACGACCGGCTGCGCGGCTACCCATCGTGGATCAAGGCGCGCAATTTGGCCAACAAAGCCCGTGATGAAGTTGTCGAGGCGCTCGTGCAAACCGTGACCAGCGCCTATGAGCTGGTGGCGCGCCACTATCGCTTAAAGCGCGCGCTGCTAGGCTACGACGAGCTGACCGACTATGACCGCTACGCCCCGCTGATGCTGGCGCAAAGCAGCGAGTTCTACACATGGGAGCAGGCGCGCGACATCTGCCTGAACGCCTTCCGCAGCTTTAGCCCGCGCATGGCTATGATCGCCGCGCGCTTCTTTGATGAGCGGTGGATCCACGCGCCAGCCATGCCCGGCAAGCGCGGCGGAGCCTACGCCAGCTACGGCACGAAGTCTACTCATCCGTGGGTGTTCGTCAACTTCACCGGGACGGCCAACGATGTGCGCACGCTGGCGCATGAACTGGGCCACGGCGTGCACATGTCCCTTGCCGGGCAGCATCAAACCCTGCTGAGTATGTATACGCCGCTCACCACCGCCGAGATGGCCTCCACCTTCGCCGAGATCGTCGTCTTTAACGATCTGATGCGCAAAGAGAGCAGCAAAGCCGCCCAACTGACGATGATCGCCCAAAAGGTCGACGACAACATCGCCACCATCTTCCGCCAGATCAGCATGAACCGCTTTGAAGAGGCCATGCACACCGCCCGCCGCACCGAGGGAGAACTGACGACTGAGCGCTTCAGCGAGCTGTGGATGCAGACGCAGCGGGCGATGTTCGGCGACAGCGTGCGCCTGCGCGACGATTACGCCCTGTGGTGGAGCTACGTGCCGCACTTCTTGCACACGCCCGGCTACGTCTACGCCTATGCCTTTGGCGAACTGTTGGTGATGGCGCTCTATCAGCTCTATCAGCAGCAAGGAGCGGACTTCGTCCCGCGGTATGAGCAGCTTCTGGCCGACGGCAACAGCGACTATCCGGAGGCGCTGCTCGCCAAAGTGGGCGTTGACCTAACCGATCCAGCCTTCTGGGCGCACGGCTTGAAAGTGTTTGAGAGTTACATCGCCCAAGAAGAAGCGCTCGCGCGCGAGCTGTACCCTGAAAAGTTCTAACACACGCCCGTTGCAGCTAACTAACAGCCTAGCCATTCAGCTAGGCTGTTGGCGTTAACAGACATATAAGAATATTTTTTCATTTGTGAAAATACTAACCTTGTGCCACAATGCGAACAAATTGTGTCATTGGAATGTTCATTCCGACGAGGCGTTTATGCCTAATTCGCTATCTCCCTCGACACAAGGCTCGGAACCGTCTATGCGACATCCGTACCGGGACGATTTTTATTGGCTGCTGGCGCGTCACTTGCCCGACACAGCCTTGTTCGTGCTAGACGAACATCTGCGTATTTTGGTGGCCGAAGGCGAAGCGCTCACCGCTAATCACTTTAATCCCCGCGATCTTGAAGGCCGTCTTATCACCGAGGTGCTGACCTTACAGGACGCGCAAGGCCTGCTAGATCAGTATAGTGAATCGATACGCACCCATGAAAATCTGATGCGTATCTATGAGTGGTCTCAAAAGTACTTTGAAGTTCGCACCGTGCCAATAAGCGACAAGCAAGACCAAATCATCTATCTGATGGTGGTGGCGCGCGACATCACCCAGCAGCGCGCCAACGAACAGGCGCTCATCGACGCCGAACGCCGCAGCCGCGCGCTGCTGGATGCGCTGCCCGACGCGATGTTCGTCGTCAACCGCGATGGGGTTATTTTGGAGGCGCACGCTCACGCTGGCATCAACTGGCCCATCCGCGCCGAGAGCGTCGGCCAGACCGTTCACGAGCTGAACCTGTCACCGATATCGCACCAACGCCTGATGAACGCCGTTGATCGCGCCCTTGAAACGCACCAACCACAGACCCATGAGCACACCCTTAAGATTTCCGGCAAGGATGTCTACTTTGAGGGGCGCACTGTAGCCGTGAACGACGATCAAACACTGACCGTCATCCGCGATATCACTGAACTGCGCCTGACGACGCGCAGCTTGACCGAGCGCACTGCTGAGCTAGAGATGCTGCGCTCGTTTGAACACGACCTGAGCCGCAGCCTGAACGTGAACAGCGTCATGGAGCGCTTCACTGAGTATCTCGTCACAGCCGTCCATGCCACCCACGCAGCAGCGTACTTGTTCAGCGGCGACACGCTCACGCTGGCCTATGCGCGCGGCACGTCGATTTTGAAGCCAGCCGATCAATGGCAGTCGATCCTGGCCGAACTGCAAGCGACTTCCTACCCTGTCCAGCGTGATTATGACATCCCACCGACGGCGCTCACCACAACTACCCGCTGTTACGTGCTGGCGATGCCCATCATCACGATGGATCGCATGAGCGGGGCGATCTTGATGGAGGCGGTAGCGCCGTTCACCCCACGCCAGATCGCCAACATCGAGCAGATGACGCTGCGCGCGGCAGCTGTACTGCAAAACGCCCAGCTGTACGAGCTGGTTGAGTCGCAACTGCGCGAGATGCAGCGCCTCTACAGCAAAGTGCGCCGCCTTGAACAAATCAAAACGGACATGATCCGCATCGCCAGCCATGACCTCAAAAGCCCGCTGACGGGCATGCGCGGCTACCTGCAGCTGCTTCAACAGGCCGCTGGCGCGTCTTTCACCCCTGAGCAGGTGAGCTACTTGGACGAGATCGCCCACGCAGCTGACCGCATGCAGCACATGATCGAGGGCATCCTCTCGCTTGATCGCATCCAGCAGATGGCCGAAGACGCCCTAAATGAAGTGATCAACCTGCGGCAGGTGGCGATGCGCGTGCTGCGAGAGCATCAAAGCCTGGCGCGGCAGAAAGATGTGCAGCTCGTCGCGGATATTGCGGAGGATCAAGCCTTCAAGGTGGAGGGTGACGTCTTCCAGATTCAAGAGGCCATCGCCAACTTGCTGAGCAACGCGCTCAAGTACACGCCCGCAGGCGGCACGGTCACGCTCTGCTTGTATGTCGAGGGGCAAGAAGTCGTGTTAAAGGTGAAGGACACTGGCTATGGCATCCCCGAGGCGATGCAGTCGCAGTTGTTCACCGCGTTCTATCGCGCGCCGATGCCCGAAGCGCGCCAGATCGAAGGAACCGGGCTGGGGCTTCACCTCGTCAAGAGCATTGTTGAGCGGCATCGTGGGCGCGTGCTCTTCGAAAGCGAGTACGGCAAGGGCAGCACATTCGGCTTTGCGCTGCCGCAGTATCAGGGCGGATCATGAGCGCTGACGACCGCGTGCGCTGGGACACACACTTTCGATCGCGGGCGCGCGACCCGTACCCCGACCCGGACCCGCTGCTGCTGCAAGCTGCGCCGCCCCCGTCGGGGGAGCTGCGCGCGCTGGACTTGTGCGGCGGCCTCGGCCAGAACGGGCTGTGGCTGGCCGAGCAGGGCTACACTGTCGACGTGATGGACATCAGCCGCGTGGCGCTCAACCGGGCGCGCGTCGAGCTGACCCTGCGCAACCTGCGCAACGTCAACCTCTTACAAACCGACGTCGATACTCTCCAGCTTGAGCCAGAGTCGTATGACCTGATCTGCGTGTTTCGCTATCTGCGGCGGGATCTCTTCCCAAAGATTGCGCGGGCGGTGCGCCCGGGCGGGCGCGTGATTTACGAGACGTTCCACGTGGGCTATCTGGAGACCGTCCCCAACTTCAACCGCGCGTTTTTGCTCAACCGCGGCGAGCTGCGCGGGTATTTCGCCGGCTGGCGGCTGCTCCACGACGAGGAGACACGCGACACCGCCCGGATCGTCGCGGTCAAGCCGATGGCATAGCGCCCTTACTCCGCCAGCAAGCTCCACTCTTCAACCGCTTCTTCCAGCGTCTGTTCAATTTCGACGAAGCGCTGCCCCAGATCGTGCGCACGCAGGGCGTCGCCGACGGCGCTGGCCTGCGCGAGGGCGCGTTCAAGCTGCTTCTGCTCGGCTTCGAGCGCGCTGATGCGCGCCTCTAGCTCTTCAAGGCGGCGCTTGCGCTGGTAGGCGCTTAGGCCGTTCTTCTTATCAGGGATGGGCGCGGCAATACGGCGCGCGGGGCTGGCCTCCGCGGGTTTGTTGAGTTGGCGGGCGCTGCGCGCGCTGTCGAACTCATCATACGTCCCATCGAACACCTCCAGCGTGGCCTGCGCGTCTGCGGTGGGCGTGGTCGAAACCGCCCAGATTTGCGTGGCCAGCCGCGCGATCAAGTAGCGGTCGTGGCTGATGAGCAGCACCGTCCCATCAAAGTCTTCAATCACCGCTTGCAGAATCTCTTGGCTATCGATGTCGAGGTGGTTCGTCGGCTCGTCGAGCAGCAGCAGGTTGGCGTCCATCAGCGCCAGCCGCGCCAGCGCCACGCGCCCGCGCTCGCCGCCGCTGAGCGTGTCCACGGTGCGGAACACGTCGTCGCCGCTGAAGAGATACGCGCCGAGCAAATTGCGCGCGTCGCTTTGCGACATGGGACGGACGCTGGTGATAGCGTCGATCAAAGTGCTGCGCGGGTCGAGCGTTTCATGGGCTTGGGCAAAGTAGCCAACCTTGACACTCGCGCCAAGCTTAACGTGGCCGCTGAGGGCAGGCAGTTGGCCGAGGATCGTCTTGAGCAAGGTGCTCTTGCCCGCGCCGTTGGGGCCGATCACGGCGACCGTCTCGCCGCGAAAGACCGTGACATCCGGCACGCGCAACAGGGGCAGCGGGTCGTCAGCGTAGCCCACCGCCAGCCCGAACGTCTCGATCACCTTGTCGCCGCTGCGGTTGGCGGTGGCCATCTGCAAGCGCATCGTGCGGCGCTCTTGCGGGCCGCGCTCGATAATCTTGCCGCGCTTCTTCATCGTCTCTAGCTTCTTCAGGCGGCCTTTGGCCTGCGCCGTCCAGCGTGACCCCATGTGCTTGCGGATGTAGTCCATCTCTTTAGCGATGAAGGCCTGCTGCGCCTCGAACTCTTTTTGCAGGCGTTCGCGGCGTTCGTCGCGCTGCGTCAAGTAGGCGCTGTAGTTGCCGCGGTAGGTTTCGAGCACGCCGAACTCCAATTCCCAGATCGTGGTGGCCACGTGGTCGATGAAGTAGCGGTCGTGGCTGATGACCAGCACCGCGCCCTCAAAGCTGTTGAGGAAGCTCTCCAGCCATTCGACGGCGGCGATGTCGAGGTGGTTCGTCGGCTCGTCGAGGACGAGCAGATCAGGCGCTTCGAGCAGCAGCCGCGCCAGCATGGCGCGCGTCTTTTGGCCGCCGGAAAGCTGCGTGAGCGGGGTGTGATAGTTCTCTGGACGGAAGCCGACGCCGTCTAGCACCATGCGGATGCGCGTCTCGTAGGTGTAGCCGCCGCGCCGCTCGAACTCCGGCGCAAGTTGGCTGTAGCGTTCCGCCGCCGCGTCGTGGGTGGCGGGATCAGCCATCTGCGCGGCCAAGTCGGCCAGTTCTGCTTCCATCTGGCGCAGATCGGCCACCGCACGGAGCTGCTCCTCCCAGAGGGTGTGGCTGCCAGCCATCTCAGGCCGCTGCGGCAGGTAGGCAATGCGCGCGTTTTTAGCCACGCTGACCGTGCCCTCAGTCGGGGTCTCAAGGCCGATGAGCAGGCTGATGAGCGTCGTCTTGCCGGCCCCGTTGGGGCCAACCAGCGCAATCCGAGCCTTGTGCGGCACTTCGACGCTCACCCCGCTGAATACTTCATCGCCACCGTAGACCTTGCTCAAGTTCTGTCCGACCACCAGCGACATACCACACTCCCAAGCTGTTTCATCGGGGCGCATTATAGCATCGGCTGATTCTAATATCCTGCTTGTGATTCTGTAATAAATCCATTACTAAACTAAACTAAAATGATAAGCGGGATAACCCTACGTGCTGGCTGGGTGGAGAAGCTAGCTTAGTGTGACTTTACTGTAAGGACAAGCGATGACAACAAATGGAAAGTCAGAAAACTTTGCGGATTTGTTGGATCAGTATGCCTATGCTGAGCCAACGCGGGGACAAATTTTGTCGGCAACGGTGATTGCTGCACACCGCGACGAGATCATCGTAGACGTGGGGCTGAAGCGTGACGCGGTGGTGCGCCGCGCTGACCTTGACCGTCTGGATCGCAGCTATGTTGAATCGCTCAAGCCCGGCGATGAGGTGCAGGTGTACGTCATGTACCCCGACACTGAGGACGGCGACCTGGTCGTGTCGCTCAACAAGGCGCTGGAACGCGAGGACTGGCGGCGCGCGCAAGAGCTGATGGAGACCGACCAAGTGACCGAAGGCGTCGTCATCGACAGCAACAAGGGCGGAATGCTGGTGCAGTTTGGCCGCCTTGTCGGCTTCATCCCGAACTCGCACATCGAGAGTGTCACGCCGACCTCGCGCGAGGGCCGCGTGAAGGAAATCAAGGACAGCATGGTGGGGCGCGTCTTACAGTTGAAGGTGATCCAAGTGGAAGCCGAGCGCAACCGCCTGATCATGTCTGAGCGCGCTGCCCGCCGCGCCACCCGCAGCGAGCGCCTGTCTGAGCTGAAGGTCGGCTCGGTGGTGACGGGGCGCGTGGTCAACATCACGGATTTTGGCGTGTTCGTGGACATCGGTGGCGTGGACGGCATGGTGCACATCAGCAACCTTGACCACCGCCATGTGACGCACCCCTCAGACGTCGTCTCTATCGGCGATGAGCTGACGGTGCGCATCGACGCGGTCGACGTGGAGCGCGAGCGCATCGCCTTGAACCGCAAGGCCACCCTGCCCGACCCATGGGAGACGTTTACCGCGCAGTACCGCGGTGGCGACCTGTTCGAGGGCGTCGTGACGAACGTCGTAGATTTTGGCGTGTTCGTCGCGTCAGAGAGCGGCGCTCAGGGGTTGGTGCACGCCACGCGCATGGCCTCGCTCAAGGCCACCCCGCGCGATATGTTCAAAGAAGGTGACCGCGTGATTGTGAAGATCGTCGGCATGGACGTTGACCGCAAGCACATCGAGCTGAGCATTGACGACATCACCGAAGACGAGCGGGCCGCCTTCCTCGCCAAACAGAACCAGCCATCTCAGCCAGAGGCGTAACCCGTGCACGGCACGCCACGCTTGCCTAAGGATCCGATCAGGCATCTGATGTGTTTGCCCTGCGAGGGTCAAGGTTTGCCTTGACCCTTTTCGTTCCACAACGGCTATAATGCACTCATACACGCTCACAACCTCAAGGATGAACCGATGCGCCTGCGCCTGTTCGCTTTTATCGCCGTGCTGACGTGGAGCATGACCCTCAGCGCTCAGCAGATCGCGGTGGAGGTCAGCCCCGCTTTTGACGCTCACATTGCCGAGTTGAGCGCCTTTGCCGAGTCGCGCCGCGGCCTCACCCTGCCAGAGCCGCTACCGCTGCACTTCCCGAACCGCGCCGAGCTGCGCGACTATCTTGAACGACAGCTCGAGATCGGCCTCGCACAGGACACGCTAGATCGAGCGCTGCGCTTCTACGCCGCCTTCGGCTGGATGCCGGCCGACACCGACCTGTTGGGGCTGCTGACCGAGTTCTACAGCAGCCAAGTGGGTGGCTTCTACGACACCGAGACGAAAGAGATGAATGTTGTCATCCTTTCTGGGCGGCCACTAGGGGATCGCCTGCCGATTATCGAGCAGATCGTATTCGTGCATGAGTACGTCCACGCGCTGCAAGACGCCACCTTTGACCTCAACGCCTACCTGACGGCGATGCAAACGCTCGACAACCAAGATGAGCAGTTGGCGCGCTTGGCGCTGGTGGAAGGCGACGCAACGCTGGTGATGAACGAATACGCCGTCTACGCAGCGCAGCGCAACCCAGTCGGCACGCTAACAGGGCTGCTGTTGGGCGGGCTGCAAGCAGGCAACCTGACGCTGCCGCCCGGCATCCCGGACATCATCGCCAGCGAACTGCTCTTCCCCTACACCGAGGGCGAGGCATTCGTGCGCGCGCTCTTCAACGTCGGCGGCTGGGAGGCGGTCAACACGGCGTTCAGCAACCCGCCCATCACCACCGAGCAAATCCTGCACCCCGAGAAGTACTTCAGCGGCGAGGTGGGCGCTGAAGTGCGCTTGATTGACAGCGCGGCCAAGCTCGGCGAGGGGTGGCGCTTAATGGACAGGGGCGTTTTCGGCCAGTTCTACCTGCGCGAGTTCTTGGCGCAAGAGCTGACCGCGACACAAGCCGCGTCCGCGGCGGTGGGTTGGGGCGGCGACGCTTTCCACATCTACCAGCACCGTGACGGGCGCATGGCGGCCATGCTGCGGCTGGAGTGGGACACGCCCGACGACCTAGCCGAGTTCCAAGCGGCGATTAACGCCTACGGCGAGTCGCGCTTTGGGGTGGCAGCGGACGCCAGCGGCTGCTTTGCCGACGCGATAACCGCCCTGTGCAGCAATGGCCGCATGGTGCTGATCGCCCCGACAGTTGACCTTGCCCTTGCGCTGGTGAGCGAATAGCGAATTGCTGGTGCGCGAATAGCGAATTAACGAAAGGCCTTCTCATGACCTTGATCCTCGGCATCGAGACCTCGTGCGATGAGACAGCGGCGGCGGTCGTCCGCGATGGCCAGTTCATCTTGTCGAACGTCGTCGCCAGTCAGCTAGAACTGCACGCCGAACACGGCGGCGTGTTCCCTGAGTTGGCGTCGCGCGCCCACGTGGAGGCCATTCATCCCGTGGTGGAGCAGGCGCTGGCCGCGGCAGACGTGCGCATCGAGCAGGTGGACGCGATTGCCGTCACGCGCGGCCCCGGGCTGGTTGGCTCGCTGCTGGTGGGGATGAACTACGCGAAAGGCCTCGCGCTGATAAGCGGCAAGCCACTGCTGGGCATCCACCATCTTGAGGGGCACATCTACTCGCTGTGGTGCGTTCAGCCCTTTCGTGAGGTGACCTTCCCCGTGCTGGTCTTGATCGTCAGCGGCGGCCACAGCGACTTGATCTTGATGCGCGGTCACGGCGAGTATGAGCGTTTGGGCGGGACCGTCGACGACGCGGCGGGCGAGGCGTTCGACAAGGTGGGGCGGCTGCTGAACCTGCCGTTTCCGGGTGGGCCGAACATCGAGCGCGCCGCGCAGACCGGCAACCCGACGGCTTTCGCCTTCCCGCGCGCCAAACGCGACGACAGCTACGACTTCAGCTTCAGCGGCCTCAAGACCGCCGTCATGCGCGAGGTGAGCGTCCAGCCCAGCGCCAGCGCGCGCGCAGGACGGATGAAAGGGGAAGAACGGCGCGCCCAGCTGCGCAGCGATGTGAGCATCGCCGACGCTGCCGCTAGCTTCCAGCAGGCCGTGGCGGATATTCTAGTCGAGAAGACGGTGCGCGCCGCCAAAGCGCACGGCGCAACCGAGATCTTCATTGCAGGCGGCGTGAGCGCCAACCAGACGCTGCGGGCGCGCATGCGCGAGGCCTCAGAGCTGCCCGTGCGCTACCCGCCGCTCAACCTCTGCACCGACAACGCCGCCATGATCGCCTCCGCCGGGCACTTCCGCTTGCAGGTGGGCTTGCCCAGTGACTTGAGCATTGAGCCGCTGCCAAGCTGGCCGTTGAACACCACGGCCTATGTCGATGTGATGGTAGGGGCTTGACACATGCCGAGCGCGGCTAGTTTGCCCGGCGCACGCCGGCTTTGAACAGCTCGCGCTCGATCACCTCTTGAAAGAAGCTGAAGGGCTGCGCGCCCGTGTAGAGCGTGCCGTTGATGAAAAAGTTGGGCGTCGTTGAGACGCCCGCCAGCGCCCCCTCCAAAAAATCCGCGTTGACCGCGTCGTAGTGGCGGCGACTGCTCAGGCACTCGTCGAAGGCCGCCACGTCCAGCGCTAGCTCAGCGGCGAGGCCGCGCAGCCGTTCCTCGCTCAGGTCGGCTTGATGGGCGAAGATAGCGCTGTGATACTCCCAGAACTTGCCTTGATCGCGGGCGCAGCGCGCCGCCATCGCCGCCGTGAATGAGACCTGCGGGTTGACGGTCGGCATGTCGCGGTAGACGTAGCGCACGACGTCACCGTAGTTCTCAAGGATGCTCGGCAGCGTCTCATCGTGGAAGCGCTTGCAGTACGGGCAGCCGTAAGCGCTGAACTCGACGATCACGACCGGCGCATCTGCTGGGCCGAGCGAGGGCGCATCCCCCACCAGCGCAAAGCGATCCGCCGTGGGGCGCTCTAGCGTCACATCGGCCAGCGCGCGCCGCACGATCAGCTCGATGGTTTGGGCGTCGGGCGCGCTGCTGCGCGTCAGCAGCACGCCGACGATTACCCCCACCGCGAAGAACACTGCTGCCACGGCCGCGATCACCAACGCAGAGGTGGAGAGGACGAGAGCCGGTTCTTCGGCGGGGTGGGGAGGCCGGCTCATCTAGTTTCCGGGGGTAATGCCCAGTTTGTTCAGTTCTGCCAGGATGATGCGCTCAAAGCGCTCATAGGGCAGCGCCCCGCTGACGATTTGGCCGTTGATGTAAAACGAAGGCGTGCCGGTGATGCCCAGCGCGTCGCCCGCGTAGTAGTCATCCAGCACTTCGTTCTCGTAGCGGTTTTCGTCCACACACGCGGTGAACACCTCCATCTCCAGCCCAATCTCACGCCCGATGCGCATGAACAGGTCACGGCCTAGCTCGCTCTGATTCTGGAACAGCAGATCATGGAACTCCCAGAACTTGTCCTGCTCAAAGGCGCATTGGGCCGCCATCGCCGCGGGGAAAGACACTTCCTGCCGAATCACTGGGAAGTCGCGGTAGACGTAGCGGATGTACTGGCCGTAGTTTTCCAGCAGCGGGCCGAGCGTCTGCTGGAAGTGACGACCGCAGAAGGGACAGGCATACGCGCTGAACTCGACCATGACGATGGGCGCATCCTCTGAGCCGAGGAAGGGGTCATCATCCACCATCTTCAGGCGCTCGCGTTGGGCTTCATCGCGGGCTTGCTGCGCCAGCGCTTCCGTGACGGCCTGCGAGAGCGCCGCCGCGTCAACACTGCCACTGCTGCCGCTGGCCACCGCAAGGCTGATGCCGCTAATAGCGGCTTGAATGGCTGTGTCGTCGATCTGGACGCGCGTATCGGCCAGCGCCGCGCGCACAACCTCATCTACGTCCGCGCGGCTGATGGCGCTAGATTCGATGTTCAAGCCGATGACGATGCCCACCGCCAAAAAGACAATCGCCACAAAGGCGTAGTTCAGCGCGCTGGACGGCGTGTTCTTGGGTGCTTCCATGGTTGCAGGGTCTCCCGATGGTTCATTTGCCTCTAAGCATACCATTAAGTCTAGGCAAGCTCTATAACGAAAGTCTGACAAAAGATACCTGCGGATGGGGCAGGCGCTGTCCGTTGGTTCATCTGTGTGGGCACGGCGCGCCCCCTGCGGGAGCTTGGGGGGTGGGGTCACAAGCACAGCACGCTGCGTCTCTGCCATACGACAGTTCAAGGCAGGGATGCTATAATATCGTACAACGTACCCACTAAAAGGACAGGATTACACCTGTGTACGAACTCAAGACGCACCTCAAGGCGCTTTCAGAGGCGCACGCTGTCAGCGGCTATGAAGCGCCCATCGCCGCGCTGCTGGCCGAGACGTGGCAGCCGTGGATCGACGCGAGCGACCGCGACGGGCTGGGCAGCTACATCGGGATCAAGCGCGGCGCTGGTCAGGGCAAGGTCATGTTGGCCGCCCATATGGACGAGATCGGGATGATCGTCCGCGACATCGTGGACGGCTTCTTATTTGTCAGCGGGGTTGCCGGGATCGATGCGCGCTTGCAGCTAGCGCAGCCGGTGATTGTGCACGGCGCGCGCCCGCTCAAGGGCGTGGTGGCTGCCACGCCACCCCACTTGCTGACGGCTGACGCGCGCGGCCAATACCCCGCGCTCGATCAACTCGTGGTGGACGTGGGACTGCCCCATGAAGAGGTTGTAGAGCTTGTGCGCGTTGGGGCGATCATCACGCCAGACGCGCCGATGCGCGAGCTGCTCAATGGGTTAGTCTGTGGCAAGGCGTTTGACGACCGCGCCTGCGTGGCGGTGATGAGCGAGACGCTGCGCTGCTTGCAAGCCCTCAACCACACGTGGGACGTCTACGCAGTGGCTACCGTGCAGGAGGAGAACGGCCTTTACGGCGCGCTGACCGCGGCCCAGCACATCGCGCCGGACATCGCCATCGCGCTGGATGTGACTTTTGCCGCGCAGAACGGCGTCCCACAAGACAGCGCCAGCGAGATGGGCGGCGGGCCAGCCATCGGGCTTGGGCTGAACTTCCACCCCAAGCTCTATGACCGCTTGATCGACACCGCCAAACGCCACGAGATCAAGTATCAAGTGGACGTGATCCCCTCGCGCAGCGGCACAGATGCATGGTCGATCCAGACGGCGCTCGAGGGCATCCCGACGGCGCTGCTCAGCATCCCGATTCGCAACATGCACTCCGTCAACGAGACGCTGAACCCGAAAGACATCGAGCGCGCGGGCCGCTGGCTGGCGCACTTCATCGCCGAGCTGGACGAGCAAACCTTGCCCAGCCTTGCACACCCTGTGACCGCATCGACATGACCCACGGAGACAACATGCACGTTTTAATCACCGGCGGCGCGGGATTCGTCGGCAGCCACCTGTCAGAGTACCTGCTGCGGCACGGCCACCAAGTAACGATCATCGATAACCTCAGCACGGGGCGTTTTGCCAACATCGAGGGCATCGTCAACCATCGTCACTTTCGCTACGCCATTGAGGACATTCGCAACATCCACGTGATCGATCGACTGGTGAGCGAATGCGACGTGATCGTGCACCTAGCGGCGATGGTCGGCGTGGAGAAGATCATCAACGAGCCGATCAACACGATTGAGGTCAACATCGGCGGGACGGAGACGCTGCTCAAGACCGCGCGACGCTATCGGCGCAAGATCCTCATCGCCTCCACGAGCGAGGTCTACGGCAAAGGCGTCAGCTTCCCCTTCCGCGAGGACGACGACAGCCTGTTAGGGCCAACGAGCAAGAACCGCTGGAGCTACGCCGCCAGCAAGATGGTGGATGAGTTCCTCGCGCTGGCCTATTACCACGAGACGGGGCTGCCCGTGGTGCTCTTTCGCTTGTTCAACACAGTCGGCCCGCGCCAGAGCGGCCAGTACGGGATGGTGCTGCCGCGCTTCGTGCAGGCGGCGCTGCTCAACCGCCCGATCCAAGTTTACGGCGACGGCCAGCAGCAGCGCTGCTTCGGCAACGTCCACGACATAGTAGACGCCATCTACCGCCTGATGCAGACGGAAGCCGCCGTCGG
>DAOUBS010000013.1:0-6530 GCA_034432435.1 Anaerolineae bacterium
CACCCCTCCCTATGTAATCCAAGCGAAGACTCTTGGCCCGGGCCATGTTTATGTGAATGATGAAATCATCGAAGATTGGGAAGGTCACTTACCGCGCTTGCTGCTTTTTTTTGCGCTGGATCGCCCCGTTGTCACCCGCAGCGAGATCTGCTATGCCTTCTGGCCAACCCTCGACACCGATCAAGCGGTGAATGTCTTTCATGTCACGAAGCGACGCCTACACAAGGCCATTGGCTATGACATCCTCGTACACGCAGATGTGCACTACCAGATCAACCCTGCGATTCCCGTCTATTACGATGCGTTTGAGTTCGTTGAGGCGCTCACCGAGGGGCGCAACCCCAACACCGAACAACCGATTGACGCATGGAAGCGCGCCGTTGAGTTGTACGGGGGCCCGTTCCTCCATGGCCACGATGAAAAATGGGTACAAGAGCGACGCAGCGCCTATCGTGTTGGCTACGTCGAGGCGTTAATGCAAGTAGCAGACTACTGGATTAGCCGCGAACGCTTTGAGATGGCTATCCGCCAGTACGAGATGGCCATCAATGAGGCCTTCGATGACCCTCTACCACATTTGAAACTAATTGAACTCTACGCTCGGCTTGGTCGGCGCAGTGAGGCAGTGGCGCACTATCAGCGAGTCAATGAAGCTTTGACGAATAACAGACAAACAATGCCGCAAATATTACAGCAAGCATACAACCAACTGATCACATAATCGTAAATAAAACAACGCTCCCGGAGGGATTCGAACCCGCGACCGTCCGCTTAGAAGGCGGCTGCTCTGTCCTCTGAGCTACGGGAGCTCACGATATGAGTGTAGTCAACGGTTCGAGACTCTGTCAAGGTGGTACGGATAGAAAATCTGTTCTACCAATCGCCGTTGCTTACCTAGCTTTGGCATGCTAGAATAAAAGACGTAAAGACCATACGTAAGCAATTCTATTCTGCATCCATTTGCAGCCACCAGCAGCAGAGGACATCTGATCTTATGAGTGACATCGACAAATCTCCACAGCAGGTGCGTTACACCGAAGACGACATCAAGCTGCTGGAGGGCATCGATCATATTCGCAAGCGCCCGGGCATGTATGTCGGCGGCACAGACAGCCGTGCGCTTCACCATCTCATCTATGAAGTCGTCGACAACTCAATCGATGAGGCGCTCGCTGGTCGCTGTGACCGTATCTTAGTCGTACTCCGCGCGGATGGGATGGTCTCCATCTCAGACAATGGCGTAGGCATTCCAGTTGGCATTCAAAAACAGACAGGCAAGTCAGCGCTGGAACTCATCTTGACCAAGACCGGCTCCAGCGGCAAGTTTGACAACAACGCCTACAAAGTAAGTGGTGGGTTGCACGGCGTTGGCTTGACGGCAGTAAACGCGCTCGCCAGTGAGTTGATCGCTGAAGTCTACCGTGATGGCTATCTTTGGCGGCAAGTACATCGGCGTGGGGTCCCCAAAACGCCTGTCGAAAAAGTTCGCCCGTTGGAAGAAAACGAGCCAACGGGAACCACCATCACTTTCATGCCCGATTATACGATCATGGATCGTAACCCATTCAACTATGACATACTCATGAGCCGCTTCCGAGAGATGGCTTTTGTTACGCGCAAGGTATGGATCACACTGCGCGACGAGCGCGTAACGCCCTTCCCCAAAGAAGTTACATTTTACTTTGAAGGCGGGCTGCAATCGTTCGTGCGCTATCAGAATCGCTATCGTCGCACCCTCCATGACCCCGTCTACGCGGATCGAGTGATCGAGGTGACGCCTGAAGGCAAAAATACTAGCACCGTAGGAGTCGAGGTTGCCTTCCAATACAACGATTCGTCCAACATCAGCGAGATGGCATTCGCCAACACCATTGCCACTTCGGACGGTGGCACGCACCTAACGGGTATGCGTTCCGCCATTACCGCGACAATCAACCGCTACGCGCGCCGTGCCGGCTTCTTGAAAGAGAAAGACCAAAACTTCAGCGGGAACGACACGCTTGAAGGTATCACCGCCATCGTCAGCGTCAAGATCAGCAATCCTTCATTTGAGAGCCAAACGAAGGTCAAACTCCTCAACCCAGAGGTGCAGAGCGCTGTATCACAAGTGACATCTGAGGCCTTCAACGAATTCTTAGAGCTGAACCCTAAAGAAGCACGTAAGATCATTGAGAAGTGTATGACCAGCAAGCGCGCACGCGAAGCCGCCAAAAAAGCCCGCGACCTCGTCCGCAGCGGCCCCAGCTTGCTGGAAAGCTCTACCCTGCCGGGCAAACTAGCCGACTGTTCGACCATCGGCGAATCAGCAGAAATCTACATCGTAGAGGGCGACAGCGCCGGCGGCAGCGCCAAACAAGGCCGTGATCGTCACTTCCAAGCCATCCTGCCGCTGCGCGGGAAGATCCTCAACACCGAACGCGCCAGCCTTGACAAAATGCTCGACAGCAATGAGATCAAAGCGCTCATTGCCGCCCTCGGCACGGGCATCCACGAGGATTTTAACCTCGAAAAACTGCGCTACGGTCGTGTGATCATCATGACAGACGCCGACGTAGACGGCAGCCACATCCGCACTCTGTTGTTGACGTTCTTCTACCGCCACATGCATCCACTCGTGCAAGGCGGCCACCTCTACATCGCACAGCCCCCGATTTACCTGCTAAAAGCCGGCAAAGAACATCGCTACATCTACCCACAAGCGGGGCTGAACGATGCCCAACTGCTCGAGCGCGCGCTCAAAGAATGGGGCAAGGACCCGGCCAAAGTCGGCGTTCAGCGCTACAAAGGCTTAGGTGAGATGAACCCCGAACAACTTTGGGAGACCACCATGAACCCCGAAACGCGGACGTTGCTGCAAGTTACCATCGACGACGCCGCAGAAGCGGATAAAGTGTTCGACATGTTGATGGGCAACGCCGTGCCGCCGCGGCGTAAGTTCATTCAGAGCAACGCGCGCGCCGTCAAGAACCTTGACATCTAACCAAACAGGCTCCCACAGGGGGCCTTTGTTTTATTCCTCTAGGGCGATGACGGCATCTTCTTGCACGTCGAATCGCACCGTATCCCCTGTCGCAGGCACGAATGCGGCAGAAGGCACTCGCCAACGCAGAGGCTGACCGCACCAATTCACAGTGATACTCGTCTGCTCACCCTCGAATATGACATCATTCACCACGCCCTCAAATCGGCCATTCGATTCGATCTGTAGCCCCGACGGATGTAGACAAACCCATTGCCCTCCCCTGCTGACGAGTTCCGACGGAACGACGTTGTTGATCCCTAAAAACTCACACACATACCGTGTACGCGGTCGAAAGTACAACTGACGGGGCGTATCCATCTGAACAATACGGCCATGCGCCATCACGATTATTGAGTCTGCTAACATGAAAGCTTCGCTCTGGTCGTGTGTCACATACAGCGTCAGCACGCCTGCCTGTCGCAGATGATGACGCAGCTCCAGCCCTAGTTGATGCCGCAGCCTTGCATCGAGTGACCCCAACGGTTCATCCAGCATCAGCAGCGGCGGCTGATGCGCCAAGCTGCGCACCAGTGCCACGCGCTGGCGTTCTCCACCCGAAAGTTGATGAATCCCACGCTGTGCCAAAGCACCCAAGCCCACTTGCGCTAGCAAGCGCTGAGCCGCGCTGTCCCGCGTCATCTTGGGCACACCGCGCATTTTGAGCGCAAAGGCGACGTTTTCAAGCACGTTCAGATGAGGAAACAGCGCGAAATCTTGGAACATCATCCCAAAGCCACGCGCTTGGGCGTCCAGCGCGTCGATGATGCGCCCATTCCACACAACCTGCCCTGTGTACGCTCGCTCAAGCCCGGCGATGATTCTCAAAATGCTTGTCTTGCCGCTACCGCTTGGCCCCAGCAAGCAGTATATCTGGCCCTGTTTTAACTGCGCTGAGACGTCATGAAGGATGATTGTTCCGTCGATTACCAGCGAGATGCCGCGAAGTTCCAACAAATCAGTACTCTCCCCCGCCGAAATCACGCAGACGCTCGATCGCTAAAAAGCTCAGTAAACAAACAAGCAGCAAGATCACGCTCATCGCTAGCGCTTGGCCGTATTGATCAGGTCGCGGTTGGCCCAGCAGCCGAAAGATCGTCGTTGGAATGGTGGCGATGTTCGGTCGAACAATAAAGGCCGACGCGCCAAACTCGCCTAAGCTCACGTTGAAGGCAAACACAGCCGCCAACGCAAATCCACGGCTTACGAGCGGCAACCACACAAACCGCAGACGCTGCCACGCACCAGCCCCCAACATCTGCGCCGCCTCAAGCAGTTGGGCGTTCACCGCGAGCACAACCGGCAGCAGCACACGGATCACCAATGGCAGAGCCGCCATCGTGTGGGCGATAGGGATCAAGACCCACGACCCAAGCAACAGCAGTGGCGGCGAATTGAAGGTCAACAGATAGCCAAAGCCCAACGTCACCGCGCTCACCCCCATCGGCAGCATGAGGAGCCAGTCTACCACTGCAGAGGAGCGCCTAAGCTGCCTCAGTCCCCACACTGCCAGCCCACCTATGATCAGCGCCAATGTGACCGTCATCAGCCCAAACGTCAGCGAGTACACAATCGACATCCACGGTGAGGTGAACAACACAGACGCGGGATTTACCAGCAGCAGCTCATAGTAACGCAGGCTGGGGACGCTCATGCCAAAGGTGAGCGAAAGCCACACCAAAGCAAGCAGCGGCCCGCCTAGAAACGCCACCAGAGCGCCACAAACACCCCCCACGAGCAGCCGATCGCGCCAAGCGCGAACCGGTCGGCCTGTGACGGACGCCTGCACCAAATCGATCACGAGGCTTCGGCGCAGCCTCAGGTAGACGACCATGCTCAGCGCCAGCACGCTGAGCTGAACCAAGCTCAAGATCGCCGCGCCCGGCAAGTTGAACAAGCTCATGGCGTAGAAGTAAATCTGCACTTCAAGCGTCGCAAAGGACAAGCCGCCCAAGATCAACACGACCCCGAAGCTGGTGAAGGTGTAGATGAACACAAGCAGTGCCGCTGCTGTAATGACCGGTCGCAAGAGCGGCCAGCGAACGTGCAGCCACAAGCGCCAGCCGCCCGCCCCCAGCACGTGCCCGGCTTCCTCCAGCCGCGGGGATAGGTTCACCCAATAGCCGGTAACCATCCGCACGACCAGCGCGAGGTTGAAAAAAATGTGCGCTAGCAAAATCAGAGCAAGGGATTGATCTACCTGTAGGAGCGGCTGCTCAAAGCCAAACGCCTGCTGAAGCACAGCGTTCACCACACCCGTTCGCCCTAGCAGCGCGCGAAATGCAATCGCCACAACCACTGTTGGCAGAACGAACGGCAGGCTCGCCAGCGAGAGCAGCAAGCGCCGCCCAAAGAATTGATACCGCACAAAAACATACGCCACCGGCAGCGCCAAGCCTATCGTCAACAGCGTTGACAGCAGCGCTTGGCCCAAAGTGAACAACACCACGCGGACAATTGTGCCCAGCGGAGGCAGCGCAGTGTGCCCGGCTGCCTCCGTGAAGCTGTACACAACAAGGTTGACGACTGGAAGCGCGAAGAACACGCCCAGAAATACCAACGGCGCTGCAAGCAGCGCCCACGAACGCATCCCTAGCCCCCAATCGCGCGCAGCCACTCGCTCAGCCAAATTTCGCGCCGCTCTTGGATCAGCTCAGGCGACATCACCACAGGGTTCTCGGGAATTTGCGCAAAACGAGCGAACAACTCTGGCAGCTCAACATCGCGCCGCGCGGGGACGACATACATCGTGTCAGGTAGGCTTGCCTGCACTTCCTCTGACAGCATGAAGTCGACAAATGCGCGTGCCAGTTCAGGGTTGGCTGCGCCGTTAAGCACGCCGATGTACTCAATCTGACGGAAGCACATGCCATCCGCCACGATGCTGCCGGTCGCGGCGCTCTCTCCAGTTTCGTCAACGGTAAAGGGCGGGCTGCTGGCGTAGCTCAACACGAGGGGATACTCTGCGCCCTCAACCGCTCCACTGAAGAAGCCGAAGTAGGCCGTCTCCCACCCATCGACGATCAACGTATCATTGGCGACTAAATCACGCCAGTAGTCCAGATAGGTATACTCACCTTCCTCGCCAAAGTAGGCTACAGTCGTGAGCAAGAACGACAGGCCCGGCGAAGACGTGGCCGGGTTCGTGGTGACAAACAAGCCACGGTAAGCCTCAGACGTTAAATCCTCTAGCGTTGACGGCAGCGCCAAATCACGCGACTCAAAGTAAGCGATGTCGTAGTTGATGCAGACATCACCATAGCTCACTGGCGTCACCTGCGTGATGGTTGTGTCAATCACGCTCTCATCCAACAGTTCCAGCAAAGGTGACTCATACGGCTCAAACAGATTAGCTTCTAGCGCACGCCCCAAGAAGGTGTTGTCCACACCAAACAGCACATCCGCCAGCGGATTGCTGCGCGTCAAGATCGCTTGGTTGATCATTGTGCCCGCGTCGCCGGCTTGCAGGATTTGCAGCGTGGCGTTGTGCTGAGCTTCAAATTGACGGACT
>DAOUBS010000014.1:0-5267 GCA_034432435.1 Anaerolineae bacterium
TGGCACGTGCAGATGGCCGCGATGATCGGCTGAGCGCTGCACCGTCAACTGCCCATTGGCGAGCAGTATCGATTGCCCAATGGTCACCACCTCTTGCTGATCTGGTCTGAGCCGCCACCACACATCCGGCAGTTCGCCGATCAAAGCGTGAAGATCACCGTATATTCTAACAACGCGCACCTCCACGCCACCTGTCAGCCGCAGCACCCCTGACGTGCAACGCCGCTGAAAGACGGCGCGCGCGCGCTCCACGTCTTCGAACGTTAAGGCCTTGCCAGTCAGGGCACGATATGCTTGCTGAACAAACCGCCGCTGAAACGCTGTCGGCAGATGCTTGAACTCACTCAGAGGCATGTGCCAGCACGTCGCGCGTTGTGTGACCTTCGAGAGCACGTCGCGCTGAAAGGCAGCTTCAACTATTGGGAGTTCATCTTGCGCCAACTGTGACAAGCGCGCCAACGCCGCTGTGAGCTGTGGGTTGATCTGCGCCAACAACGGCATCACGGTCTGTCTTAAGTAGCTGCGGGTATAGTCTGTGTCTGCGTTGCTGCCGTCCTCGACGTGTGGGACGTTGTGGGCCTGCACATAGGCATTGATGGCGCTGCGCGGCACACGCAGCAGAGGCCGCAGCAGCGTCAGCTGTGGCTGCTGCGGATGTGGTGAGCGCACGCGCATCCCTTTCAACCCGTTGAGCGATGCCCCGCGCAGCACGTGCATCAGCACCGTCTCAGCTTGATCGTCGGCATGATGCGCCGTCACGATGAGCGCTGCGCCCCACTCCGCGGCCACCCGCGCCAAAAACGCATAGCGCAGCTCGCGCGCCGCTGCCTCTAAGTTGCCGCCGCTGGCAACCAGCGCGGGCGCATTGCCGGCCCCCACGTCGCAGCGGATGCCATGCTGCGCACACCACGCCTGCACAAAGGCCACTTCTGCCGCGGCTTCTGGGCGGATGCCGTGGTCAAAAGTGGCCACACACACCCGTTCACGCGCGCGCGGCACGTGATGCGCCACCGCGTGCAGCAGCGCCATACTGTCCCGCCCGCCGCTGACAGCCAGCACGAACCGTTCGTCATTTCTATCGAACTCTGCTAGGACCGCTTGAGTTAAATCTTGAGTGAGCATTGTTTGTTGCATGTGATTCTTCTTTTTTTTACCATCTAAACCTTGCTATAATGCTTCGGTTACTGCTAGCCTGTAACCCCGCACTGCATTCCCTATGCAGGCAGCCATTATCATGAACCGACGTGGGAGTTGTTTGTGCTAAGTCCGATCGATTACTTTTTTGGGTTGTTCTCCCTAGACATCGGGATCGATCTGGGCACGGCATATACCCTTGTATACGTTCGCGGGAAAGGCATCGTCATCAACGAGCCTTCATTTGTCGCCCTCGACAAGCGCACACGCCAGCCAATTGAAGTCGGCCAGCGCGCCAAAGAAATGTGGAGCAAAAACCCGCGTGACATCCTCATCGTGCGCCCGCTGCGCGATGGGGTCATCAGCGAGTACGACGTCACCGCGCGGATGCTCGATTATCTCATCCGCAAGGCGCACGAGCAAACGTGGGTTCCCATCCCACGCCCACGCGTCGTCGTGGGCATCCCTGCTGGCGTGACCGAGGTCGAAAAGCGCGCGGTGATCGAAGCGACGCTGGACGCCGGCGCGCGCGAAGCCCACTTGATCGAAGAACCCGTTGCAGCTGCCATCGGCGGCGGCCTGCCCGTCCTCGAAACGCGCGGCAGCATGGTCGTGGACATCGGCGGCGGCACAACCGAGGTGGCGCTGTTCTCGCTGGGCGGGGTGGTCATCAGCCGGTCGATCCGCGTCGCTGGGGACGAAATGGACGAGGACATCGTCCAGTACATGCGCCAGAAGCACAACTTGCTCATCGGCGAGCCAACCGCCGAGCGCGTCAAGATGGATATCGGCTCAGCCTACCCGCTGCCACAGGAACGCACGATCCACGTCAAGGGGCGTAACCTCACGACCGGCCTGCCCGACAGCGTGGAGGTCAGCTCCATTGAAATCCGCGACGCCATCAGCGGCTCGATCAACATCATCATCGACACAGTCAAAGACGCGCTCGACAGCACGCCGCCCGAGCTGGTGGCTGACTTGATGGAGAGCGGCATCATGCTGGCAGGCGGGGGCGCGCAAATCCGCGGCCTTGACCAGCGCATCACCGACGAGGTCAACATCCGCGCCTACTGCGCCAATGACCCGCTCACCTGCGTGGCGCGCGGCGCAGGGCGCATCCTCGAAGATTATAACAACCTGCGTCGTCTCCTCGTCGGACCGGAGCGCGGCAGCACCCGCCATTAATCCCCCCTTGCGCTAGTGCTATAATGCCCGCCAAAGCGGCCAGCCCCAACGCTGGCAGTATTTGGAGAGTGTTATGCGTCGCCAAAACCCACTGGTCTACTTCATCATCAGCATGTCGCTGGCCAGCGCCCTGTTGATTTTGAGCCTGAGCGGGCTGCTGAGCGGCGTGCAGGGGATTGCTGCCGCCCCGCTATTCGCGCTCACGGGGGTATTCACGCGGGGGGGCAACGCTGTCATGGCGGCTGGCAATGAGCTGTACGATGTTGAAAGCCTGCGCCAGCGCAACCGCGACCTTGAGCGCCAACTGGCCGCCCTCACTGGTGAAGTCGTCCAACTGCGCGAGATCGCCGCCGATTATGAGCGCCTTGCGCAACTGCTCAATTACACTACCGCCAACCGCGACATGCAGTTCATCGCGGCTGACGTGCTCGGGGTCGATCAGCAGGGCTTGATCCGCGCCATCCTCATCAACAAAGGCACACGCGACGGGGTGCGCACCGGCATGCCCGTCGTCACCGAACTGGGGCTGGTCGGGCGCATCTTCGACGTGACCGCCAACGCCGCCCGCGTGCAGCTCATCACCGATCAAAACAGCTTCGTCAGTGGGCGCTTGCAAACCAGCCGCGCCGAAGGCTCCGTTGAAGGCCGCGGCCTGCTGACGGGTAACCTCGTCATGCGGTACATTCCCGTAGACGCGCCGATCATCATCGGTGATTTGGTGTTCACCTCTGGGTTGGGCGGCAACTTCCCCCCGAACATCGTCATCGGCCAAGTGACCAGCCGCCAAAGCTTCGAGTTTGAGCTGTCTCAAGAAGCGCAACTCACCAGCTTGATCGACTTCAACCGCCTTGAGCTGGTGCTGGTGGTGACGAATTTCGAAGCCGCTGATTTGCGATTGGAGTGAGCAGTGGTACGCTCTGCCCTGCTGCTGATGCTGCTGATCGTGCTGGTCGCCCTACAATCCAGCGTTTTCCCTTACATCCGTTTCTTCAGCGGCCAACCCAACCTCGTTCTGCTCGTAGTGGTCGCGTGGGCGCTGGATGCGGATTGGCGCGAGGCCTTCACGTGGGCCTTCGTGGGCGGGCTGCTGCAAGATTTGATGTCCATCGCGCCACTCGGCACGTCCATCCTGCCGCTTGTGCTGGCGATCTTCGCGCTCAAACTGCTCGATCAGCAGTTTGAGGGGCTGTCAATCCTGCTGTACTTTGCGGTGGTGGTGGTGGCCAGCCTGCTTGCTCAAGTCGTCTTGTTCATTGGGTTGGGCCTCGTCGGCTACCCGATTGACCTCATCCCGACCATCCGCTATTTTCTACTGCCAACAATGGCTTATCAGATCGCGCTTGCGCTGCCCGTGTATGTGCTGGTACGCTGGCTTCACCAACTCACACGCCCACGCCGTAGCTACGGCATCAGTCCCTAGTGCGCCGGAGTTCGTCCGATGAAGAACCGTTTATTTCCCTTTCAGGGCTGGCGGCTCACCTTCTTTCAAGCGGTGGTGTTCGCGGTGTTCTGCGTGTTCAGCCTGCGCTTGTATCAGCTTCAAGTGCTGGAACACGATTTTTACGATGACCTTGCAGACGGCAACCGCTTCAAGGCACTGCCGCTGGCAGCGGCGCGTGGCGCGATCCGCGACCGAAACGACGTGCGCCTTGCCTTCAACGTGCCCGCCTACAACGTGACGATTGTCCCCGCTGAGCTGCCGAGCAACGATCAAGCCCGCGTAGACATCTTCACGCGCCTGTCCGCGCTGGTCGGCGTGCCGCCCACCGCGCAGATCGCCGCCGCAGCGGGCACGCGGCGCGTGCGCAGCATCGAAGAACTCGTCCAAGAAGGCGCGGGCATTGCCCCCTTCCGTCCAGTGACAATTGCAACGGATATCCCGCAGCGCGTCATGATGCAAATCCTAGAAGAACGAATTTACATGCCGGGCGTGGGTATCGAGACGGTCGGCGTGCGCGAGTACCCCACCGGCGCCGTGACGGCTCACATCGTCGGCTACATGGGGCCTATCGGCGAGGCAGAGGCCGAAGCCCTGCGCGAACAAGGCTACAACCCGGCGTTTGACCGCATCGGCTATGAAGGGATCGAGCGTTACCTAGAGAACCGCCTCGGTGGGACGCGCGGCCAGCAGCTCCGTGAGGTGGACGTGGCCGGCGAAGTACAGCGCGTCATCGGCCAGATCGAACCCGTCCCCGGCCAGAGCGTGCGCCTCACCCTCGACAGCGATTTGCAGATCGTCGCCGAGCAGTCCCTGCTGCGCTGGATTCAGTTCCGCAACGAAAACCCCGCCCCGGCAGACAAAGGCCTCAGCACGCAGGGGGTCGCCATCGCTATGAACCCGATGACCGGCGAAATCCTTGCAATGGTGAGCATCCCGACCTATGACAACACGCGCTTCGCCCGCAACATCGACGTGCAATACTACCTCGACATCATCGAAGACCCCGCCCGCCCGCTGGTCAACAACGCCATCAAAGGCCTTTACCCGCCCGGCAGCGTGTGGAAATTGATCGTCTCAGCGGGCGTCGAAGAAGAGAACGTCATCAACCCGGCCACCCAACTGCGCGATGAAGGCCAGCTTATCCTAGAGAACCGCTACGCGCCCAACGACCCGGCCGCTTCGCAGCGCTTTGTCTGCTGGCTGCGCAGCGGTCACGGCCCCGTCAACCACATTCAGGCCATCGCGTGGAGCTGCGACGTCTACTACTACCAAGTGGGCGGCGGCAACGCCAACATCAACCCCGCCGTGCTGCGCCCAGGCGGGCTAGGCATCGACGGGCTGTTCCGCTATGCCACCGCCACTGGCATCGGCTCCATCACGGGTGTCGAGCTGCCGTTTGAGAACGCCGGTCGCATGCCTGATCCAGACTGGAAGCGCCGCAACTACGGCGAAAACTGGTCAACGGGCGACACCTACAACGCCGCGTTCGGTCAAGGTTATGTGACGA
>DAOUBS010000015.1:0-6937 GCA_034432435.1 Anaerolineae bacterium
TGTCAGCAGCGCTCCCTCGACGCTGAAACGCTCACCAGTCTCATCGACAAACACGAGACTGCCCTGCACGCCGTCCGCGTTGAAGCTGAGCGTGCTCGGCTCGGCAAGGCGGGCGGCTGTTTCGCTGTCGATCGTCAGCGTGTAGTCCGTGATGGCGTATTCAAAGCCCACGTTTGGGACAATTGATGTCCACAAATGGGCGTTCAGAGCTACTGTTTGTTCGCCGCTGGCGGTCGTTTCGATCCAAACTTCGCTGTTTTCGCGGTCAATGTAGCGGGTGACGATGCGGTTTGTGAGCTGGTTCGTCTGTTCAGCTTGGGTGATGGTGTTCGTGGTGAGCCGTTCTTCCACGTCGAACGCGGGGCTTGAACGGCGCTCGACACGTTCAACGCGGGCGGGATACGATCTCCCCATGTAGTTCAGCGAGACGTCGAACGTTGACGTTTGCGTATAGTCAACTCCAACGGCATAGCTGCCGACTACCTGCGCGTCGAACGTCATGGATGACACATCTCCGCTCAACGTTCCGCTCATGGTAATAGTGCTGCCTCGGCCGCCATCCTCCAGCAGCGCAACGCTGAACGAGGCCTCCCCGCGCAGCGTGTCGAGCTGAGCGCTGGCGTTTTGCGCGTAGCGCACAGTCACGCGCCATGTGCCTTCACCGCGCACCATCTCATTGGTCTGTTCGGTGTCGCGCAGGGTGGCTTCATAGCTCACCAATTCGGCTTGTAAGTCGGGCGGCAGCGCCTGCTGGATAGCCTGAAAGATCAAACCGCTGAAGAGTACCTGATAGGTAGGCGAGTTGGCGAACAGGGAGCGCGCGGGCACAAGCTGTGCTTTGGCGAAAGCCAACAAGGGCGAGCCGCCGATCACCGTGATGAATAAACCCAAGATCACTTTTCTGAGCAAATTTTTGTAGGGCATAGCCAACCTTTTTGTGATTTATGGGCGAGATGTGGGCACAGCTTCGACGATTTCAGACTGCGCAAGGGTAGCCCCGTCCGCACCGACGGCGACGACTTGATAGCGATAGGTTCTGCCGTTGGTGAGGCCGATGTCTTGATAGCGCGTGTCGTTGATCAGTTCAGCGTTGAGCGGGCGCTCTGCGCCGTCTCGGAAGAGTTGATAGCCCGCTGCGCCCTCAACGGGCGGCCACGTCAGCGTGATGAAGGTATTGTTCGGTGCGGCTTCCAGCGTTAGGCTGGCAGCGGCAGGGCTAGGGGATGGCGTGGGGGGCTGGGGCGTTTCAGTGATGGGTGGCTGCGTTGGTGCGTCGGTGACTGTCGGAGTCGTTTGAGCGGGTGGGTTCAAACCAGGCGCAACCAAGAGAACCAAGATCGCAAGCACTACAACCCCACCAATGACGAGCAGCGCGCGTCGATCCATGACAAGCTACCTCTTTCACTGCATGATATGACAGTTGCTAATCGTATTTTATTTGAATGAGAAGAACGGGCAACTAACGCCTGCCCTACGGTTTATAAGTATCGCAGGATGCTGGTGGGGTGGCGCTGGCGCAGCCGCGCGTAGAGCAAGCAGGCTAGCAGTAGGGGCGGGATGCTCAAGACGGCTAGCAGCATCGACAGCACAAATGGGCGGTTGGTGATGTGCTCGACCACTAGGTAGAGCGTATCCAACACCTTCGGATGCAGCACGTAGAAGATGAGCGCGTTCTGACGCTGCTGCGGCAGAACGCGCTGCATTGGGGAAGGAATGTATCTACGAAGAAGGTGATAGCCCCCCAGCAGCAGGCAGGCCAGCGCCAGATAGCTGAAGAGGTAGGCGAGATCGGGGGGGTGCTTGGTGAAGATCAATCGGCTGTCGCGGTAGAGGTTGCCAAAGCTGTTGAGCAGGATCACACCCGTGCGGATGGCGTCAATGGCTGCGATGCGCGAGGTCTGTTCTTGTTTCAATCGTTTGTTCGCATTGGCACAGCTTTCATTGCGCATTGCAGCATAGCAGATGCCAGCGCGTGACGCGAGACGTAATTTTTTCAGGTTATGTATGCACGCTAGTTCTTAGAATAGGTTATACATCTCACAGTAAGCATGATAAAGCGCCTGCGCGTAGTCTGCGGGTGCGGTGTAGTACTCGACGGGAGAGATGGGCAGCGTCACCTTGCGCTCAGCCGGCAGGACTCTTGGCTGGGTCTGAGCGAAGCGGCGGATGACCTCCGCGTGCGGTTTGAGTGTGCCATTAGGGCGTACTAATCCGAAGTGGCGCTCATGGGTGGCCCCGTGAGGGTCACAGGGGGGGCGACCCCATAACGATTCGTGATAATCCGCGAAGCACCACAGCATCGCGCCCGTGGCTCCTACCTGCTGCAAGCGCGGCAGCACGGCTTCAACGTACTCCGCAAGGGCGCGCTCGCTGGCCATGAACTGGGTGCGCGGTTGGCCGCCATAGCTGATCCACTCCCACGTTTCGCTGTCGCGGCCAGCGGGCGCAGTGCAGCCGCCCCATTCTTCTGCGAGGCAGGGCTTGCCACACAAGGCGCTGACCAGTGCACACGTGAACGGCACAAAGTCGGGGTCAAGGTTGTGTCGCGCCCACGGGATGTACATCGGGTAGCCATGCATGACGGCGACATCGGTTTCAGCGTAGACATCGTGCACGCGCAGGCCGTTGTCTTCTAGCAGGCTGGCGACGTGCAAGCCGCAGGTGATGGGATGCTCGGGGTCGATGCTGCGAATGAGCGCGACCATCTCGCGCACCCACGCACGACCTGCTTCAGCCGTATGAGGATGGGCGAACAAATCCGGCTCGTTGCCGAGGTTCCACATCCAGATCGCATCGTGGTTGTGATACTCGCGCACGACGGTTTCGAGCAGCAGGCGACTGGCGGTCAGCGCCTGCGGATCGTGGAACATGTTGCGGTATAAGCTAGGCACGATCTGGCCGCTGCTGATCACCTGTCTCATGTGAGGTGAGGCGGGCGGCGCGGCGTCGTCCAGCAGCCAGCGGGGCGACCAGTTCGGGCCGCTCATGTGGCCGGTGAAGCATGTGACGTCCAGCCCTAACCCATACGACGCGGCGACATCGCACACCTGCCCAAAGTGGCGCAGGCAGTCCGCGCTGACAGCGTCTGGCGTCGGCTGCCAGTCGTCCCACAGCAGAAAAATCCGAACGACGTTCAGCCCCAAATCGGCGATGAGTCGAAACTCCTCGTCTACTTCAGCGAGGTCAAAGTTTGACCACCAGTACATCGCTTTGCGGCGTGGCCAGTAATTTACGCCAAGGACGAATTGATCAGATGGGAAGCGCATGTCAAAGAGCCTTTCACTCACAAGGTGCGCACTGCCTTAATTCGTGACGCGCACCCGCCGCAGTACCGACAGCGGCGAGGTGTTCCCTGCGTCATCATAGGCCTGCACCCGCCACAGATACGTGCCTGCTGGCAGTAGCGCGCTCGTTGGAACGCTCAGACGTGGACTGGTAACGATGTAACTGCGCACCAGCGATACGCCGTCCTCAGCTAGGATGTCCAGTCGAAAATAGGCTGAAGTAGGTGGGCTTGACCAACTAAAAGATGGCTGTGTTCCAGCGAACACCCAATGGGCCACCGGACTGATGAGCTGCGGGGCGCTGGGCGGCCCTGCTCGGTCGATGACAATCGTTCTAGGCGGGCTGACACGCTCAAACCCATACGGATACAGCGCGCGCACTCGCCAAGAGTAGGTTCCATCCACAACGGCCAACGCGCTGGCGCTGAATGCTGGCGTGTCGCTGGTTGTGCGGTGCAGCACGCGGCTGAAGGTCGAACTGTTCGACAGTTCAAACGTGTAGCGCACTGGCTGCCACGCTGCCCCTGGCGGGGCGGTCCACGTGAACACAGCATCCGGATACTCGGCGGCGTTGAGGCGGTCATCCCCGGCGACTGGGGTCAACAGTGGGGCAGGCACGCCAGCGCGCGTTTGGGCGAACGTGAACGGCGTGAGCGAGCTAGGCAGCGGCTCATCGCCTACGCCGACCCACCAGCGATAGATGCCCTCTGGCAGATGTGGCAGTTGAACGCGGTTAGTGGTGGCAGTGATTGGCGTCAGGGGCTGCCCCTCGGCGCTGTCGACGGTGGTGAAGTCGCCGTCGGTGTCTAGGTAGAGCGTGTAGCTGCCAGTGTATCCAACTGGCACAGCCCATGCGAACTCAATCGGCTGGGTGGCGCTCGTCTGTTGGCGCACTGCCCGATGAGGTGGAAGCTGTGATAGGTTGATCTCCCATGTGGTTTGGCTGGCAGCGCTGAGGTTGCCCGCTTGATCGACGGCGCGCAGTGTTAGCGTGTGCTTGCCTTGTGACAGCGCTGCCGTGTGTTGTGTGTTGACGGTTGTGAAAGGCACGTCGTTGATCGTGCCTTCGTAGGCGGTCGCGCTTGGGATGGGCCGCCACGTAAGGCGCGGCTGGGTAGTGGTCAGTGTGCCGCCGAGCGGGAAGGTGATCATCGGCGCTGTGGGCGGGGTGCGATCTAGCGTAAACGTCCCGACTGCGCTATAAGGCGAGTGCCCGCCTCGGTCGAGCAGGGCGCGCACGCGCCAGAAGTACTTGCCATCTGGCCACGTGACCGGCAGCGTTGCGCTGGGCGCTGCGTCGGTCGTTTGGTGCGATGCAGTGAGAGGTTGAAAGGTGATGGAACGGCTGACTTGCAGCTCATAACCCACCACTTGCACGCTGACCAGCCCAGCGGGGGCTTGCCACGCAAACGTGAGACCGTCGCTGGCCTGCGCCGCGTTCAGCAGTTGATCAGCGTCGCTCTCAACGAGTTCCAGCGCGGGCGCAGAGATCAAATCGGCCTCAGCAAGCACGTAGAAATGGGCCGCTGCGCCGACCGCTGCCGAATCGAATGGAATGGTGCTGGGCAGAACGACCCAGTAGTAATCTGCCCCGCGGCTGAGCGCGCTGCCGCTCGGCAGGGTGAACCGACAAGGGGTGGAACTGCAAGCAATTTCGTGCTGACTGTGCAGCGTGCTAAAGGTTGAATCGCTCGCAATGATGACCTGATATGTGCCCGTGTGCCACGGATAACGCTCAAAGACAAACTGCGGCAGGGTTGTGCTGAGATAAGCGTCATGGGCTGGGCTGCTGCCGAGGTGAATCGTGAACGGTAGGCGCGGGCTGACGCTCTCGTTGCCGGCTGAATCAACGGCGACAATGCGCCACTCGATAGGTGATTGTGGCAGCGGCGGGAACATCGACGCAGGCAGCCGACTCGTGAGGAGTTCGGGTGCGCTGGCAGACACGACGCGGAAAGGATCGGCATGAGTCGGCTCAAAGAACTCGACGCGGTAGCCGTTACGAGGGTGCACGCCAGCGCTGGCCTGCCATCGGAGAGTTGGCAGCGGCGTTGTAATACGCATGGCCGCGCTAGGATAAAGCGGCGCGGGGACAGATGGCGGCGTCAAATCAACGGTGATGCGCTGCGTGGGGCTAGTTAGAACTAGCCCGTCATGATAGGTCGTGCGCACGCGCACAAACGGTCTGCTGACAAGCTCGTCTGCGGGAAGCTGTGCATGGGGCAGGCCATCGCACACCACCGGCACGCGCTGTACGTTTTGATTGAAAGCAGCGTTTGCAGCTAGTTCGACTTGATACGGGACTGCGTGCAGCATGGGCGTGTGTTCTGGCTGCGCGCCTTGACAGCTCAGCAGCACGTCGCCCGCTGCGTGCTCTGCGATGTTCAAGGTGTTATCTGCGGCGACGAGGCCGAGTGTTGCCCGTGAGAGGGGCGACGCGCTGACGTACAGCGCACGAGACGGCAGGTCATCGCTAAGTGCAGCTCCAGTTGGGAACACACGCCAGTAGAACACGCCCGGCTGAAGCGTGACCGTGTACAAGTTGCCGCTGACGGTCGTTGAGCTGGGCAGCAGCTCGGTGAAAGTTGGATCGGTCGCAATTTGGAAGGTGTATTGTGTGTGGCCGGGTTGGGTCGCCCAACGGAAGGTAACAGGGCTGCGCGCGGACGCGCTGGGGGGAGGCGATTGGGCGATGTCAACCTGAACAGTAAAAGTAGTGTCAGCGCTGTTCCCCGCCGCATCAAATGCCCGCACGGTCAACACGTTTTGGCCGATTTTGAGGTCTGTGAGTGGCGTAAAGCGCGGCACAGTCAGCGACGTGGGGCTGATGACAACCGGCGTGCTATCCTGAAGTTGGCTCACGGTGTAGTGGACTGCGCCAGTCGCCGCGGGAAAGCTCAAAGCGGGACGTAGATTTTGTGCTCGAACGGTTGGAATGGGCACAAACACGGGGGGCTGTGTGTCATAAACAAAGCTGCGCGGCGCGCTGAAGGGGGATGTGATCTCACTGGAAGCGGTATGATAGATGAAACGCGCCCGCCAAAAATACGTTGTGCCCGCAGAAGGGGCGAGGTCTTGATTCAACGGGATGGGATTTGCATCGTACAGGCCAATTGTGATCAGTGTCGCATGGGGTGGGAACTGGAATGAAGGGCTGACCTGTATCTCCACATCAACGCGCGAACTAGCGAGGGACAACAAGGAAGATTCAACTAGAAACGACGGCGCTTGATTGAAGTGCGCTCTATCGGCTGGAGTGCTGATGCGCGGCGCGGAGAGCGCCCCGTCAACGACAAAGAGGGCGCGTGGTGGCGTGTAACCGCTTGGCTGATTGGGCAGGCGAACGCGCCAGAAGATGACTGCGCCGGGGCGCAGCACATCCCCCATGAGAGGATACAAGGCTTCAACGTCGAAGCGGGTGATGGTGTAGTGATTGGCCTCAAGCGTATGGGTGATGCCTCCATCAAAGAAAGGGTTGTTGGCAAGGTCAAGGTAGTAGGTTGTCATGCCTATCACTGGCGTCCAGTCCAACCGTGGTCGGATGCCAGCAGTGGAGCTTAGCAGCAGTGCATCCGCCGCCGGGGATAGTCTAAAGTCCACATAGCTATCACGTATGACGGCGCTGCCGACGTTGCCTGCTGCGTCAATCGGGT
>DAOUBS010000016.1:0-8356 GCA_034432435.1 Anaerolineae bacterium
GTTGTTGCCAGTTAGCAAAGGTTTCCAGGGATCGCACCAGCGCGACCCAATCATACGGACTGGCGGCAGGGGCTGTACGTGGCGCGCAGCGTGGCCGAGGCCCACGGTGGCAGCTTGCGGCTGCGCTCTGAGGTGGGCAAGGGCAGCCAGTTCCGCTTTTTGCTGCCGCTCTATCAGCAGCCCGCCCTCATGGCCGATTAATCCCTTGTCGCACTTTGAGGCCGCGATTAGAATGCGAAAAGGCGTTCAGTGATTTTTTAAAGGGATGTTGGGTTGAGCAAACAAGGTGCTTTCATGTTCGTGCTGCACAGCCATCTGCCGTTTGCGCGGCTGGCTGGGCGCTGGCCCCACGGTGAGGAATGGATTCACGAGGCTGCCACTGAAACTTACATCCCACTGTTGAACGCGCTCTACGATCTTAAAGAAAAAGGGCTGCACTACCGCCTTACGATTGGCCTCACGCCTACCCTCGCAGAGCAGCTTGCCGATCCGCTGGTGCTCGATCATCTGGATGAATACCTCGACATGCGCATCGCCGCCGCTGCGCGCGACGTCGACATCTTCGCCCCCGGCTCTACGATGACGAGCTACGGCCACCCGCTGGACGCGATCAACCAAGACGAGGTCGCCATCCGTGAGCAGATGAACCGCCTCGCGGGCAGTCCGGCCCTGCCGGTCGAAATGGTCGAAGAGCCACAGCCCTACGTGGCGGCGCTCGCGCGCTGGTATCACGACTGGTATCAGCAGGTCAAGACGTCCTTTCACGAGCGCTTCCAGCGCGACTTGATCGGGGCGTTCCGCCACCTTCAAGACGCGGGCTACATCGAGATCATGGCCAGCGCGGCGACGCACGCTTACCTGCCGCTGCTCGCGCGCGACAGCTCAATCTTCGCACAGGTTCGGATCGGCATTGACACCCATGAGCGCCTCTTCGGCCAGAAGCCGCGCACCTTCTGGCTGCCAGAGTGTGCCTACCGCCCCGCCTTTCAGGACGAGACGGGCACGCTGCGCCGTGGGCTGGAGGACTTCCTCAAAGCAGAGGGGGTTCAGCTCTTCTTCAGCGACGCGCACACCATCACCGGCGGGCGGCCGGTCGGTGTCACCACCGGCGACGTGATCGGCCCCTATGGTGCGGTGCGCCGCCGCTACGACGTGCCACAGTGCGAGACCACGACGCAGCGCAGCGCCACCACTTATCAGCCTTATTGGGTGGCGGATGCCCACGGCGCGTCGTCCGGTGTGGCCGTCATCGGGCGCAACCCCATCACTGGCCACCAAGTGTGGAGCGGCGAGATCGGCTACCCGGGGGACTTCGACTACCGCGAGTTCCACAAGCGGGCCGGCACGAGCGGCTTGCAGTATTGGCGCGTCACGGGGGATCGCGTCGATTTGGCGCACAAAGACCTCTACCACCCCGACTGGGCAGCTTGCAAGGTGGATCAGCACGCTGAGCACTTCGTGCACCTCGTGGGCGACCTGCTGCGCGAGTACGCTCGCACCCATGGGCGGCCCGGCCTCGTCGCGTCCAACTACGACACCGAGCTGTTCGGCCATTGGTGGTTTGAAGGCGTCAACTGGCTGGCGCAGGTGCTCACTTACTTCACCAACGCAGGAGACATTGAACTCATGACGGCCAGTGAATACCTCGCCGCCAACCCGCCCCAAGAGACGCTCGCCCTGCCGGAAAGCTCGTGGGGCGCGGGCGGCAAGCATTTCACATGGGACAACCACGAAACTCATTGGATGTGGGACCCGATCCACGAATCTGAGGGGCGGATGGAAGACCTCGTCGCGCGTTTTAGTCACCCCACTGCCGACGAGCGGCGCGTGCTCAACCAAGCCGCCCGTGAGCTGCTGCTGCTTCAAAGCAGCGATTGGCCCTTCCTCGTGACGACCGGCCAAGCCCGCGAGTACGCCATCCAGCGCTTTAACCAACACCTCGAGCGCTTCAATCGGCTGGCAGACAGCCTGTTCAACGACGCGCCTGATGTGGCAGCCGCCGACCAATTCAACGCCATCGACAGCCTCTTCCCGACTATCGACTATCGCCTGTTCCGCGCCCAGTAAGGGCACGGCGTGCCGTGACCGCGTCGGGGCTTGAATCTAGGCGTCCGGCCTGCTTGGTGGTGGCGCGGCGACTCCGCCGTGGGTATACTCTCCAATGAGACAGCGGCATCTGTTGTGCCTGTTACCCAATACAGGATAGGGTTATGAGAGTTTTAATCGCCAGCGCAGAGGCAGTTCCCTTCGCCAAAGTGGGCGGGCTGGCAGACGTTGTGGGGTCTCTGCCTGCTGCACTGCGATCGAACGGCGTCGATGCGCGCGTTATTCTGCCTGGCTATGGGTTCATCAACCATCACGACCATCACATCGGCCTTGCCTTCACCTTCCCGTTTTATCACCGCGGCGGCGTTACTGACGTCCGCGTTTACGCCTGCACTCACAACGACGTGCCGTTCTACCTGCTTCAAGGTTACCCCTACATCGGGGGCGAGCGCAGCGTCTACACCCACTGGGACTGGGACGCGCGGCGCTTCATCTGGTTCAATCAGACGGTGATGGCCACCATCTATGAGCTGAGCCAACGCGAGGGCTGGCTGCCGGATGTCGTCCACGTCAACGATTGGCACACCGCACTGCTGCCGTTTTTGATCGGCATCAACCGTTGGAAGCAGGAATGGCGCAGCATCGCCACCGTGACGACCGTGCACAACATCGCCTATATGGGCAACTACATGGGGGGGTTCCTCTACGAGGCGGGCATCCCCGCGCGCGATTGGGATCTCATCCACCGCTTCGGGCTGCACGACAACATGCTGGGCATCGGCCTCGCCACCGCCGACAAGATCAACACCGTCAGCCCGCGTTACGCGCTGGAAGTGCAGCACCGTTGGGCGGGCTATGAGCTGGCCGATTTGATGCACTATCGGCGCGGCGACCTCATGGGCATCCTCAACGGGATCGACGTCGAGCTGTGGAACCCAGCCACTGACCCGAACCTCGTGCAGCCTTTTGACGCCCACACCTTCGCCCAGCAGCGCCCCGCCAACAAACGCGCCCTGCAAGAGCAGCTCGGCTTGCCTGTGCGCGAGGATGTGCCGCTCATCGGTGTCGTGTCGCGCTTGGCCGCCCAAAAAGGCTTCGACTTTGCCTTCCCGGGGCTGCGGCGCGTGCTGGCGCAGCACAACGCCCAGTTCGTCCTGCTCGGAACGGGTGAACCCGCCATCGAACAAGCCGCCCGCCACCTTGCGGACGACTTCCCGCAGCAGGTGCGCGTCTACCTCGATTACAACGCGGTGCTCGCGCAGCGCATTTACGGCGGCTCGGACCTGTTCCTCATGCCCAGCCACTTTGAGCCGTGCGGCATCGGCCAGATGCTCGCCATGCGCTATGGGTCGTTGCCGGTCGTGCGCGAGACGGGCGGCCTTGCCGACACTGTGCAGAACTACGACAACCACAACGCCGACCACGGCACAGGCTTCGTCTTCCAATGGGAGACGCCCGATGCAGTCAGCGGGACGCTGCACTGGGCGATCCGCACCTATCACGAGCGCCCCGACGCATGGCGGCGCATGCAGCACCGCGCCATGACCACTGACTTCAGTTGGGGGACGAGCGCACGACAGTACGTTAACCTCTATGAACAAGCAGTCCGAAAAATACGAGGAGATTAATACTTATGAGAACTAAAGCGATTATTCTCGCCGGCGGCAAGGGCACGCGCCTCGCTTCGCTCACCATGAAGCGCGCCAAGCCCGCCGTGCCCTTCGCGGGCAAGTATCGCATTATCGACTTCGCCCTGTCTAACTGCGTCAACTCCAACATCACCGATGTGCTCGTCCTGACGCAGTATCGCCCCCACAGCTTGAACGACCACATCGGCAAAGGCCGCCCGTGGGATCTCGACCGCTCCTTCACCGGCGGCGTGCAGCTCCTTCAGCCTTACAAAGGCAGCCACGACACGGATTGGTACTTGGGCACTGCCGACGCCGTGGCGCAAAACCTGAACTTCGTGCGCCGCGGCCAACCCGAGTTTGTGCTCATCCTCTCGGGCGATCACATCTACCAGATGGATTACGACATGCTGGTGAACTACCACCGCGAGAAAGGGGCCGACCTGACGATCTGCACGATTCGCGTGCCGATTGAGGAGGCCAGCCGCTTCGGCATCCTCGACGTAGACGAGAGCTTCCGCGTCAAGCACTTCATCGAGAAGCCTAAGAACCCGCCCGGCAACCTCGCCAGCATGGGCGTGTACGTGTTCAACTACAACGTGCTGGAGGAGGCCGTGCTGGCCGATCAGAAGAACGCCGCCAGCAAGCGCGACTTCGGCAAGGACGTCATCCCGCGCCTGCTGGCCAACGAGGCCGCCATCTACGCCTACCCCTACGGCGGTTACTGGGTGGATGTGGGAACGGTTGAAGCCTACTGGGAAGCTCACATGGACTTGCTGCAGTACCCGCCCGCGCTTAACCTCAACGACCGCACCTGGGTTATCCACACGCAGTCCGAGGAGCGGCCCCCCGTGCGCATGATGCGCGATGCGGTCGTCCACAACAGCCTGCTGACGGACGGCGCGGTCATCAGCAGCGGCGCGCTCGTCGAGAACAGCGTGCTCTCGCCGGGGGTGTACGTCGGGCCGGGCGCGGTCGTGCGCAACTCGGTACTGCTGACAGACGCCTACATCGAGGCCAACGCCACCGTTGACCGCTGCATCATCGACAAGATCGCCGTCGTGGGCGAGGGGGCAAAGGTCGGCAGCAGCGCCTACAGCGGCAGCGAGGGCATCACCTGCGTCGGCAAGAACGCGCTCATCCCGCCCTACTTCACCATCGGTGGCGGCTGCGTGCTCGGGACGGACCTCAAACGCGAGAGCTACAGCGCCTTCCCGAACAAGATCGTCCCCGACGGCACGATGATCGGCTACACTCAGCGCGATTAGCTGGCCCCCTTCGGGCGTCACAGTTGCAGGGGCGAGCGTTGACTCGCCCTCTTGCTTGTCCTCGCTATTTCACAGCGGGAAGTGTCTAACTCCGAACAGAGCATCCTCCACAGGTGACCGCGGGGCAGGTCACTGCAAGCGGATTGAGGGGTGAGGCCTACCACTCCTGTTTATCTCTGCACACACCCCATCAGCAAAGTCTGTAGGTGGTTTTTGTTATAATTAACAAGCAGACCGCAGATCAAAAGACAGGCCCCCATGTCAGAAGCAGAGCTAACCGCCGTCATCTACCACGTCACGTACTTCAACGAGGCCACGGGCTACTGTGTTCTCAGGGTCGCACCTGTGTCAGAGGTCGATCGTGATGAGCTTGACCGTGACGAGGTGATCACCGTCGTCGGCGTGATGGTGGAGTTTGCCGAGGGTGAGACAGTGCGCTTCAGCGGGCGGTGGGTCAACAACGCGACCTATGGCCGCCAATTCAAAGCCGAGCGTTTTGTGCCGCTCCAGCCGCAGAATGAGCGCGGCATCGTCCGCTACCTGCAAGAGCGCATCCCCGGCGTCGGCCAGACCACCGCCCAGCGCATCTACAAGCACTTCGGTGAGGAGACGCTCAGCATCCTTGAACGCGAGCCAGAGCGCCTGCGCGAGTTGGGCCTCAAGCAAAAGATCGTCGACAACGCCCGCCAAGCCCTGCAAGAGAGTCGCCTCGAGCGGCTGACGATCGTCGAACTACAAAACTACGGCATCACTCCCAACCAAGCGCGCAAGATCTACGCGCAATACGGGCCGAGCGCCCGCGAGATCCTACGCACCGACCCCTACCAACTAGCAGCAGACGTATACGGCATTGGCTTCAAGCGCGCCGACCAGATCGCGCGCGCGGTGGGCATCGCCCACAACAGCCGCCAGCGTGTCCGCGCGGGGTTGGTGTTCACTGTCGAACAGCTCACGCAAGAAGGCCACACCTTCATCCCACGCGCGACGCTGATAGACGAAGCGTCGCGCCTGTTGGAAGTAGACGATTACGACCTGATTGCCAGCGCTTTGAGCGAGCAGATTGTGCTCGGTCTGCTCATTAGTGACACGATCCACCACAACGGCCAGACGATCGAGGCCGTGTACGCCCCGATCTTCTACCACAGCGAGCACGGCGCGGCTCGGCGCATCCGTGACCAACTGCTGATGCCCTCCAAGCTCCAAGAGTATGCTCGCAGCGTGGACTGGCCGAAGTTCCTCGCGGAGCTTTCCAAGCAGCACGCCCTCAAGCTGACGCCTCAGCAGCAGGGCGCGGTGAAGGCCGTGTTCGAGCGCAAACTCAGCGTGCTGACGGGCGGCCCGGGCACGGGCAAGACGACGACCCTACGCATGGTCATCAACGCGCTGGAAAAAGCAGACTTTCGTTGTGCGCTGGCCTCGCCCACCGGGCGCGCCGCCAAACGCTTGAGCGAGGCCAGCGGTCGGCCAGCGTCGACGATTCACCGCCTGTTGGAGTTCAACCCGTTTGAGGGCGGCTTCGCGCGCAACGAAGACCACCCATTAGAGTGCGACGTGCTCATCATCGACGAGTCATCTATGATGGACTTGGTGCTGTTCTACAGCGTGCTCAAGGCGCTGCCCCAGCACGCGCACCTCATGCTTGTGGGCGACGTTGACCAACTGCCCAGCGTGGGCGCGGGCAACGTGCTGCGCGACGTGATCGACAGCGGCCATGCCTTTGTCACCCGGCTGAAAGTCATCTTCCGCCAAGACGACAAGAGCCACATCGTCCAGAACGCCCACCGCATCAACCACGGCGAAATGCCCTACCTCAGCAACGACAGCCACGACTTCTTCTTCTTTCAGATCAGCGACAACGCCAAAGTGGCCGAGATGGTGGTGGACGTCGTCGAGAACCGTATCCCGTCCAAGTTCGGCTTTGACCCGATGACCGACATTCAGGTGCTCGCGCCGATGTATCGCGGCCCAGCGGGCGTCGACGCGCTCAACCAAGCGCTGCAAGCTCGGCTCAACAGCAGGGTGGGCCTTGCTGAGCTGCGGATCGGCCAGCGACGCTTCCGCATGAACGACAAGATCATGCAGACCAAGAACAACTACGAAAAAGACGTGTTCAACGGCGACATGGGGCGCATCATCGGGCTAGACGCCACCCGCGACCATGAAAAGCTCATCGTCCGCATCGACGACAAAGAAATTGAGTACGACTACAAAACAGCCGATGAACAGCTCATGCTCGCCTACTGCATCAGCACCCACCGCTCACAAGGCTCAGAGTACCCGGTGGTGGTGATGCCCATCACCACCAGCCACTACATGATGCTCCAGCGCAACCTGCTCTACACCGCCATCACCCGCGCTAAGAAGCTGGTGGTGCTGGTAGGCGATCGGCAGGCGGTGAGCATGGCCGTCCGCAACGACAGAGTAACCCAGCGCTACAGCGGGCTGCTGCCGCGCTTAAAGGCGCTGACGCTTTGAGCGCCGCCTCATCCGCTGCTAAAGCGGTAGACGCACAAGAGGCCGTCCGCGCTGCCGATCAAGACGCGGCGGCTGTCGGGCGTCACGAATGCTTGAACGGGGCTGCTCAGGGATAGTTCGGCTGAAGCCACCACCTCCTCCTGCATGAAGTCCCACACAACCAACTGCGCCCCATCTGCGAGCAAGACGGCATAGCGCCCGTGCGGGAACAGCGCCAGAAGCGCACTTCCCGCAGGCAGCGGCCAGCGCTGCGCCACACACCCCGGCGGCAAATCCCACCGCAGCATCTCTCCGGGCGCGCTGCCCGTCAGCAGTTGGCCATCCTCTGTGAGCACTGCGACGCTATCGGTGCGGTATGGCTCTGCAAATTGGCGCACTGGCTGGCCGCTGCGATAGTTCCAAACGTAGATTGGCTGCGGCGTGCCGTTATCAGCCAGCCCGACCAACACATGAGGGTCGCCCGCCAGCGGCAGCAGCCAGCTCACGGCGGAGGGGTGACCCGCGCACACCCCGCACTGCTCGCCAGTCAGCGTGTCCCACAGGCGTACCGTGCCATCCGCGCTGCCGCTGACGATGACGCGGCCTTCATCCGCCAGCGCGACCGCTGTCACCGCCCCCTCATGCCCCGCCAGCGTGCGCGTGCACTCGCCCGTTTCCGCGTTCCACAGCCTCAAAGACTGATCGGCGCTGGCCGAGACGATGAAATCGCTGTCACGAAAGGCGGCCAGCGCCCGAACAGCGCCTCGGTGGCCATGCATGATAAGGCTTGGGATCATGTCATCCAGTGAATAGGTGAAGAGGCTGCCATCTTCGAGGCCGCTGATGAAGATGCGGTTGTGCAGCGCCGTCAGAGCGGTAATGGGCGCGTCTTGCCCACGATAGGTATCTGCTAGATAAAGTCTCATGCACGTTCGATCAATTTATGGAAATTCTTCACAA
>DAOUBS010000017.1:0-56813 GCA_034432435.1 Anaerolineae bacterium
AGCTCGCGCGGCAGGCGCAGCAGAAAGCGCAGGACGCGGCTCTCTGGCTCTGACACAGCCGGCCGCGGCGTAGGCAGCGCAGACGGCGCCGCAGCCACCGGCGCGGCCTGTGCGCGCGCCAGCCGCGCCACCTGCGCCCGCACCGCGTCGAACTCATCCTGTGGGATCTGCACGCGGCGCGTCAAGAACGCCGACAAGTCGCGAAAGTCGCGTTCGGCTTGGAACGCCAGATAGGGCGCGAGCAGCGCACCCGCCAGCGCTGCCGTCAGCAGCAGCCAGCGCCAGCGCACGGCCGCCCCGCTCAACAGCCAAAAGACGACCATCGCCGGCAGCAGCAGCACCGCCGAAAAGTGCGTCATGAACGCCAGCAGCGCGACCAGCCCCGCCGCCAGCATCCACGCGCCGCGCCCCGTCCGCCGCCAGCGGAACAAGCACAGCGCCACCCCGACGAAGAACGTCGGCAGCAGGAGCTGCGCCCATGCGATCGTCGACGCGGCAAACGTCGTCTCGCTGAAGGCGAACAGCAGCGCTGCCACCGCCCCGCCCAACGGACTGCTCAGCTCGCGCCCCAGCCCATACGCCGCGAACGTCCCTAGCATATTGAACCACAGCAGCGTGAGCACCATCGCTAACCACGGCGACGACGTGACCATCAACGCGGGCAGGTGCAGCCACACCAAGCCCGGCAAGTTGTAGGCCGCGACGCTGGCCAGCGTGCCGTGCGCCGGGAACGGGCCGCCGTGGTGCAGCCACTCCCAGCCCAACGCCACCACCGGCACGACGTCGTAATCAAACACCACCGTCTCGGCGAGGCTAAGCTTGAACGCCGCGCTCAGCAGCCAGCCGACCACCACCAGCCACAAGGCCGCGGTCTGCGCGCTCAGCCGCAGCACTGCCCCTTTTTCCGCCGTTTGCGGGGTGAGGCCTGTGCCGCCCTCAACGCGGTTCATCTGGTTGCTCGATCAACGGCAGCAAAATCGCCTCGACGTCGGCGAGCGTCGTCGTGCGCACGATCTGATTGCGGATCGTCACGCTGCCGTCCTCGTCCAGACGATACTTGCTGAGCTGGCCGCGCAGCTCCAGCACGCAGGCCTCTTCCCGAAAAATCGACGTGCGCACGAGGCGGCGGGCGTGCTCCAGCGCCAGCGCGGCGCGCTCCGCGCGGGATGGCTCCGGCAGGCGCTCGCCCGTGGCCAGATAGTGCGCCACGTGGCGGAAGATCCACGGTCGGCCCAGCGCCCCCCGCCCGATCATGACCCCGTCGCAGCCCGTTTCGTCGAGCATACGCGCGGCGTCCTCCGGCGTCAGCACATCCCCGTTGCCGATGACGGGCATCGTCGTCACTGTCTCCTTGACGCGGCGGATGACGTCCCAGTCGGCGCGGCCGCTGTGGCCTTGCCCCGCGAAGCGCGCGTGCACCGCAATCGCCTTGACGCCGCACTGCTCAGCGGCTTTGGCGAACGGGACAGCCGTCACCACCCCATCCTCAAAGCCGCTGCGCACCTTGACGGTCACCGGCACGCTGACGGCTTTCACCACTGCTTCCACGACCGCCGTCGCCGTGCACACATCGCGCAGCAGCGCCGCCCCGGCCCCCTTCTTGGCCACTTTGGGAACCCAACAGCCCATATTGATGTCCACCATCGCTGCTCCGTGGTCGACCACGATTTTAGCCGCCTCGGCCATCACAGCCGGATCGCTGCCGAACAACTGCACCGCAATCGGGAACTCGTGCGGGTAGAAGTCGAACCGCTGCACCGCCTGCTTGAAGCGCCCACGGTTCTGGAACGCCTCGCTGCTGATCAACTCAGTGCAGACCAAGCCGCAGCCGCCCTGCTCGCGGATCAACGAGCGGAAGGCGTAGTGCGTGTGCCCGGCCATCGGCGCGAGCGTCAGCGGCGGGTCAATCAGGATGTCGTCAATGGTGAATGGCTGGCAGCGCGGGTGGGCGCGCGTCGTCGTGGATGGGATCATGTCATCCTCCCTGTGCGAATGCGCCAATCGACAGTGAAACTGGCGACCATGTACCACAGCGGGAACAGCCCGCTAATGAGGATCAACTCTAGCGGCGGCGCGGGCTGGCTCAGCAGGTACAGCACCAGCGCCAGCCACAGCGCCCCCAGCGTCCACGCGGTGCGCCAGAGCACTTCCCCCTTGCTCGGGTAGAGGTAGCGCGTGGGGACAAACGACAACACCGCCGGGACGAGCACGAACAGCACTGCAAGCCACTCCGCTGGCCGCAGCCAGTAGAGGTAGAGCGCGATGACGTTCCAATACGTGGGAAAGCCGATGAAGTAGCCGTCGTCGGTCTTCATGTTGGCTTGGCCGTAGGCGTAGAGCGCCGCCAGCACCGCCGGGACGATCCACAGCGGATGCGGCAACAGGTTCTCGTTTAGGATGATGAAGAACGGAACCCATGCATAGGTGAGGATGTCGATCACGTTGTCCAGCATGGCCCCGTCAAAGTGCGGCAGCGCCTCGCGCACGCGCAGCCGCCGCGCGATCAAGCCGTCTGTCGCGTCGATGACCATCTGCAAGATGAGCAGCACGTAGGCCTCGCGCACGAGGTTGAGGCCGGCCAACATCAACGCGAACACGCCCAGCACCCCGCCCAGCGCGGTGTAAGCGTGCACGCCCCACGCCAGCCAGCGCGCGGCGCGTTTCTGTGTCAGCGGCGTTCCCGTCACAAAGCGACTCCCTACAAAATCCGCCGCCCAGTATACAGGAAATCCGCCGCCCATCTGTAGGGACAGGGCCTGCCCTGCCCCTAAGCCCCATCCGTCGGTTTCCACCTCCTCGACAGACGCGACAGGTTGGGCCCCGACTCCGTGTTAAGGTTTCAAACGGTTTCAGCGCGCGGCCGCCCAAGACACGCCGTGCCGTGCCCCGCGGTCTAGTAGGCCCTCTCAGGCCTTACGACAGTGCGCACCTCAGCCATCAGCGCGCGGAACTGATCAAAGTAGAGCTGCTGCTTGGCGTCGCTCATCGCAACGGGTGGGTTGGGGTGCACCTCGACCATCAGGCCGTCCGCGCCGCTGGCTTTGGCGATGCGCCCGAAGGCGTTGGCCAAGTCGCGCCGACCGGCAGAGTGCGAGATGTCCACGATCACCGGCAGGTGGCTTTCCATCTTCAACAGCGGAACCGCGCCGATGTCCAGGGTGTTGCGCACTTCCTCGTTGAAGGTGCGGATGCCGCGCTCCATCAGGATGATGTTGACGTTGCCGCCACTGGCGATGTACTCTGCGCTGTAGAGCAGCTCTTTGAGCGTCGCGGCGAAGTGGCGCTTGAGGATGACCGGCTGACGGATTTTGCCCAGCGCCTTGAGCAGGAAGCTGTTCTGCATGTTGCGCGCCCCCACCCAAAAGACGTCGACGTAGTCTTGGAACATCGGGATCTGCGAGGCGTCCATGATCTCGCTGACGACGACCATCTTGTACTTGTCGGCCACTTGGCGGGCGATCTTCAGGCCTTCCTCGCCCATGCCCTGAAAGTCGTAGGGGCTGCTGCGCGGCTTGTAGGCCATGCCGCGCATGATCTGCACGCCCTCGCTGGCCAGCACCTCGCCGATGGCGTCCATCTGCTCGAACGATTCAACGGCGCACGCCCCAGCGATGATCTGGAAGCTGCCATCGCCGATCTTGACGCCGCGCGGCAGCTCGATCACCGTGTTCTGGTCGGGCGTCTTGCGCTGCACGACGATCTTGGCGCGCGCCTCTTTTTCTTCCAGTGCGAGCGAGGCCTTGAAGATCTCTTTAAACAGCGCACTGATGGTGGCGTTGCTGAACGGCCCTTGGTTGGCCATTTGCAGCGCGGTCAGCATGTCGGCCTCGCGCTGCGGGTCATACAGCGCCATGCCTTGGCTCGTCTGCAGTTTGCCGATCTGGGTGGTGAGCGTAGCGCGCTTGTTCAACAGTTCCAACAGTTGCAAGTTGATCGCGTCCACTTCTTTACGAAGTGATTCGACGGTTGGTTCACTCATATAGTGGGTTCCTCGTGAGACAAAAGGACATAAACAAGCGACATGATTCTATCAGGAAGCGCTAATTTGCGCCAAACCCGTGCAGGAACTCCAGCACGTGATACGCAAAGGCGCGCGGGTTCTCGAGGTGGACGTTGTGCCCCACCCGCGGCACGGCGACATGGTGGGCGTAAGGGATCTGGCCACACATCTGCTGGGCGATTTGGGTGAACTTGGCATCCAGCGCCCCCGTTAACAGCAGCACAGGCATATCGAGCGTGTAGAGGTTGTCCCACTCGCTGGGTTGAACGCCTGTGCCGTAGCCGCGCAGACTGTTGGCAAGGCCAATGGGATTGTTGGCGAGACGCACCTCTCGCTGGCGTTCGAGCACGTCCGCGGGCAAGCTGCGCTGCGTGTCCCACAAAGGCAGCGCTTCCCACTCTTCCACGAACGCCGCAATCCCGAGCTGTTCGATGCGCTCGGCAAGGTCTTCGTCGCTCTCTTTGCGGTCGATGCGCTCTTCCTCAAGGAGGATGCCGGGCGTCGCGCTCTCCAAGATCAGGCTGCGGAACAACTTGCTGTGATGCAGCGCAAGGATCAGGGCGATGCGCCCCCCCATGCTGTAGCCGAGCAAGTGCGCCGGTTGATCGCACAGGTCCTCGATGATCGTCGTCAAATCGCGGCGGATGTGCTTGACGGCGTAACGCATCGGGTCAGTTGGGCTGTCCGTTTCGCCGTGCCCCAGCAGATCAATCGTGATGACCTTGAAATGCTGCGCAAACAGCGGCACAAACAGCGACCAATCGGCGCTGCTGCCGCTAAAGCCATGGAGCAGCACCAGCGGTTGGCCGCGCCCAACCGTTTGCACCGCGTAGCGCACACCATTGACGATCATCCCACACATTACATACTCAGCCTGTGTCAGAAATGATCTTTAATTGTTCGCTATTTGGGCGTTTGGTCAAGTAAATATCTGTAAAGAAGCTGTTGATGTGCTCCTGATGCCGTGTGAAACGTTAAAACGGGGTGAAGCCAACAGGGCGAGGTAGGGGCGCGACCGGTCGCGTCCCTACGATGGATTATGGACAGGGCAGGCCCTGTCCCTACGAGGCCGCGTCGGTAAAGGCTTCCACCGCGGGGGTGAACGCCTTTTGACTTTCCCCCGGCAACTTTGTACCTTAGGGGCGTGTCCCACACGATCAAGGAGCCGCTCATGCGCATTCAGCACATGCACACCCCCCCTATCTACCCGCTCGACCCGTGGCAGATCATCGAAACCGAGGCCACCCGCGCCGAGTTCGCCCGCAACGCGACGCTCTTCGCGCTGGCCAACGGCACGCTAGGGGTGCGCGGCGCGCTCGACGACAACGAGGGCGACGCCGCCGGCACGTTCATCAACGGGTTCTACGAGAGCGCCCCCCTCCATTACCCTGAGAACGCCTACGGCTTCGCCCGCGAAAGCCAGACCATGCTCAAGGTCGCGGAGGCCGCCGAGGTGCGCTTGCAGGTCAACGGTGAATGGGTCTCGCCGACGCAGCTCGCCGCCCACCGCCGCACGCTTGACATGCGCGCCGGCACGCTCACCACGGAGCAGACGCTCAGCGTCAACGGGCAGACACTCACCTATCGCAGCGTGCGGCTCGTCCCGTGGGCAGCGCCTGCGCTCTTCGTCCAGTCGATCACCATCACCTCGCTGGACTTCAGCGGCGAGGTCAAGCTGTGGTCGCGCATCAACGCCGACACGCGCCTAAAGAAGGTCAGCGACGATCCGCGCGTGGGCAGCCACCTGCAAGGGCCGATCTTCGACGTCAGCAAGCAGCCCTTCGACGCGCACACCATCGAATTTGAGCAGGCCACCCGCCGCTCTGGGTTGGCGTTGGCCTGCACGGTGACGCACGTCAGCGCCCCGCTGGTCGTCCCTGAACACCCCGACGACCTGCCCACAGAAGAGACCTTCGTTTACACCTACACCCTGCAACCCGGCGAGACGATCCAGCTCGACAAGTACGCCAGTTACGCGACGACGCTTCAGCACCCGCGCGACTATCTGCAATCGGCCGCTACGCAGGGCGTGCAAGCCGCGCTGATGCAAGGTGTGGACGCGCTCATCGCGCAGCAGCGCGCCGACCTCGAGGCGTTCTGGCAGGTCGCTGATGTGCGCATCGACGGCGACGACGCGCTCCAACAGGGGATTCGCTTTAACCTGTTCCACCTCTTCCAGTCGGTGGGGCGCGATGGCCGCACGAACATCGGCGCGAAAGGCCTCACCGGGGAAGGCTATGAGGGCCATACCTTCTGGGACACGGAAATGTACGTCATCCCGGCAATGGTGCACACGCAGCCGCAGATCGTCCGTCAGCTGCTGACCTACCGCTACCACACCCTCGACCGCGCCCGCCAGCGCGCCCGCCAGCTAGGCCACAAGAAGGGCGCGAGCTTCGCATGGCGCACGATTAACGGCGACGAGTGTTCGGCCTACTTCCCCGCCGGCAGCGCGCAGTACCACATCAACGCCGACATTGCCTACGCTGTGCAGCGCTATGTGACCGTCAGCGGCGACGTCGAGTTCATGCAGACGATGGGCGCGGAGATCTTGATCGAGACGGCGCGCCTGTGGATGGACATCGGCAGCTACATCGAGGGGCGCGGCTTCTGCATCTGCGAGGTGACCGGGCCCGACGAGTACACTGCGCTCGTCAACAACAACGCCTTCACCAACTGGATGGCGCAGGCCAACTTGCGCTACGCCGTACAAGCCGTGAACGCGCTCAAGTCCGACGCGCCAGACGTGTACGACGCGCTGCGCACCCGCCTCAGCCTGCTAGACGATGAGCCGGCGCAGTGGGCGCAGGCCGCCGACCAGATGTTCATCCCCTACGACGCCGAGCGCGACCTCTACGCCCAAGACGACAGCTTCTTCCACAAGCCCCTCTGGGACTTCGCCAACACACCCGCCGAACACTACCCGCTGCTGCTGCACTACCATCCGATGGTGATCTACCGCCATCAGGTGTGCAAACAGGCCGATCTGGTGCTGGCGCTCTACCTGCTGGGCGACCAGTTCACGACAGAGCAGAAGCGCCGCCACTTCGACTACTACGAGGCCGTCACCACTCATGATTCGTCGCTCTCCGCCTGCATCTTCGGCATCGTGGCCGCCGACATCGACGACATGCCCACCGCCTATGAGTACTTCATCGCCACCGCCCGCATGGACTTAGACGACACGCACCGCAACGTCAAAGACGGGGTGCACATCGCCAACATGGCCGGGACGTGGAAGTGCGTGGTGAACGGCTTCGGCGGGCTGCGCGTCTACCACGACAAGCTGCGGCTGCGTCCGCGCTTGCCGCCGCAGTGGCAGGGCTACGCCTTCAACGTGTTCTTCCGTGGGGCGGTGCTGCGCGTGGAGGTCGACGCGAGCGGGACGACCTACACCCTGCTGCAAGGCGAACGCCTACGCTTTCTCCACGGCGAGACAGAGGTCACCGTGCAGGCAGGCCAAGTGCTGCATCAGCCGCAGTCTACGCTATAATGACAGCGATGCTGTAAGCGTGAAAGGAACTCGCCTGTGAACTTTTTTGGCATCGGCGGCACGGAGCTTGTGCTGATCGTGCTCATCATGCTGATCGTGGCCGGGCCGAAGCGCATGATCCAGTGGGCGTATGTGCTGGGCGTGTGGGTGGGCAAGGCGCGCACGATGTGGCAGCAGGCCGTGGACGTCTTGCAGAAAGAGATGGACGAGGCGGGCGTGAACGTCCAACTGCCGAAGGAACCGCCCACCCGTCAAACCCTCACCCGCGTTGTGAGCGACGTCGTGAAGCCCTACACCCAAGAGCTGGAGGCGACTTACCGCCAGACGCAGCAGGCCGCCAAGCTCCCCAAGACGCCCGAGACGCCCGCTGCCGCCAAGCCGCCGGCCCCGTCGTTAGGCGCGTGGGAACAGCCCCAACCGCCAAGCGCTGCGCCCACCGTTGACCTCGGCGCATGGAACACCCCCAAGCAGCAAGAGGAGGCGTCCTCATGAAGCTGCCGCGCCTGCGCCGCGCGCCTGCGCCGCCCCCACCCGCCGACGACGGCAACGAGCTGCGCATGTCGCTGTTGGATCACCTGAACGAGCTGCGCCAGCGCCTGACGAAAGCGGTGTTGGCGCTTGTCGTCGGCACGATCGTTGGGGTGGTTATTGCCGGCGAGGTGTTCGAGTATCTGCTCTCGCCCTACTGCGTGATCCAAGCGGTGACCGACTGCCGGTTGCAAGTGCTCGGCCCGACGGAAGGGATCGTCGCCTACTTCCGTGTGGCGCTCATGCTGGGGGCAATCATTGCCATCCCCGTGCTGACGTATCAAATCCTGATGTTCGTCGTGCCGGGGCTGACGCGCAAAGAACGGCGCTTCGTGCTCATGGCGCTGCCAGCGATCACCGTGCTCTTCTTGACGGGCGTTGCCTTCGCGTGGTTCGTGCTGATGCCGCCCGCGCTGGGCTTCTTGCAGGGGTTCATGCCGATGCTCTTCAAACCCGAATGGACAGCCGACCTCTATCTGAGCTTCATCACGGCGCTCATCTTCTGGATGGGCGTGGCGTTTGAGATGCCGCTGGTGTTGTTCGTGCTGTCGCTGTTAGGGTTTGTGCGCGCGAGTACGCTGGCGCGCAACTGGCGGATTGCGGTGGTGCTCTCGTCCATTGCGGCGGCCTTCATCACCCCCACCGTAGATCCGGTCAACATGATGTTGGTCATGCTGCCGTTGATGGGGCTATACCTCATCAGCATCGGCTTGGTGTGGATCGGCACGCGGCAGGCCGGCTTACAAGATTCGCCCACTCGTTCGCGCACGGCGGCGCGCTGAGGCCGTCGGCGGTGGGGCACGGCCGGCCGTGCCCCTACTTCAGCACCCCGCGGCGGATGAGCAGCTTCTCCACCTCCACCACCACGAACACGAGCGGCGTCAGCGCAAGGCAGAGTGTTAACTGCTCTAGCGTGAGCGGCGTCGTGTTGAACAGGTTGTTGAAGAACGGCAGATAGACCGCCGCCAGCTGCGTGACGACTGTTACCGCAATGGCGATGAGCAGCAGCGGGTTGCCGAAGAAGTTCATCTTAAAGATCGTCTCACGGTGCGAGCGCAGCCCCAACGCGTGGCCCATCTGCGCCAGCGTCAAGAACATGAACACCATCGTGTTCCACGTGTTGGCCGTATACCCAGCCACCCCTGACACATACTGCCCGTGCGCCCACACGCCCAGCAGCAGGCCCGCCATGCCAAAGATCAAGCCCACCAGCAGGATATGCCGCCCCAAGCCGCGCCCGAACAGACTTTCATCGGGGGCGTAGGGCGGGCGTTTCATCGCGCCCGGCTCGGGCTTCTCCACGCCCAGTGCCAGCGCAGGGATGCCGTCCGTGATGAGGTTCATCCACAAGATTTGCAGCGTCGTCAGCGGCAGCCCCAGCCCTGCTACCAACTGCGTTGAGAGCAGCACGAACAACTCGCCGGTGTTGCTGGCCAGCAGGTACTTGATGAAGCGGCGCACGTTGTCGTAGATCGTGCGGCCTTCTTCCACCGACGCCACGATGGTAGCGAAGTTGTCGTCCAGCAGCACCATGTCGCTGGCCTCTTTGGAGACGGCCGTGCCGGCGATGCCCATCGCCACGCCGATGTTGGCGCGTTTGAGGGCGGGCGCGTCGTTCACTCCGTCGCCCGTCATGGCAGCAATTTCGCCGTTGGCTTGCAGCGCGTGGACGATTTGCAGCTTGTTCTCAGGCGAGACGCGCGCGAACACGTTCACCCGCTTGACTGCCTCTTGCAGCTCGCTTTCGCTCAGTCGATTGAGGTCTGTGCCCGTTAGGACGGCGTCGCCCTCTTTGGCAATGTTCAGATCACGGGCGATGGCGTAGGCCGTCAGCGGGTGATCGCCCGTGATCATGATCGGGCGGATGCCGGCGCTGCGCGCCACCTGCACTGCCTCGGCCACCTCGGCGCGCGGTGGGTCGATGATGCCCAACATCCCGACGAACACCACGTCCACCTCGACATGCTCCACGTCCACCTCTGCGGGCAAGCCGGGCAGGACGCGATAGCCCACGCCCAAGACGCGCAGGCCTTTGCTGGCCATCTCGTTGTTGGCCAGCGTGATCCGCTCGATCAGCAGGTCACTCATCAGTTGAACGCTGCCATTCGCCCACGTGTGGCGGCTGACGCTCAGCAGGTTGTCTACGCCGCCCTTGATAAACTCGATATAGTCGCCTTCCCCCAACCCCAGATCAGCAAACGCACGCTGTACGGTCTGCGGCATCTGAGCGAGCGCAGCGCTGTTCAAGCGGTGAATAGTGGACATGCGCTTGCGCCCGCTGTCGAAGGGCACTTCTGCCACGCGCGGCAGCAGGACGTGCAGCGCGTCCAAGTTGAGGCCGTAGCGCCGCGCCGCCCACAACAGCGCCCCCTCGGTTGGGTCGCCGACGATCTCTTCCGCGCCGGTCTCAGGGTGCGGCTGGAGGATGGCATCGTTGCACAGCGCCCCGCCGATCAAGGTGAGCAGCTGCGCCTCTTCGATGGGCCACTCGGCGGCAGTGCCGTTCGACAGCTCATCGAGCGTCACATTTTTGTCCATCACGTCGATCAAGCGTACGGTCATGCGGTTCTCGGTCAGCGTGCCGGTCTTGTCAGAAGCGATCGTCGTAACGCTGCCGAGCGTCTCGACGGCGGCCAGCTTGCGGATCAGCGCGCGGCGGCGCAGCATGCGCTGTGCGCCCAACGCCAGCGCGATCGTCACCACCGCAGGCAGCCCCTCCGGCACGACGGCCACAGCAATCGCCACCGCGTTGAGCAGCACGCTCTCTTGGCCGTCCGCCTGTGGGATGAGCGGCACGCCCGTCACAAGGCCGATGACAAAGGCAATCGCCATGACGACCAACCCGGCGCCGAAGAGCACACGGCCTAACTCGTCAAGGCGGCGCTGGAGGGGCGTCTTGTCGCTGTCGACGCTTTGGATCAGCTCAGCGATGCGGCCTAGCTGGGTGCGCATCCCGGTGGCGACGACCACCGCCGCGCCGCGCCCATAGGTGACCGCCGTGCCCATGTAGACCATGTTGTGCCGATCGCCCAGCGGCATCTCAGGGTCGTTCAGCGTGGCCGTGTCCTTTTCGACGGGCTGGCTCTCGCCAGTAAGAGAGGCTTCTTGCACGCGCAGGGCGGCTGCCTCGATCAAGCGCGCGTCCGCCGGGACGGTGCTGCCTGCCTCCAACAGGATCAAGTCGCCCGGCACGACGTTGGCCGCTGCCACGTCTTGGACGATCCCATCGCGCCGCACGCGCACGCTCGGGGTGCTCATCTTCTTGAGCGCGGCCATCGCCTGCTCGGCGCGGTATTCCTGCACCACACCCAGCACGGCGTTCAAGATCACGATGGCGAGGATCGCAATGAAGCTGTCCCATTTGCCCAGCAGCAGGCTGATGCCCGCCGCGCCGATCAGCAGCAGCACCAGCGGGTTGGTCATCTGCTCATACAAGATCGCCCATGGGCTTTTGATGGGCTTCTCAACCAGTTCGTTGGGGCCGAACTGCGCCAGTCGATCGGCGGCTTGCTGCGCGCTTAGGCCGCTCTCAGGGTGGATGCCCTGCTTGTCAAGGACGGTCTGGGCGGGCTGGGTGTGCCACACGTCAAACTCTGTCGACGCCGTCTGGATCGACTCAGAAGATGCTGTCATAGTAGCCATTGGGTGAACCCTCGTGAGGATAAGAAAGCGAAGATACCGGCCATCACTCTACACCCAATTGCCAAAAACTCCAGTTTTCGCCCAACACTCCCCCCAAGTTTTAGGGGATTTAGGCGGTGGCACACACCGCGTAGGGGCGCGGAAAAGGCCTCACCCCGACGTCGCTTCGCTCCAGCACAGCGGGGCGGCTGCCCCCTCCTCGAACTGGCCTGTTTACCTGCGGCTAGAAACCGGCCTGCCCCCTCCGCCGGTTGGAGAAGGGGGTTGGGGGATGAGGCGGTCTGAGGCCTCACCCCGGCGATCCATCATCACGCCACCTCACTGCGTTGATAGGCCACCTGCCCGCTGACGATGGTCGTTTGCACGCGCAGGTTGTCGCTCAGCAGCACAAGATCGGCCAGCTTGTTGAGCGCGATGCTGCCGCGCTGGTGCGCCTCACCGATGGCCTGCGCGGGGGTGAGGCTCGTCACCGGCCAGACCTCGTCGAACGGCCTGCCAACCGCCTTCACAAAATTTCGCACGCTCTCATCGTAGGTGACGGCGCTGCCCGCCAGCGTGCCATCTGGCAGCGTGACCTTCTGCCCCTTCTTTTGGACGCGATGCGCCCCCAGCCCATACTCACCGTCGCCGAGGCCGGTGGCAGCAATGGCGTCAGTAATGATGAGCGTTCCGCTCGTCCCTTTGGCAGTGAAGAGCACTTTGATCGCGCCCGCGTCGACGTGCAGCAGGTCGCAGATGATCTCACAGCGCACGCGCGCATCGGTGAGGGCCGCCCCCACCACGCCCGGATCGCGGTGGTGCAGCGGGGTCATCGCGTTGTAGGTGTGCGTCACCTGTGAGATACCGAGGTCAAAGCTGGCGAGGGCTTCCTCAAAGCTGGCGGCGGTGTGGGCAATCGAGACGGTCACGCCGCGCTGGAGGCAGGCCGGGAGGATCTGGCGGTTTTCAGCGAACTCGGGCGCGATGGCGATCAGGCGCACAACGCCCGTATCGAGCAGTTCTTGGGCTTCGGTTGGGCTGGCCAAGCGGATAAACTCAGGAAACTGCGCGCCGGCCTTGGATCGGTTCAGGTAGGGGCCTTCGACGTGCGCACCGAGGATGGCCGCGCCGCGCGGGTGCGCTTGCGCGCGTTTGATGGCGTTCAGCGCAGCCATGATCTGGCCGTGCGGGGCGGTGAGGGTGGTCGGCAGGTAGGCCGTCACCCCGTGGCGAGCGTAAAACTCGCTCATCCGATGCAGTCCTGCCTCGTCGCCGAGGATCGCCTCAGCGCCTAGCGCGCCGTGGACGTGCAGATCGATGAAGCCGGGCGCAAGCGTCGCCCCGTCGGCGTCAATGGTGCGTTGGGCGTCCACGCTTGGGGCGTCACCGCTGGCGAAAGCGCGGATGCGCCCTTCATCCGCGTAGAGCCAGCCGCGTTCGATGATGCGGTGTTCGGATAAGATGCGAGCGTTGGTGATGAGCAGACTCATAAGAAGCTTCTTTTAAAGGGGGTCAACGGTTAAACGTGCCAGCAGCGCCGCCCCGATGACGGGGCTGTAGCGCGGCTGGGGTGAGGCGGGCAGGCGCAGCCGACGGCACAGCGCCTCCGCGAGGGGGGTCGGGTTGGTGAGCAGGCTGCCCGCAAAAGCATAGCGTGGGCGGTCGATGCGCAGACGGCGCACGATCGTTTGCGCCAGCAGGGCGAGTTCAGCTGCCGCCTCCTCCACGATGTGGCGGGCGTGAGCGTCCCCGGCTTGGGCTGCGTCTAACACGAGCGGCGCAAGGCTGGCGACTTTGCTGCTGTCGGGCACGGGCTGGTACAGCCACGGAATGACCTCAAAACGATCCCGAAAGCCGCACATCTGGCGCACCCGTTCGACGAGCAAGGTTGGGCGGGTGTTGAGGCCGTCCTCATGGCGCAGGTAGGCCTCAAGCGCTTGCAGCCCCAACCAGTAGCCGCTGCCCTTGTCGCCCAGCAGATAGCCCCAGCCGCCAACGGTCAGCGCTTCACCAGCGTCGTTGACCCCGTGGGCGACGCTGCCCGTGCCAGCGAGCACCAGCACGCCGCGCCGCTCACCGTTGGCCCCCACCAGCGCGATCTCCTCATCCGAGCTAGGGACGACTTCCGCGAGGGGCAGGGCAGCCTTCACTGTGTCGCGCAGCCAGTTCGCGGCGATGGCCTTCGGCGCGCCGGCGATGCCGATGCCCACCGCGCGGATCGGCTCATGAAAGTCAGCGGTGATCTCGCGTAGGGCCTGCTGCACGCGCTCGCTGGCTTGTTGTAGGCCTAAGACGTTGGGGTTGGCTTTGCCGCGCACCGCCTCGCGCAGCAAGTGCATCGTCTCATCGACGAGCGCCACCCGCAAATTTGACCCACCGCCATCAATGCCAACGTAATAACGCATGCTCGCTTGCCTCCTCGATTAGCCGATTTTACTCGTGCCGCCGAGAAAAACACGTGCCATTTGTCATGCAAGGTAGGCCGTTGATGCGTTTGCCCTGCGTACAGTTAGAGGCCTCCCTCTAAATCTCCTTCTCGAACTGGCCTGCCTGCGGCCAGCACCCCGTAGAAAGGGGCTGGGGGATGAGGCCTGTTGGGGGATGCGCTTGGCGAGCTGACCAACGATGCGGCACAATTATAAGACCACTGTGACCGCTGTCGTTTGAAAGGAGAGGCTGCGTTGACCGAACCGGAAGTCCGTGCGGGGATTCGTGCTTACATCTGCAACGAACTCATCCGCGACCCCAACTACCCGCTGAGCGACACCGAGGGCATCATCACCGGCGGCTTGATCGACTCGTTCGCGCTGGCTGAGCTGGCCGTCTACGTCGAGAAGGCGTTTAACGTCTATATCCCCGACCCGGATTTGACCGTCGCCAAGATGGACACGCTCGATCAGATGGTGGCGCGCGTGATGCAGGACTTGGGCTGAGATGCTGACGCTCGCAACGCGTGACACGCTGCGCACCCTCTTGAACGCCGCCGCCCTCCAGATGGTGGACGGGCACAAGCCTGCCCTGTACTTCGTCGCCACCGACCAAGCGACGCGCGTCGTCACCCGCGCCGAGTTCCGCGCCCAAGTGGTGCTTTACGCCAACGCGCTGGTGCAGCAGGGCATCCGCAAGCGCGACCTCGTGCTGATCGCGCGGCTGCAAGACTTGGAAAGTGTCTACCTCTTCTGGGCGGCGCTCATTATCGGCGCGGTTCCGTCCATGTTCCCCACGCTGACCGAAAAGCTCGACCCGGCGCTTTACCTGCGCGGCCTTGCTGAGCTGGCGCGGCTCTCCGACGCGCGCGCCGTGCTAACCACCGATGACTTCGCCCCGACGCTGGCGGGCGCGCTGCCCTGCAAGGTCATCGGCACGCGCGCGCTCACCCCTGACACCGAACGCACCGTTGCGCTCTATCGCCCACAGCCGGAGCAGGTCGCTTTCCTCCAGCACAGCAGCGGCACGACCGGCCTACAGAAGGGCATTGCCCTGTCGCATCAAGCCGTCCTGAACCAGATTGCCAGTTACAGCGACGCGCTGCGCCTCAACGAACAAGACGTGATCGTAAGTTGGCTGCCGCTCTACCACGACATGGGCTTGATCGCGGGGTTCATCCTGCCGCTGGTGCAGGGCGTGCCGCTGGTCTTGATGTCCCCGTTTGACTGGGTGCAGCACCCGGCGCTGCTGCTGCGCGCCATTCATCAGCATCAGGGCACGCTCTGCTGGCTGCCCAACTTCGCTTACAACCACATGGCGCGGCGCGTCCGCGAGCGCGACAGCGACGGCCTTTCGCTGGCGAGCATGCGCGCCTTCATCAATTGCAGCGAACCCGTCCGCGCCGACAGCCACGCTCTGTTCTTAGAGCGCTTCCGCCCCAACGGCCTGACGGAGGCCATGCTTCAGACCAGCTACGCGATGGCAGAAAACACCTTCGCCGTCACGCAGAGCGCGCTTGGCCAGCCGGTGCGGGTTGACTGGGTGGATCGCGTGCAGCTTCAGACGGCGCTCTACGCGCAGCCCGCCGCCCCCAACGCCCCCAACGCCCTGCCACAGGTGAGCTGCGGCGCGCCCATCGCCAACACCGAGGTGAAGGTGATCGACGACAGCGGCCAGCCCGCGCCAGAGCGCCGCGTGGGCGAGGTCTACGTGCGCAGCGACTGCATGCTCAGCGGTTACTATCAACGGCCTGACCTGAATCCGTTCGACGCTGACGGCTGGTATCAGACGGGCGACCGCGGCTACCTCGCCGATGGGCAGGTCTACATCGTCGGGCGCAGCAAAGACCTCATCATCAACGCGGGCAAGAACCTCTACCCACAGGACGTGGAGGCGGCGGTGAACGCCGTGGACGGGGTGCACGCGGGGCGCGCGGTGGCGTTCGGCGTGGCGGACGAGCGCGAGGGCACGGAGTTGATCGCTATCGTGGCGGAAGTGGACACGGACGACCCCACCGCGCGTCAGGCCATCCAGCAGCAGATTCGCCAGCGCGTTGCCCGCGAGCTAGGGGTGACGGTGACCTACGTCACCCTGGTTGAAGCGGGCTGGCTCATCAAGACCAGCAGCGGCAAGATCAGCCGCGCCCGCAATCGCGAGAAGTGGGCGGCAGCGTTCCCCCGCCCCGCCCACCTGTAGAAGTTGGGGATGAGGCCCGTGGTGGGGCACGGCGTGCCGTGCCCCGATCAATCAGACTTCTAGCGCCTCGGTCTCGGCTTCTTCGGCCTTCTCCAGTCCATAGGCGATCGCGCGCTCGCGGCGGAACTGCTTGGTGTAGAGGTTGTAGTAGTAACCGCGCTTCAAGATCAGCTCGCGGTGGCTGCCCATCTCGATGATCTGGCCGTGGTCAAGGCAGATGATGCGGTCAGCGCTCTTGATCGTGGACAGGCGATGCGCGATCACGATGCTCGTGCGGCCTTGCATGATCGTCTCCATGCCGCGCTGGATCACCCCCTCAGTGAGCGTGTCAACGCTGCTGGTGGCCTCGTCCATCACGAACAGCTCTGGCTCGGCCAAGATAGCGCGCGCCAGGCTGATAAGCTGCTTTTGCCCAGTGGAGAGCAGCACGCCGCTCTCGCCCACTTGTTCCTCGAAGCCTTTATCAAAGCTCATGATGAAGTCATACGCGCCTGCCAGCCGCGCCGCCTGCTCGACCTGGGCATCGGTCGCGTCTAAGCGCCCATAGCGGATGTTCTCGCGGATCGTCCCACGGAACAAGTGCGGGGTTTGCAGCACGATGCCGAGCTTGCTGTGCAAGCTGTGGAGCGTGTACTCACGGTAGTCGCGCCCGTTGATCAGGATACGCCCCTCGCTCGGCTCGAAGAAGCGGCACAGCAGGTTCACGATGGTGCTCTTGCCGCTGCCGGTGTGCCCCACCAGCGCGATCGTCTCGCCCACGTGGATAGTCAGGTTGAAGTCCTTTAGGATGTCCGGTCCATCTGAATCATAGCGGAAGGTCACATTCTCAAAGACGATCTCACCGCGGATCTCGTCTAGCTCCAGCGCGTTGGGCTGGTCGACGATGTCGGCTTTGGCATCGATTAGGCTGAAGGCGCGTTCGGCGCTGGCGATGGCGTGCTGCATGTTCGCGTAGACGCGCGCCAGCTCTTGCACGGGCCACATCATGAAGGTGATATAGCCGATGAAGGCGTTCAGGCCGCCGATGGTCATGCCGGTGGTGGCGGCGTCCTGAACGGCGCTGCCGCCCACCAGCATGATGATCGCCACTGCCAGCGAGCTGATCATGTAGATGCTCGGCAGGAAGAGCGCGCTGAACCACGCCGCGCGGTAGCTGGCGGTGTACATGTTGCGCGTCAGCTTGCCGAACTCGGCGAGCGAAGCATCTTCGCGGTTGATCGCCTTGATGACGCGCACGCCGGTGATCATCTCGTTGTAGCCGCCGGTGATCTTGCTGTTGAAGCGGCGGCTCTCGCGGTATTCGTACAGGATCTTGTTCTTGAACCAGTTGGCCACGAACAGCAGAAGCGGCACGAACGGCATGACGGCCAACGTCAACTGCCAGTTGATCGATAACATGAAGAGGAAGGCCGTGATCATGTTCATCACTGCCCACGTCACGTCCAGCAGACCCCACGAGACCAGATCGGCGATACGCTCGCTGTCGCTGTTGACGCGGCTCATGATCCAGCCGACGGCGGTCTTGTTGTAGTACTTGAGCGAGAGCGTCTGCAAGTGGTTGAACATGATGCGCCGCAGGTCATACGTCACCTGCTGGCCCAAGCGCCCCGCCGCCGCGATGAACACGAACACCATCACCGCCAGCAGCACCGACATGAAGGCGTAGAGCGCCATGATCTCCAGCAGGCGCTGGCCGTCGCGCGGGATGATGGCCTCGTCGATGATGGCTGCGCCCAAGCGTGTCAGGAACGCCTCGATAAAGGCCACCAGCGCAATTGCCACCAGAAAGGCCGTCGTCAGCCCCTTGTAGCTGCGCAGCATCGCCAAGATCCGCCAGAGCGTGCTGGCGTTCATCGATTTGTGAAATTCTTCTTCTTCAAAGTCGTGGTTAGACATTCGCTAGCTCGCTTTCCAGTTCGGTTTCAATCCGCGCTTGCATCTCATACGTCTGACGGTAGATGCCGTCCTCGCGCATCAGCTCCTCGTGTGTGCCGCGCTGGACGATGCGCCCCTTGTCCATCACGAGGATCTGATCGGCGATCATCACGCTCTGAATGCGATGCGCGATGATGAAGGTGGTGCGTTGGGTCATCATGGTTTCCAGCGCTTCACGGATTTCGCTCTCGGTATGGGTGTCAACGCTGCTGGTAGCGTCGTCCAAGATCAGGATGCGCGGGTTCTTGAGCAGCGTCCGCGCCAGCGCCACGCGCTGTTTTTGCCCGCCGGAGAGCGTCACGCCCTTCTCGCCCACGATGGTATCGTAGCCGTCGGGGAACTCCATGATGACATCGTGGACAGCCGCGGCGCGCGCGGCAGCGTAGATCTCCTCATCGCTGACGGCGCGCTGCACCCCGTAAGTGATGTTCTCACGGATGGAGCGGCTGAAGAGGAACGGTTCCTGCTGCACGACGCCGATGTTGGCCCGCAGGAAGTGGCGCGGGTACTCGCGCAGTTCCACGCCGTCGAGCTGGATGCTGCCCTCGGTGTAGTCATAGAAGCGCGTCAGCAGCGCCATGAGGGTGGTCTTGCCGCTGCCGGTTGACCCCAGCAGCGCCACCGTCTGCCCGGCGGGCACGTCAAAGCTGATGTCGTGCAGCACCGGCTTGTCGTCCTCATAGGCGAAGGTCACGTGCTCAAAGCGCACGCTGCCCTTAAGGTCGCTCACGGGGGCTGGCTCGTCCTCGCCCAACAGTTCGCGCTCGTTGCGGACGACCGCCGCGATGCGGTCAAACGACACCAAGCCCGTGCTGATCTGGACGATCAAGCGCCCCAGCTCGCGGATCGGATTGATGATCCAGCCGAGCATGGCCATGTACGTAACGAAGACGCCCAACGTGAGCTGATCGTTGATGACCATGAGCGCGCCAACGGTGAAGCCCGCCGCCATCTGAAGGCCGGTCAGCGTGTCGGTCACCGGCCAGTAGACGGCGTGCAGCATCATGAAGGCCTTGCCGAGGTCGAACTTCTTGTGGTTCTCCTTCTCGAAGCGGTTCACTTCAAAAGCTTGACGCGCGAAGGCCTTCACCACGCGCACCCCGCTGAGGTTCTCTTGCAGCGTCGCGCTCACCACGCCGTCCTGCTCTTGGAAGGCGTCATAAGCCCGCTCGACGCGGCGGAAGAAGAAGATCGACATGATGCCGATGATCGGAACGACCACCACCGAGAAGAGCGCCAAGCGCCAGTCCAGCAGCATGAGCGCTGTGAAGTTGATCGCAAACAGCATCACGATGCGCCCCAGCCCGATGGCCTGCTCAGCGAAGAAGCGGCGCACGGCGTCGATGTCGCTCGTCACGCGCTGGATGAGTTCACCGGTGGGCATCTTGTCGTGGTAGCTGAAGGTCAGGCGCTGGATGTGGTCGAAGAGGAAGTCCTTCAAGCGCAGCGCGACCGCCTCCGAGATCTGCCCGGCCAGCGCGCCACTGACGAAGGCGAACACGCCGCGCACGAGCGACAAGCCGACGTAGCCGGCGGCGATCAACGCCAGCAGCGCCAAGAAGTTCTCTGGCTGCGCCACCAGCACATCATCCACCAAGGAGGCCAAGAGCAGCAGCGAGAGCGTGTTCATCACCCCTGCGATGCCCAAAGCAGCCACCGCTGCCACGTAACGCGGACGGTAGCCCACCAAGAGCAGCCACATCGAGCGCAGCCGATTCGGGTGAACCGTCTGCCGGACGTCGAAGTTAGTCGCGGTAGACGCTACATCTGGGAACAAGGTCATCGAGTTCTCCTATTGGCAAGATACGTACAGCTGCGTCAAAACGCTTACAGCTTTTTGAGGTTCACAACAGGCTATAAGCCTATCAAAAGAATTCATAAAATTTCAAGAGTGTATTTTTAGATGTTTGCGTTTATGCAATTAAACGCATAAACAGAATTATATACCAAACCGTGCTAGCGCCATAGAACGTAAGATTAGAAATTATCCAGAACCAAACAAAAACGCGGGGTTGGGCGCGCCCGAAAGAGGCCTCATCCCCCAACCCCTTCTCGGGTGGGGCCACGCTGTGCCCATAAGAGCTGTGCCCATAAGAACAGAAAAACCGACAGGGCAGGCCCTGTCCCTGCGAGGCCGCTACACGCCGAGATAGGGACGCGACCTGGGCCTCATCCTTGACGCGCCAAAAACGCGCGCACGTGGGCGTAAACCCGCGCGCGGTCTTCTTCCAACCCGTGGGACAAGCCGTCGAACAGCACCGCCTCGCCGTGCGGCAGCAGCCGATGAAAGCGATCCACCGCGCGCCACGGGTCGAACGTGTGATCCTGCGCGCCCATGATGAGCGTTACGGGGCAGGTCAAGCGGCGGATTTGCTCGTCGCGCAGCACCGGCACGCGCCCTTCTACCCGATAGTCCTGCAAGCTCATGAACACGCGCACCTCATACGGCGTCGGATGGTGGTTGGGGGCGCTGGTGAAGCGGATCATCGCCCGCGCGCGCGCCTCAGGGCTGCGGTAGAGCAGGGCCGGGGCCATCCGCAGCAGCAGCCGATAGTCCACCGGCACGAGGCCGGCGCAGCTCAGCAGGGCGGCGCTTTGGATGCGCGCTGCCGCCACCTCTGCCAGCCGAAAGATCAGCCACCCCCCTTGCGAAAACCCGACGTGGTGCGCCCGCTCCAGCGCCAGCCCGTTGACCACGTCCAACGTCCATTCGCTGTGGGCCGGCGAGCGTTTGTTGGGGCGGTTAGGGGCGCTGCGCCCTTGATTGCCGATCGTGTCCACGGCGAACAGGTGATAATCGGGCGCGAGCAGGTTCATCAACGCGCACCACATTGTCAAGTTGACGTTCATCCCATGCCACAGCACGACGGGGGGCTTACCGACCGTGCCGCTCACGACAACGTGCGTGAAGCCGTGGCGGGTGGCGATGTAACGGCTTTCGTGGGGGACGGCCAGCGTGCTGAGCGCGGCGTCATAGTCGCGCATGGCGGCCTCATACGCTGCGTTGCTGCGATAGAGCGGGTGCGCGCGCGGCGGCGTGTTGGCCGCGCGCCACCTAATCGAGTGCCGCAAAGCGGCCCCACTGGCGATGAAAGTACAGCAGCGGCGCGTGATCATCCTGAGCATGAGCGGCCAACACCTCGCCGACGAAGATCGTGTGATCGCCGCCCTCATAGCGATGCCTCACGCAGCAGTCCAGCCAACCGGCCACGTCCGGCAGCAGCGGGCAGCCGGTGGCAGCGGTTGTGATCACCAGCCCCTCAAAGCGGTTGGTGAGGTGGGGGTAGAGGCCCGCGAAGCGCTTGCCGAGTTCGGCTTGATGCGCGCTCAGGATGTTCACGGCGAACACCCCGCCAGTGGCGATCACCTGATGGGTGAAGAGCTTCTGCGCAAGGCACACCAAGATCAGCGGCGGCTCGACGGAGACGCTGCTGAAGGCGCTGGCCGTGATGCCGATGGGCGCCCCCTCGTGCCGAGTGGTGACAACGGTTACCCCACTGGCCCAATGGGAGAGAACGTGTTTGAACGTTTGTGTGTCCATGCCTCACCTCGCCTAGATGTCTACGAACGCGCTCACCTCAATCTCGACCAGCAGGCGCGGGTCGATCAACGCCGCAACTTGCAGCATCGTGCAGGCGGGCTTGATCTGCCCGAACACTTCTCCATGCACTGCGCCCACCGCTTCCCAGTGGCGGATGTCGGTGAGGTAGATGCGCGTGCGGGTGACGTGTTCAAGCTGCGCTTCAGCAGTGGCCAGCGCGTGGCGGATCTTGTCGAAGATGAAGCGCGCTTGCGCGGCGGCGTCCCCCTCGCCGATGACCTCGCCCGCGCTGTTGACAGCGGTTGTGCCCGCCACTTCAACGATGCCGCCGACGCGCACCGCCCGCGCATAGCCCGCCTTCTCTTCCCATGCTGTGCCAGTGAGGATGACCTGCCGCTTGAGCACGCGGACTATCCTTTCTCTGTGGGTGATACGGCTAACTGTACCACATTCTGTGTGCCCTCACACGGAGATGAACACAATCGCCAGCAGCGCCAGCCCCACCCCCACGCTTTGGAGTCGACTCAGCTGCTCGCGCAGCAGCAGCGCCGCCAGCAGCACCGTCGCCGCCGGGTAGAGCGCAGTCAGCACGCTGGCAATGTCAAGCCGCCCGGCTTGGGCGGCCAGCACAAAGAAGACGTTGCCCCCGGCGTCGCCTAAGCCAGTGAGGACGACTAGCAGCGCGTCGCGGCGTGGGACGGCCAGCCGCACGTTGGCGCGGCGCGCCTGCGTCAACATCAACGTCAGCGAAACAACGCGCAGCGCCAGCAGCGGGTAGTAGGTGCTGGTGCGGGTGGCTTCGCTCAGCAGGATAAACAACAACCCGAAGCCGCTCCCTGCTATGACCGGCAGACGTAGGTCGCTCAGGTAGATGCGCTGTCCGCTGGCCCCGCCGCTCACCAGCCACACGGCCAGCAGCGCCGCCACGAAGCCCAATAGCGTCGCAACGCTGGGCAGGCCGAGCGTCACGAGGCTGAACGCCACCGGTATCAACGCAGCCACCACCCCCGAGATGGGCGCGACGAGCGTCATCGGCTGCGTGGCGAGGCCACGGTAGAGCGCCAGCAGTGCGATCAAGCCAACCGCGCCCGACACCGCACCGAGGGCCACATCCCGCATGGAAGGCAGCGGGTCGTTGGTCAACAGCGCCAACAGCGCATACAGCACGAAGCTGGCCAGCTGAGACGTGAACACCACGGCGAGCGTGGCGCTGCGCTTGCTGGCGACCCCGCCCAAAAAATCGCTGGTTCCATACGACACAGCAGCGGCCAGCCCAAAGGCGACCGCAACAAAGGCAGCATCCAAGACATAAGAACTTTCAACTAACGCGATGATGGGGCAACTATAATGGGGCTGACGGCCTGTTGACTAGTGCCGCGTGGAGGGCGGCAGGCTGCCGCGTGTGGATGCGTTCGGCCTCCGCAGCCGGTGGCGCACGCTTATTCCTGCGGGGTGGCTTCCGGCGTGACCTCTGGCGGCGGGGCGTCGGCGGGCGTCTCGACTGCGGCCGCGCTGCCCATCGCCGGCGACAACCGCCAGCGCATGTTCTCCGGCAGCGTCATAACGCCGACGAAGATCAGCCCGAACGTCCCCAGCACCGCCAAGAAGTTGTTGCGATAACGCACGACGTCGGCCATCTCGCGCCGCCGCCACATGTAATGCAAGTGGGCGACGGCCAGCGCGAGCGTCTGCGCGAAGAGGTGTTCCCAATAGTGGCGGATGCCAAAGCCGGTCTGGCTGCCCCAGACGACCAAGAAAACCAACCCGACGATCCACTGCAAGCCGACCAGCCCGCTGAAGATGGCCAGCAGGGTTTGCCCACGCCGATCCCACGGGCGCTTGGCCAACCAGCCGTAGAGCATGTACAGCAGCGCTGCCACCAGCGCGACGACGACAATCCAGCGCAGCCCGCTGTGGGTGTATCTCAGAAAAGTGTCCATGCGCGCACGCTCCTTGTGTGTGTGTAAAGTGAGTCACACACACTGTAGCGCGATCTAGCAGGGGTGTAAAGATGAGGTCGATCATCGGTTGAGCGCGTCGTACACCCGCAGGCGGACGCGATCCTGCATCATCTCGGCGATCTGCTGCCAGCCCCACGCCGGCGAGAGGTGCGGGCGCTTGATCGGCGTGACCACGATCAGGCACGGCGCAAGGCGGCTGAGCTGGTAGCACATGACCGGCAGCCGCGAGTCGTCCACAAGGTGGAGCGCAAAGCTGCACACGATGAGCGAGTAAGCTTGCCCGTCCAGCGCGCCGGCGGCGATCTGCTCGAAGGTGTAGGGCAGGGCGGGCTGGCCGGTGCGCGCGCGATAGGCCGCGCCAGTGAACGGGTCAACGCCGGTGATGGTCGTCACGCCCAGCGCGCGCAGCGCCAGCGTCACCTCGCCGCTGCCACAGGCCAGATCCAGCACGTGCGACGTGTCTGAGGGGTGGGTGGCCAGCGCCTCTGCCAGCAGCCGCGCGACGATCGGCTCGTGCGGGTTGCGATAAGCCGCGCCGAAACGCTCATAGTAGCCCACCGCGCCGAACTCGTCGTACATCGGGCGAATGGGGGGCGGCGTTTTGCTCATCCGTCACCAATACCAAGCAGTTATACTAGTCTACAATCATGTAGGGACGCGCCCTGCAAGAGAAAGATTGTAACGAGAATTCTTTGGAGACGAAACGATGAGACTCGGTTTGTTGGTGGGCTATTCGGGCAGTCGGTTAGAAATCCCGATGGACTTGGTGCAGGAAGCGGATCGCTTGGGCTACTACGCTTGCTGGACGAGCGAAGCCTACGGCAGCGACGCGATCACCCCGCTGGCGTGGATCGGCGCGCACACGCAGCAGATCAAGTTGGGCACGGCCATCATGCAGATGCCCGCGCGCACCCCGGCGATGACCGCCATGACCGCCATGAGCCTCGACGCGCTCAGCGGCGGACGGATGATCGTCGGGCTAGGGCTGAGCGGTCCGCAAGTCGTCGAGGGCTGGCACGGCGTTCCGTATGGCAAGCCGCTCGTCAAGACGCGCGAATACGTCGAAATCCTGCGCAAGATCTTTGCCCGTGAAGCGCCGCTTGTCCACCACGGCGAACACTACCAGATCCCCTATCAAGGCCCGGACGCGACCGGGCTCGGCAAGCCGCTCAAGAGCATCCTGCACGCGCGCAAAGACCTACCGATCTACGTCGCCAGCATCGGCCCCAAGAACGTCGAGCTAACCGCGGAGATCGCCGACGGCTGGCTGCCCATCTTCTACTCGCCGGAGCGCTACCCGCAGTACTTCAAGGCGCAAGTTGAGGCGGGCCTTGCCAAGTCAAACAGGACGCTGGCGCAGTTCGACATCGCGCCCTCGGTGCAGGTGGTGTTAGAGGACGACCTCGAGATGGCTTACAACCAAGTCAAGCCGCAGCTTGCGCTTTACATCGGCGGGATGGGCGCGAAAGGCAAGAACTTCTACCACGAGCTAGCGACGCGCTACGGCTTTGAAGAGGCCGCCAACACCATCCAAGACCTGTACCTCGCTGGCCACAAAGCCGAGGCGATGGCCGCCGTCCCCAATGAACTGGTGGACGCAGTGGCGCTGGTCGGCTCTAAAGAGCGCATCAAAGACCGCTTGCAGCTTTGGCAGAACAGTGAGGTGACAACGCTCAACGTGCAGACGTTTGATATTAACGTCGTGCGGTTGATGGCGGAATTGGTGCTGTAGCAACAGCCCCTCATCCCCCCCTTCTCTGGTGGGGTCACGCTGTGCCCCCAAGAACAGAAAAACGGACAGGGCCTGCCCTGTCCCTACGAGGCCGCGTCTGTAGGGGCAGGCCAGTTCGAGAATGGGCTGGAGGGTGAGGCCTCACGGTCGGCGCGGGAAGCGTTTGAAGTTCGGTTTGCGCTTCTCGACATAGGCGCGGCGGCCTTCGTCACCCTCTTCCGTCATGTAGAACAGCATCGTCGCGTCGCCCGCCAGCACTTGGATGCCCGTGTCGCCGTCGATGGCGGCGTTCATGCTCGCCTTGATCATGCGGATGGCGATGGGCGACTTCTCCAGAATTTCGCGCGCCCACTGGATGCCTTCCTGTTCGAGCTGCTCGACGGGCACGATCTTGTTCACCAGCCCCATTTCCAGCGCCTCTTGGGCGTTGTACTGGCGGCACAAGTACCAGATCTCGCGCGCCTTCTTCTGGCCGACGATGCGCGCGAGGAAGCTGCTGCCGTAGCCGCCGTCGAAGCTGCCCACGATCGGCCCCGTCTGGCCGAACACCGCGTTGTCGGCGGCAATCGTCAAATCGCAGATCACGTGCAGCACGTGGCCGCCGCCGATGGCATACCCCGCCACCAGCGCGATCACCGGCTTGGGGCAGGTGCGGATGTAGCGCTGAAGCTGCAAGACGTTCAGCCGCGCCACGCCCTCATCGTCCACGTAGCCGCCGGCCGTGTTCCCGCGCACCTTCTGATCGCCGCCGCTGCAAAAGGCGTACTTGCCGTCCTTGCGCGAGGGGCCGTTGCCTGTCAGGAAGATGACGCCCACGTCAGGATCGCGCCACGCCAGCAGAAAGGCGTCGGTCATCTCGTCGATCGTCTTGGGGCGGAAGGCGTTGCGTACCTCTGGGCGGTTGAAGGCGATGCGCGCCATGCCGTCCCCCTTGTGGTAGGTGATGTCCTCGTAGTCTTTGACCTCTTGCCACGCCACCTCGGCCGGCAGGGTCGGCACAAACTTCTCGTACATGGGGTTCCTTCTCCTTTAATTGATCTAGATAAACAACTCATCACACCCCCAACGGGCGGAGTTGTAGACGATGTACGCGCGGGTGTCGTTCCCCCCTCACCACGCCCCCTGTGCCAACGCAGATCTGACCCGTTCCATTAAGGCTTTGCGCCGCGCGAGGTCGACCTTGCCGTCGGTGACGATCTCAATCAGGGTTGGGGTGCGCGCGCTGAGGCTCTCCGTCAGCGCTGATTGCCAACCCGCCGCGTTCTCACACCGCGCGTAGCGCAGCCCGTACATCGCCGCCGCGTGCTCAAACGTCAGCCCGTGCGGCGTGATGAACAACTCGGTAAACGTCGGCTCATAGTCGCGGATTGGCAGGCGGTGGAAGATGCCGCCGCCGTCGTTGTTGACGACGACCAGCGTCAGCGGCACGTTCAGCCGCCGCAGCGCCATCAGCCCGTTCATGTCGTGGTAGAGCGTCAGATCGCCCAACAAGGCGACGACGGGCTGGCCGCGATCTGCCGCGGCGACCCCGACCGCCGTTGACACGTTGCCGTCGATGCCTGACGCGCCGCGGTTGGCGAACACCCGCAGAGCGGCGTCCGTCGGGGTGGCGAACTGATCCATGTTGCGAATCGGCAGGCTGCTGCCGACGAAGAGCGCGGCTCCGCTTGGCAGCGCGGGGGCGATCTCGTGGGCGATGTGCCCGTCAAAGCGTTCGACGTCGGCCAGCGCCGCCGCCAGCGCCGCCCGTGTGGCCTGCTCTAGGGCGTGCCAGCGCTCTGCCCACGCGCTGGCTGGCCGGTTCTCGAAGCGGCTGTAAAGCTGCATGCAGGCCAACTTCTCATCGGCGACGAAAAAATGCGTCGTGCGGTGGCTGTCGTCCGCCCAGACGCCATCCCCGCTGAGGTGGACGCGATACGCGGGGCGAATGCGGTTCAGGTAGTCGTTGAGCGGCTGCGAGGTGGGTACATCGCCGAAGCGGATCACCACGTCGGGCGGCTCGGGCAGCGGCGCGCCCACGCTCAAAAACGTGTCATACGCCGCGATGACCTCCCCCCGCCCGAAGCGCAGCCCCGAGGCCACATCCGCGAAGAGTGGGTAGCGCGTCTGGACGCTCAGGCGCGCGATGCTGGCGCAGGCGTGAGCGGGCGTGTTCGGCCCACAGACGATGATCCCGCGCTCGTAGGTGTCGATGAGGTTGGCGATCAAGTCGAGCTGCATCGTGTTGAGCGCTAGCGTGCCGTAGGCGATCGTCGCGGCGGGCGCGTTGAGCGGGCGCGGCGCGGCGTCCTCGGGCGGCGTCGTTCGATCGGACGGGACGGGGGTCGGCTCCAGCGGCTTTCGGAACGGCACATTGAGGTGTACGACGCCTTTGGGGAGGCCGTTGGCGACGGCGTAGGCGCGGTTGGCGGTTGTGCGCAAGCTGCGGAAGGCCTCTGCGGGCATGTCGGCTTCTGGCAGCAGCAGATCGACCGACCACAGCGCGTAATCGCCGAACAGCTTCAATTGGTCGATCGTCTGGTTGGCCCCGCTGTGGCGCAGCTCGCCCGGCCGGTCCGCGGTGAGGACGATCAACGGCACGCGCGACTGTTTGGCCTCCACCAGCGCGGGGAAGAAGTTGGCCGCCGCGCTGCCGCTCGTGCACAGCATCGCCACCGGCTTGTCTGTGGCCAGCGCCAGCCCCAACGCCGTGAAGGCGGCGCTGCGCTCGTCGAGCACGCTCCACACCTGCACGCGCGGGTGCTCGGCAAAGGCCAGCACGAGCGGCGTGTTGCGGCTGCCGGGGGCGATCACGACGTGCTCTAGGCCGCTGCGCGCCAGCTCGTCCACCAGCGTTTGGCTGTAGAGGGTGTTACGGTTGGCCATGCAGCGCCTCCTGCTGAACGCCCAGCGCGTGGAGCATCGGGCGGAATTTGAGGGCGGTCTCGTCCCACTCCTTGAGCGGGTCGCTGTCGGCAACGACGCCGCAGCCAGCATAGAGCCACACGCGCCGCTGTTGGGCAATTGCGCTGCGAATGGCGACCCCAAGCTGGCCGCCGCCGCTGGCGTCCACCCAGCCGACTGGCGCGCCGAACCAGCCGCGCGGGGCTGGCTCTAACTCGCTGATGAGGGCCAAGGCCGCCTCGCGCGGCTCGCCGCCCAGCGCGGGCGTCGGGTGCAGCGGCTGCGCGACAGTCAAGACGCCTTGCGGCTGGCGCAGCATGCCGTGGATCGGCGTGTGCAGGTGCTGGATGTTGCTCAAGGCCAGCACGTCCATCGCGCCCACGGTTAGCTCTGCGGCCAGCGGGCGCAGCGTCGCTGCGATGCGCTCGACGACGACTTGATGTTCATGGCAGTTCTTGGGGTCGTGCAGCAGGCCCTCGGCCAGCGCAGCGTCCTCTTGTGGGGTGCGTCCGCGCCGCGCGCTGCCCGCCAGCCCCATCGTGCGGAAGCGCCCCCCCTGCACCTCCAGCAGCAGTTCGGGCGTTGCGCCGTAGAAAGCCACGTGCGGGCGCGGCTCGAACAAGAAGCGGTACGTGTTGGGGTAAGCCGCGCGCAGCCACGCCAGCGGGCGCAGCACATCCACCTGCGCCGCAAAGCGCAGCTCGGCCACGCGCGCCAGCACCACCTTCACCAACTCCCCCGCGCGGATGCGGGCGGTGGCCGCGTCGATCATGCGCTGCCACGCCTCAAGCGCAATCGGGTAAGCGACGCGCGTCGGGGCTTGGGGGGTGGGCGTGGGCGTCGGCAGATCGCGCAGCGTCGCCGCCTTGATCCGCAGCGACTCGTACAAGGCCGCCTGCAGCGCCTCAAGGTCGTCGTCGGAACTGTAGTGCGCGTTGATCGTCAAGTAGTGCTGTTCGCCATACCGCGTGAGCTGATAGTGCGGCAGCAGAAACTGGGCGGGCGCGAAGTCCGCCCATGTGATGTCCGGCAGGAAGTCATCGCGGAAGGCCAGCCCGCCGAACAAGCGCGGCCCGGCGGCGGGGTGAGGAGTGGTGATCTGCGCGCGGTGGAAGACGGCCTGTGCGTAAGCCTGCATCTGCGCCCAACGGTCATCGCCCCACGCGGTCAAGTCGAGCGCCGCCCCCACCCCAGCGAAGGCGGTTGGCTCCTCGGCGTGCTCCCAGTAGCAGCGCGGCAGCCCCTCCGCCGCGGCGAGGAACGCCAGCAGATCGACCGCCGGCACGGGGATCGTGACGCTCACGAGCCGCCCGTGAGCCGCTTCGAACGTGTTGAGCAGGTCGGCGGTGGGCTGGCTCATGCGCGCTCCTCGCCGCTCACGCTCTTCAGCAGCAGCGGCACGAGCGCCGACAAGATGCGCTCTTGCGACGGCTCGCCGGTGTAGACCCACTGGATCACCACGTTGTAAATCGCGCCCATCCACGCATGGGCTGTGACCGTCGTATCCACCGGGGCGATCTCGCCCGCGGCCACCGCCTCATCGAGGTAGGTCTTGATGAGGGTGGCAAAGCGGTCGGTCGTCTCGAGGCGTTTGCGCTCGAACGCGCTCCCCAAGCCCACCGCCTGCACGAGCAGCAGCTTGGCCGGCCGCCGATACTTGCTGAAGGTCTCGAGCACGGTCGTCAGCGCGGTTTGGACGCGGTGCATCCCCTGCTGGCCGGCGATGGCCTCGGTCACGCGGCGCTCCAATAGATCCGCGAACTGATCGACCAGCGCGAGGAAGAGCTTCTCTTTGTTCGGGAAGTGGAAGTAGATGCTGCCCTTGCTGGTGGCGGCCGCCTCAACGATCTCATCCATGCGCGTTTCATGATAGCCCTTGCGGCTGAAGACGTTCAGCGCGGCGTCCATGATGCGCTCGCGGGTGGTGCGCGGATCTAAACTGTCGGTCATCGCAGCTCCTCACTAGACTGACTAGTCAGTACGCTGATTGTAAGCGATTTTGGCAGCACGTTGTGAAGGTTTTCACGAAACGCTCAACCTTGACAAATTTTTCAGACGTGTTATCTTTTGGGTAGAGATTTAGTTAAACGCTTAACTATACAACCTATTCAAAGAACGCACTGTATAATTTATGCCAACTTTACAAGATGTCGCCCGCCTTGCCGGGTGTTCGACGGCCACCGTCTCTAAAGTCCTCTCGAACACGCCCTACGTGTCGGAAGAAACGCGCGCCCGCGTGTTAGAGGCCGTGCGCCAGTTGAACTACCGCCCCAACCTCGCCGGGCGCGCCCTCTCGCGCGGGCGGACGCACATCATCGGCGTCGTCTTCCCCTACGTGTACGATCACATCTTCCGCGATCCGCTGGTGCTGGCCATCGTCGAGGGCATCGAAAGCGTCCTCACGCAGCAGGACTACAGCATCCTGCTCAGCACGCCGCGCATGGCCTCCGCGGCGGGCGACCCGATGTTTGAGCAGCTTCTGCGCAGCGGCTATTTGGACGGCATGATCGCCATCGACAGCGTGCCAGAGAGCAACGTCGCCGCGCTGGCCACAGCCTACCGCGTGCCGCTAGTTGTGCTGGGCTATCACGACTCGCCCTATCAAGTGCACTGCGACGACTACGCAGGCGGCCAGCTCATGATGAACTACCTGCTGAGCTTGGGGCATCGCCGCATTGGCATCATCCGCATCCCGCAAGCGAAGAACATCGCCGTAGATGAGCGCTGGCGCGGCATCTGTGACGCGCTGCACGCTGCAGGCATCGACCCGGCCAGCCTCCCCACCGCTGAGGGCGACTACAGCACGCGCAGTGGGGCCGCCGCCACAGCCCAACTGCTAGAGCGCGCCCCTGACCTGACTGCCATCGCCAGCTTGAACGACCGCATGGCCATCGGCGCGCTGCAAACGCTGCACGCGCTGGGCCGCGCCGTGCCCGACGAGATCAGCGTCATCGGCTACGACAACCTGACGCTGAGCGAGATGACCAGCCCCCCGCTGACGACCGTCAGCCAGCACGCCAGCACGCTGGGGGAGCGCAGCGCACAGATGCTGCTGCAAGTGCTGCACAATCAACAGCCATCAATCGCAGTCATCGCGCCGACGCTCCGCGAGCGGGCGTCGTGTGCGCCGCTGCGTGCAGTGGACTTTGCCGCCCCGCGGCAGAGTTAAAACAAATGGTGGTTATGGCAGAAAGCTGCCGCATTTTTAAAGGAGAAGCATATGTCGAAAGCTCGTAAGTTGGTTCTGGCCGTTGTGGCAACCGCCACGTTGGTGGCCCCGTTTGTGGCCCAAGCGCAAGGTGAGATCACGCTGCGCTGGCGCACCCGCCCTGACAATCAGGCTGAGATCGACGTCTACACCGCCGCCAGCCAAGCCATCGACGCCGAATGGCAAGAGGTGACCCTCGTCTACGAACCCGGCGGCAGCGAGACCGCCGGCTATCAGGACGTGCTCATCAGCGAGATCGAAGCCGGCACGGCCCCCGACGTGTTCTGGATTCCAGGCACGGACATCGCCCGCTTTGCGAAGGCCGGGCTGATCCTCAACTTGGCCGATCTGGCCGCCGCTGACCCCGACTTCGACGTGAATGACTTCTACGCTGGCCCGATGGAGTTCTTGACCACCAGCATCGAGGAAGGCGTGCCGGCGCTGTGGGGCCTGCCGCGTGACGTGTCGGCCTTTGCGCTGTACTACAACGCGGACCTGTTCGATGAAGCCGGTCTGCCTTACCCGGGCGGTGATGACTGGACTTGGGATCGCTTCTTTGAGGCCGTGGACGAAATCGCCAGCCTCAGCCCGAGCACATTCGGCTTTGGCATGAACGCGTGGTGGGCCAACTGGGGCTACTTCGTTAACGCCGCCGGCGGCGGCTTCTTCAACGAAGACCTGACAGCCTGCGGCTTGAACACCGAAGCCACGGTAGTTGGTCTAGAAGCAGCGCGCGCGATGTTCGAAGCGGGCACGGCCGTTCCGTGGGGCACGGACGCTGAGCCGCTGTTCTTGGCGGGCCAAGTCGGCATGTTCATGAACGGCCGCTGGGCCACCCCCGGCGTCATCGCCAACGCCAACTTCAACTGGAACGTGGCCCCGCTGCCGGTTGGCCCGTCGGGTGAGCCGACTAACTGGCTGTTCTGGGGCGCTTACGTCGTGAACGCCAAGACCGCCCACCCTGCCGAGGCGTGGGATCTGATCACCCGCCTGACGAGCGCCGAGATTCAAGGGCAGATCGCCGCGCTGGGCGCCAACATCCCCAGCCGTCAGACACAGGACGCCATTGATCTGTTCCTCGCCAGCCTGCCGGAGAGCGGCGTGAACAACCAAGCCTTCATCGACGGCACGACCGCCTCGGACGTGCGCACGGAAGCCCCGCTGTTCAACGGCAATTGGCCCGCCATTGACGCGGCCTACGGTCAGGGCGTGACGGCGGTCTTTAACGGCTCGCTGAGCGCGCAAGAATTCGCTGACACCATCTGCGACGCCGTCGCCGCTGAGTTCGACAGCTAGACTTACCCTGTCGGGGTGTGTAGGGGCGACGCATACGTCGCCCCTGCCGTTCGTTCCTCATTCGTCTCCGGGTTTAACGAGATTTTTTCATGAACGTTTCTTCTGCCTCCCCCCGTGCTGACCTGACCGCGCTGCCGGTCTGGCTGCGGCCGGTGACGCTGGTCGTCAACGCGGTGATCGCGCTGGCATGCCTCGCCCAGAGCATGGTGATCCTTGCTCTGCCTGATTTTGGCGGCCTCGGCGACCCAGTGCAGGCGTTCGCGGCGCTCGTCGTGCTGCTGCCGGCCGTGGCCGCGGCCTATTTCAGCGCCGGGCTGCTGCTGCGCCGCCCCCAGAGCAGCCTGCTCGTGCCCTCACTAGCCGACACACGCTACGGGCTGATGTTCTTCTACTTCCTCGCGGCGGCGCTCTCGTTCATCTACGTCATCTGGCGGTCGGGCGCGTTCAACGGCTTTGAGTTCCTCGTCACCGGCTTTATGCAGAACGCATGGCTGGCGCTGGTCTTTATGGCGGCTTACGTCATCTTCTGGATCGGCAGCCGCGCCGACAGCGCCCTTGTGCGCCGCACGGGGGTGATCGTCGGGCTGGTTGGGATTATGATCCTGCTGCTCAGCGCCAACTTCCCGCAAGGGGTGGTGGACTTGCTCAGCACGTACCGCGACCCGGGCGTGCTCATCGGCACGATCAGCGGGGTCGCTGCTTCCCTCTTGTGCTACGCCTACCTCACCCGTGGGGTCGAATTCGGCGAGACGCCCCAACAGCGCCAAGCGTGGCAGGGCTGGCTGATGCTCTCGCCCAATATCTTGGGCTTCATGATCTTCTTCGCCGGGCCGCTACTGCTCTCGCTCTACCTGAGCTTCACCGACGACACCGTCGGCCGCGAACCGCAGGTGATCTGGTTCCAGAATTACGCCAATATTCTCTCGTTTGAGTTCAAAACCCAGCCCATCACCGAGCCAGCCCAGCGCGCCCTGTCGTTCGGCTTCCGCGTGCTGGCTAGCTTTGAGGTGGGCGAGACGCGGCTTGTGTGGGGCGCGCGCGACCCCGACTTCTGGATCTCGCTGCGCAACACGATCGTGTTCTGTTTGATGCTGCTGCCGCTGTCGATCATTCCTGCGCTGCTGCTGTCGATCATCCTCAACACCGCCCTGCCGGGCATGAAGGTTTACCGCGCGGTTTTCTTCCTGCCGAGCGTGGCCGCCGTCGTCGGCACGGCCATCATTTGGCGCTGGCTCTACAGCCCCAACATCGGCTACTACAACTACGCCATCACCAGCCTCATCACGTGGCTCAACACCACCTTCGGCACGAGCATCAACGACCCGCAGATTGCATGGCTGACCGATCCCAACGTGGTGCTCATCTCGATTGTGCTGCTGGCGGCGTGGCAGATCATGGGCAACAACACCGTGCTCTTCTTGGCGGGCTTGCAGGGCATCCCGCGCGAACTCTACGAGGCGGCCATGATCGACGGGGCCAACGCGTGGCGCTCATTCTGGAATGTGACGCTGCCGCTGCTGCGCCCGACGATGTTCTTCGTCGTGATCACCGTCATGGTGACTGGCCTGCAAGTGTTCAACGAGCCTTACGCCCTCTTCCCCTCAAGGCCGATCCCGATCCAAGCGCAGACGTCCGTGTTCTACTTGTATCAACAGGGCTTCTTCCGCTTCCAGTTCGGCTATGCCAGCGCGATTGCGTGGTTCTTGTTCTTGTTCATCTTCACGCTCACGTTCATTCAGTTCCGCCTTCAGCGGGAAGATCGGTAAGGAGAGAGCGATGCGCCACCGTGGAATTGGCTTCTATCTTGAGCGATTGGGGCTGTATGCCTTCTTGACGCTGTTCGCGTTCGTCATGATCTTCCCCTTCCTTTACATGATGTCGACGTCGCTTAAGACCTCTAACGACGTGTTCCGCACGCCGCCGCGCCTGCTGCCCTACAGCCCCATTCAGCGCGAACTCGACGGGCAGATCCGGCCGGTCTTCCTTTTCAACCTCGACGGCGTCAACACTGAGATGTACGCCACCGGCCAAACTGAGCCGTTCGGCTTCTTCACCTCGCCAGAGAACATCGTCGTTGACACGCCGCGCGCCAGCCGGATTGAGGTCGAGTTCCCGCTGGCCGAGGCGGTCGAGACGGGCGAGAGCATCACCTTGACACGCGCCGACGGACGCGAGGCGACCTTCCCGATCTATGAGGTCATCGCCCCCAACGGCGAGACAGTGCGGCTGCCGCTGGCGTACCGCGGCGGCTTGATGCGCTTTCAAGCGTTCGACGACCCTGAGATCACCCTGTTCGCGTCGCAGCGCACTGCTGAGCCAGCCGAGTTCGTCGACCCGCAGTGGGGCAACTATCAGGCGGTGCTCAACCTTAACCTTGACCGCGCGCTAGTCAACACGACGCTTGTCACGGTCGGCGTCGTCGTCGGGCAGTTGATCACGTCGATCTTCGGCGGGTACGCCTTTAGCCGCGTCGAGTTCAAAGGGCGCGACACACTCTTCTTGGTCTACTTGGGGTCGATCATGATCCCATTCGTGGTGTTGATCATCCCGATGTATCGGCTGATGGTGCTGTTGGGCTGGCAGAACACGCTCGTCTCGCTCATCGTCCCGTGGATCTTCACCGCGTATGGCACGTTCTTGATGCGCCAGTTCTTCATGAGCATCCCCAAAGAGATCGAAGAAGCAGCGCTGATGGACGGGGCGAGCCGCTTCCGCATCTTGTGGGGGATCTTCGTGCCGCTCAGCACGCCGGCGATCGCCACGCTGGCCATCTTCTCGTTCCTCTACGCATGGAACAGCTTCTTGTGGCCGCTGCTCATCATCGGCGAGGGCAACACCAACAACCACGTGCTGACGCTGGCGCTCATCCGCCTGAGCAACGCCTTTGCCGAAAGCCCGAACATCGTGCTGACGGGCGCGGCCATCGCCATCCTGCCGCCGATGATCCTCTTCGTGCTGGCGCAGCGCTACTTCATCGAGGGCGTGGCGTCCTCTGGTGTGAAGGGGTAAGATGAGCCTGCCCTTAGCATGCGAATGTTGTAATTATCGGGGCGGCTCATGAGTCGCCCCAAAGGCCACCTGACACAATCCCTGCGAGCACGGTGTGCGCAATAAGCGCCACCTTTAGAGATTCATCATCCAACGGAGACCCCTCATGCGCACACAGCACGCCTTCAACCACGGCTGGCTTTACAGCCCTGCGCAAGTTGACCTGACCGTGCCAGATGACGCCTTCGAGCGCGTCGTCCTGCCACATACGAACGTCGTCCTGCCCTATCACAACTTCGACGACGCCGAGTACCAGTTCATCAGCACGTATCGCAAACGCTTCACCCTGCCAGAGCCGCTGCACGGCCGCCGCCTGATCCTGCACTTCGAGGGCGCGCAGATGGCCACCACGCTCACTTGCAACGGCCACACCTTCCCGGAGTACCGCGGCGGCTTCACCCCGTTCGAGTTCGACTTGACCGACCACGTCCACGAACAGGGCGAGAACGTGCTGCACATTCACCTCGACAGCCGCGAGCGCCAAGACATCCCCCCCTTCGGCTTTACAGTCGATTACTTGGTGTTCGGCGGGATCTACCGCGAGGTGACGCTGCGTTACTTGCCTGCGGTGCACATCCAAAATGCGCAGGTGCGCCCGCGCGGCCTGCTGACCGACGCCCCCGCTGTGGGCGTCTTCGCTGAGGTCGTCAACACGACCGACGCCCCGGTTGAGTGTGCGCTGGGCGGGCACGTGGCCGGGCAGCCGCTAAGTGCGCAGACGATCACCGTCGAGCCGCACAGCAGCGCCTTCGTGACACTCGACGGCGACCTGCGTGGGGGCGATTTTACGCTCTGGTCGCTCGACACCCCGCAGCTCTACGACGCCGCGGTGACGCTCCACTGCGGCGATTGGCACGACACCTTCAGCGCGCGCGTCGGCCTACGCGAGGCGGCCTTCAAGGACGACGGCTTCTACCTCAACGGGCAGCGGGTGCAGCTGCGCGGCCTCAACCGTCATCAGACCTTTCCGTTCTTCGGCGCGGCCGCCCCTGCGCGGCTCCAGCGCAAGGACGCCGACATCCTCAAATACGAGCTAGGGTTGAACATCGTGCGCACCTCGCACTACCCACAGAGCCGCCACTTTTTGGATCGCTGCGACGAGATCGGCCTGCTCGTGTTCGAAGAGATCCCCGGCTGGCAGTTCATCGGCGATGAGGACTGGAAGTGTCTCGCCATCAAGAATGTGCGCGAGATGATCGAACGCGATTGGAACCACCCGAGCATCGTGCTGTGGGGGGTGCGCATCAACGAAAGCTGGGACGACCACGCCTTCTACGCCGAGACGAACCGCATCGCCCGCGAGCTAGACCCGACGCGCCAGACCGGCGGCGTGCGCTTCTTCTTGGGCAGCGAGTTCCTAGAGGACGTCTACACGCTCAACGACTTCAGCAACGGCATCCTTGAGCCAGAGCACACGCCCCACCTCGTCACCGAGTACAACGGGCACATGTTCCCCACCAAGAGCTGGGACAACGAAGAACGCCGCGTCGAGCACGCGCTGCGCCACGCCAAAGTGCAAAGCCTCGCCCACAGCAATCCGCGCGTGGCCGGCGCGATCGGCTGGTGCGCGTTCGACTACAACACACACTACGAGTTCGGCGCGGGCGATCGCATCTGCTACCACGGCGTGATGGACATCTTCCGCCTGCCGAAGTTCGCCGCGGCGGTCTACGCCAGCCAGCAAGACCCCACGCAGCGCGTCGTGCTGCAAGTGGCCAGCCACTGGCAGCTAGGCGACGTGAAGGAAGGCATGATCGAGCCGATCTACGTCTTCAGCAACTGCGACACGGTAAAAGCCTACGTCGGCGACCAGCTCAAGGGGACGTTCCAGCCCGACGCAGCCAACTGGAACCTGCCGCACCCGCCGTTCGTCCTCAAGGACCTCGACGCGCTGCTGGCCAAGCCCTATGGCGATCTGCGCGTGGTGGGCTACCTGAACGGCCAGCCCGTGGCAGAACAGCGCATCGCCGCCGACGCGCTGCCGCGCAAGCTGCACCTCCTCCCAGACGACGACACCCTGCACGCCGACGGCGTCGACATGACGCGCGTCGTGATCAAGATCACCGACCAGTACGACAGCGTGCTGCCCTACGCCGTCAGCGTGGTACAGTTGAGTGTAGAGGGTGAGGTGGACCTCTACGGCCCCACGCTCTTCCCACTAGTGGGCGGGCAGGCGGCAGTGTACGTGCGCGCGCGGCAGACGCCCGGCCCGGTCACGCTGCGGGCGCGCGTCGAACGCTTGCCCGCGGCCACCGCGACCATCACGCTGGTAGAGTAGGGGCTGCCACGAGCGTAACAAACAATCGATACGCAACACAGGAGACGCTTTGCATGCCCATTCTCGTTGACGCACACGGCTACGTGCTAGAGACAGCACGCCACGCCTATGCTGTCGGGCTGACACCAGAAAAGGAACTCGCACTGCGCTATTGGGGGCGCAAGCTGCCACAGCTTGCGGACTATCCCCCCCTGCCCCGCGGTGAAGGGTGGGCGTCGTTCAACGGCGCGGAGCACCTCACGCCCCACGAGTACCCCACCTACCGCGGCAGCAGCTTCAACGAGCCGTGCCTCAAGACGACCTTCTGCGACGGCGTGCGCGACACGTGGCTGCGCTTTCAGCGAGCGATCATCGTGGATGAAGAAGATGCGCTGACGCTGCGCTTTGACGACGACCACTACCCGCTGCGGGTGTACGTCGTCTACCGTCTGCTGGCTGACCTCGACTTGATCGAGCGCTACGTGGAGGTTCAAAACCACGGCGACACGCCGATCACGCTCGAGCGCGCCCTCTCAGCGATGTGGCATCTGCCGCCGGCCGGCCGCTATGAGATGATCCACTTCACTGGGCGCTGGTTCGACGAGTGGCAGATGCAGCGCGAGCTGCTCCCGCGCGGCGTCACCCGCCTCGACAGCAAGCGCGGCACGAGCAGCCACCATCATCACCCCGCCGCCTTCTTTGCTCATTCCCACACGACGGAAACCCATGGCGACTGCTGGTTTGCCACGCTGGAGCACAGCGGCAATTGGGCGCTGCTGGCCGAACACACCGACTTCGACACGGTGCGCGTGAGCATGGGGCTGAACGATTGGGACTTCGCGCACCGTTTAGAGGCGGGGGCGTCCTTCGTCACGCCTAGCGTCTTCCTCGGCTGGTCAGAGGGCGGCTTCCAAGACGCCAGCCAGCGGCTGCACGCGCTGGCGCGGCGTAAAGTGCCCCACCCGCAGCAGGTGCGCCCTGTGCTCTACAACAGCTGGGAGGCGACCACCTTCGACGTAGACGCTGAGTCACAAATGCGCTACGCCGAGGTCGCCGCTGAGCTGGGCGTGGAGCTGTTCGTGGTAGACGACGGCTGGTTCAAAGGGCGCGATCACGACGCCGCCGGGTTGGGCGATTGGACGCCCGACCCGCACAAGTTCCCCCACGGCCTCGCGCCCTTGATCGACCACGTCAAGGCGCTGGGGATGCAGTTCGGCTTGTGGATCGAGCCGGAGATGGTCAACCCCGACAGCGACCTCTACCGCGCGCACCCGGACTGGGCGCTGCACTACCCAACGCGCCCGCGCACCACCGCCCGCAACCAACTCGTGCTCAACCTCGCCCGCCCCGACGTGCAGGACTACCTCATCGAGACGCTCACCAAGCTGCTGAGCGAGCACGACATCGCCTTCATCAAGTGGGACATGAACCGCAGCCTGACCGAGGTCGGTTGGGATGGAGCCGAGCCAAAAGAAGTCTGGTGGCGCTACACCGAGGGGGTCTATCGGGTGTGGGGGGCGCTGCGCGCGCGCTTCCCTAAGGTCCTGTGGCAGGCGTGCAGCGGCGGCGGTGGGCGCGCCGATTTGGGCATCCTGCGCTACGCGGATCAAGTGTGGCTGAGCGACAACACCGAGCCGACGCGTCGCCTGCCGATGCAGCACCACTACCTGATGCTCTACCCCCCCAACACGCTCGAGGCGTGGGTAACCGATATGGGCTGGGAGGGCATGCCGCTGAGCTTTCGGTTTCACGTCAGCATGTGCGGCAATTTGGGCCTCGGGGCGAACATCACCCGCTGGGGCGCAGCGCAGAAAGCCGCCGCCCGCGATTTGATCGCCCAATACAAGGCCATCCGACACATCGTCCAGCAGGGGCGCGTCTACCGCCACGAGCCAGATCCGCGCGGCGGCTACTACGCGCTGCACTTCGTCAGTGCCGACCAGCGCGAGTGCGCCTTGTTCGTGTTCCGCGCCTACAGCCCCGAACCTGCCCACCCCTACTACGTGACGGTGCGCGGCCTGCTGCCCGATGCGCGCTACGCGGCGCACGAGTGGGGCATCGACCGCTCAGGGGCAGCGTGGGCCAGCGTGCCGCTGCGCGTGGCGCTTCAGCCGTTTGAGAGCCGCCTTTACGTCCTCAAAGCCCAATACGACGGAGAGTACCATGACTTTTGACCCCACCGAACACCCCCACCGCCGCTACAACCCGCTGCTGGATGAGTACGTGCTGGTCTCGCCGCACCGCATGAAGCGCCCGTGGCAGGGCAAAGTGGAGACGCTGCCCCCCACTGACCTGCCAGCGTACGACCCCAACTGCTACCTGTGCCCAGGCAACACCCGCGCCAACGGAGTCGTCAACCCGCCCTACACCAGCACCTACGTCTTTGAGAACGACTTCCGCGCCCTGCTGGACGATGTGCCCACCCACCACAACGACGATCCGCTCTTCCGCACCGAGAGCGTCCGCGGGACGTGCCGCGTGCTGTGCTTCTCGCCCAAGCACAACCTGACGCTGGCTGAGATGGAGCCGGCGCACATTCGGCTGGTGGTGGACATGTGGGCGGAGCAGGTGGCCGAGCTGGGGCAGACCTATCAATGGGTGCAGGTGTTCGAGACGCGCGGCGACATCATGGGCACCTCCAACGCGCACCCCCACGGCCAAATCTGGGCGAGCGACTTCCTGCCGAACGTCCCCGCCCGCGAGGATGCGATGCAGGCGCAGTACTACGCGCGCTTCGGTCGCCCGCTGCTGCTAGACTATCTGGAGCGCGAGCTGGCGCTGGGGGCGCGGATCGTGACGCACAACGAGCACTGGGTGGGCCTCGTCCCCTATTGGGCATACTGGCCGTTTGAGACGATGATCCTGCCGCGCCGCCACGTGCTGCGCCTGCTGGACTTAACCAGCGACGAGCGCGACGCGCTGGCTGACCTGCTCAAGCGCCACCTGACGCGCTACGACAACTTGTTTCAGACGTCGTTCCCCTACGGCAGCGGCTGGCACAGCGCCCCCCACAACGCCCACGACAACGCCCACTGGCAGCTCCACTTGCATTACTACCCGCCTCTGCTGCGCAGCGCCACCGTCAAGAAGTTCGTCGCTAGCTATGAGCTGCTAGCGGAGGGTCAGCGCGACCTCACCCCCGAACAAGCCGCCGACCGCCTGCGCAGCCTCAGCGAGGTGCACTACAAACAGGCGTAAGGGCGCGCCCAACCCCCTGCCAACACGGCGCAGCATTTACAGCGTGGCGCGGCTTCGATATGCTCAAAGGATTGTGTCAGGGCAAGGTAAGGATGAGCAGTTGAACGTACTCATCACAGGCGGGGCGGGGTTCATCGGCAGCACGCTGGCGCAGGCGCTGCTCGACCAAGATGAGACGGTCGTGCTGCTGGACAACTTCAACGACTACTACGACCCGGCCCTCAAGCGCGCCAACGTGGCGCGCCTGCACCCCGCCGAGCGTGTCCACCTGGTTGAGGGGGATGTGCGCCAGCCGGACGACGTGGCGCGCGCGTTTGCGACGCTGCCCATCCACCGCGTGGCGCACATGGCCGCCATGGCCGGCGTGCGCAGCGCCACCCCGCCTGAGGTCTACGCCGCGGTCAACATCATGGGCACGCTGCACCTGCTGGAGGCGGCGCGCCGCCACGGCGTCGATCTGTTCGTCATGGCCAGCACGTCCTCCGTCTACGGCCAGACGCCCATCCTGCCCTTTGTCGAGACCGACGCCGCCGACCGCCCGCTGACGCCCTACGCCGCCACCAAGCGCGCCGCCGAGCTGCTCGGCCACACCTATCATCACCTGCACGGGATGCAGATCACCGTGCTGCGGCTCTTCAACGTCTACGGGCCGTATGGCCGCCCAGACATGATGCCCATGAAGCTGCTGCACGCCAGCCAGACCGGCGCAGAGGTGCCCCTCTTCAACGGCGGCGAGCTAGCCCGTGACTGGACATACGTGGACGACACGGTGAGCGGCATCGTGCAGGCGCTGCGCACGCCGTTAGGCTATGAGATCATCAACTTGGGGCTGGGCAGCCCGATCCGCATGCGGGCGTTCGTGGAGATCATCGAGGAACTGACCGGCCAACGCTTGAACACGCGCGCCGTCCCCACCCCACCCAGCGACCCGCCCATCACCTTCTGCAACAACGAGAAAGCGCGCCGCCTGTTGGGCTTCCACCCGCGCGTGCCTGTGGCCGACGGCCTTGCGCGCACGTGGGACTGGTTTCAGCGTCGTTAGACAGGCCGCGCCCCTTGATCCCCCCCTTCTCCCGCGGGGGGATGAAGCACAGCACGCCCTGGCAGCGCGCCGTCTGCGGGCAGCGCTCAACAAACGACCACTGCTGTTGTTCTTGTTCAGCACACGCTAACTGCGCACTGGGCGGCCCTGCGCCGCTCTGCTCAACCCCACAGGTTAGTACACTATCGGGACGATCGGCAGAGTAAACTTGAAATCGCTGTACTGGCCGACTTCAGATTCTACCCAAATGCGCCCCCCGTGCAGCAGCACCAGCTCTTTTGAGATGGCCAACCCTAAGCCCGTCCCACGGAAGAGGCTGTCTGTCTCTTGCTCACCTTGATGGAAGCGCTCGAAGATCGTCTCGCGTTGGTGCGGCGGCACGCCGACGCCCGAGTCGCGCACGCCAATCAGCAGGTCATCCTCAAGATGCTGAGCATACAGCACTACCTGCCCATCGACCGTGAAGCGCTGCGCGTTCGACAGCAGGTTGAAGACCACCTGCTGAATGCGCGTCGCGTCGATTTTCAGCTGCGGCAGATCGGGCGGGATGCGCGTCTCAAAGGTCACGTTCGGGGCCCAGTCGATCCCTTCCCCAAGCTGGCTGAGGTGCACCATAAAGCGCGACATGTCAATAGGTTCAAAGTTGAGCTGCAGGCCAGACAGCTCGGCTTTGGTCAAGTCGAACACATCCCCCGTCAGGCTGATCGCGTGGTCGAGCGACTCTAACACGCGGTCGATCCACGTGATCTGACGATCGGTAAGCGCGCCAAACGCCCCCTCGCGGATGGTCTGCAGCGCGCTGATCGATAAGCCGATAGGCGAGCGGATGTCATGGGCGATGTTGGCGAGGATCATCGTGCGGATGCGGTTGGCCTCCACCGCGTCCAGCCATGCCTGCTCAAGCTGCTTGACAACCTGCTCCAGTTCCGCCGTCCGCTGGCGGATACGCTTCTCAAACGAGTTGGTCATCAGCACGTGCTCCAGCGAGATGGCCACTTGGTTGGCAAACATCATGAGCAGCTCGAGGTCTTTCTGTTGAAAGACGCCACTCGTGCTGCGGCTTTCGAGGTAGATCGCCCCCAGCAGTTGGCCTTGTGAGAGCAGCGGCGCGCACATCACAGAGCGCAGCCCCATTGCGCGCACGCTGGCCGCCTCGGCAAGCCGCGGGTCAGTCTCCGCGTCGTAGATGATGACTGGGTCGTGGGTTTGCCACGCGTGGTTGAGGAGGGCCGCGCTGATCTCTTCCTGCGGCACGCTGCCATCGCGGTCGAGCTTCACACGGAAGTCCCGCTGGCCCCGCTCATCGATGAGCATCAGATAGCCGCGGTCGGCGTTCAGCAGTTCTAACGCCGAACGCACAGCATATTCCAGCAGGGGGACAAGGTCGCGCGTGCGCGCCATCTGCTGGCTGATGCTCAGCAGGCGCTCAAAAAAACCGACGTTGATCGATATGGAATTTTGCTCGGCCACGATTGATCCCATCTTGCGCTGACCGCGAACGGCTCAGCGCATTCTTAAGGATTTGTTATATTGTAGACGATCGTCAAAACAGGGAAGGTAGTCACTTAGTACTACTCACGCGCTGCCACAGCGTCGCCAGCGGCAGGCGGCGCACCCGCACCCGCCAATAGACCAGCAGCCACAAGTGCAGGCGCGCCGCGAACAGCAGCAGCGTCCAGCAGTGTTCGCGCACCGTGCGCCCATACGTCAGCGCGAACCACGTGCCATCGCGCACCTCCAACCACGCCGAGCGCATCCTGACCGGCGACTGCGTGATGTAGGGCTGCGCATAGCCGCCCGCCGAGCGCACCTTCTGCAGCAGCCAATCGCGGTAGGTGCTGGGGTATTTGACGTGGACGACGGCCTGCGGCGCATAGGCGACGCGGTAGCCCTGCTCGGCGATGCGGTGCGAGATGACCGCGTCCTCGGCGAGGGCGTCAGGCGGGATGTGGGGCATCAGGGCGCGCCGATAGGCGAACAGGTACCCCGTGCACAGCAGGAAGCCCCCCCGCGCAGCGCGGCGCTGGCGCGTCTCGTGTGCGGCGTCCACCAACAAGTGTGACCAGTAGCCCAGCAGCGTGTTGCGCGGGCTGACGCTCACCACCCGCCCGCTAACCGCCCCCACCTGCGGATCGCCCAGCGCAGCGACCAGCGCGGCAATCGCCCCGGCCTGCACTTCAACGTCGCCATCAGTCAGCACGACGATCTCATGCTTAGCCGCCGCCAGACCCACGTTTAGCGCCGCTGGCTTGCCCTGCTGGGCGTCTTGCAGGTGGCGCACGCGCCCATCGCGCGCCATCCACGCGCGGATGACAGCAGTCGTCGGCTCGTCGGGCGCGATGGCCAGCAGCTCGCCATCGGGCGGGAGCTGCGGCAGCAGCGCGGCAATCGCGGCCCCCACCGTGTCCGGCTCACGATAGGACGTGAGCAGCACGCTAAGCACGGGTCACCTGAGCGAACACGTCGAGGAACTGCTGCGCGATGCGCGGCCATTCGAACTGTCCCCGCGCCGCGCGCGCGTGCTGGCGCAGGCGCGCCCGCAGCGCCGCATCACGCCCCACGCGCTGGAGCGCCGCTGCGATGCTCGGTGCGTCTGCCGGGGGCACATAGAGCAGATGCTGGCCGTCCACCAAGCCGGTCATCGGCGCGGCGGGCTGTGTAGTGAGGATGGCACAGCCGTGGACGAGGGCGGCGATGAGGCTGCCGCGCCGATACGACGCCCCATCGCGGAAGGGCAGCACGACCCAATCGGCGGTTTGCAGCCACGCGCTCACCTGCGCGTCGTCGGCGTAGCCCGTCCACGTGATGCACTCGTGCAGGCCGAGCGCAGCGCTCAGCCCATCCAGATGGGCGACATAGGCCGCATCGGTGGGGCCGCCCTCTCGCCCGCCAACCATCACCAAGCGGGCGCGCTCCCCTGCTTGGCGCAGCGCGTGCAGCGCGTGGAACACATCCTCGACGCCGCGGTTGGGGTACAAGAAGCCGAAATGCAGCAGCAGCAGCTCATCGGGCGCGGCGGCGGACGCGCGCAGCGCGGCGCGCTGGTCGTCGCTGAGGGGCGTCACGGCGATGTTGCTGCCAATCGGGATGAGGCGGCGCTGCGGCAGGCCGGCCAAGCGCGCGTAGTCGCCCTCATTGGTGGTGACGACGGCGGCGGACGCCTGCGCCAGCGCGTGGACGATCCACTCGCGCAGGCGGCCCGCTTTGGGGAAGAGGTATGGCACGAGCAGATCGTGAAAGGTCGTCACGACAGGGACGGGCGACACGCGCGGCGTGAAGTGCATCCAGCCGCTCATGTCGTAGATCGCCGTCTGATACTGCAAGTTGATCACGTCGAGCCGCTGCTGCTGCGCCCAATGGCGGATGAGCGCCAGCGCGGGCAGGCCCCACCCGGGCGCGACGTTGTGCATCGTCACGCCCTCACGCGCGTCTTGCGCCGCAGGCCGCGCCAAGATCGACACGCGATGCCCCGCCGCAGCCCACTCCCCCACAAGGCAGGCGGTGTACGCCCCCACGCCGCCCGCCATCGGCGGGTACTCTCCTGTAACAACCCCGATGTGCATCCGCTGCGCTACATCCCTTGAATCAGCAGCGTCGGCACGAGCGACCCGCCCCCTGCCGTCACGTTCAACAGCGAGAGCGACGAGAGGCGTGTCATGCAGCCCTCCACCGCCAGCCCATTGAACACATACGGATCAGCGTCGACGTAGCGCGGCGCGATCTCCAATTGGCCGCCGATCCACGCGGGGAAGCTGCGCTGAATGACCGTCACGCGCTCTTGGGCCACATACGGGCGCTCCAGCGCCACCTTGAGCGCCGCCTCCCACGCTTCCTGCGAGCACTCCCACCCTAAGACGACGCCGCTGCCGCCGTATTCATCGTTGGGCTTGACCACGAAGCGATCTTTGTGCTGCGCCAAGAACGGCAGCAGATCGACCGTTTGGCCGTTGTACGCGGTGGCGCGCTCCTCGACGACGCGCGTCCACGGGATGTGAGCGTCAATCGCGCGGCGCTGCTCGGCATTGAAGAGGTGGGCGTTGCGCTCATCGCTCAAGAAGGCGAGGCTAGCCTTTTTCGCCAGCATCTTGGCGCTGATGCTGTTGGTGATGAAGACGCTGCCGTCTCGATAGGCGCGGAAGACCGGGTTATCGATGCCCATGCGCTGGTGCAGCTCGCTGAAGAGCACGCGCTTGTAGATGAGCTGAATGTGGAAGCCGTCCTCGGTCAGCAGCCGCCCGTTGACGTACTCTAGCGCGCGCGGGTCAGCGAGGCGCGCCTGCATCCCCTGTTGTTCGAAGTACTCGCGGGTGATCTCGTGCTCGTTGAGGGTGGGAACCTCGCGCCAGTCCAAGATGCCGACGTTGGGCAGGCCCTGCCCGCCCGCCTTGTGATAGGCCGCCACCAGCGCATCGCTCAGCTTTTGCAGCGAGGGCAGCTTGCGCAGCGGGTAGCGCTCCATGAAGCGCTTCATCGGCTCTAGCCCGGCAAAGACCTCTGTCAGCACGTCGGCGTAGCCGATGCCCGCAGGCGTCTCGGCGTTGTATTCGACGCATTTGAGGATGTTCTGTTCGACCACGTAGAACGTGTCCAAGCGCGAGCTGGTCCACGGCGGGATGTCAGGGTGATCGAGCGGCAGCAGCTGCTCTTCGAAATCTTCTAAACGCAGTTGGGCGCGCGCCTCAGCCTCGACCAAACAGACTGCATGCACCTTCTGAAAGGCCGTCAACAGCACGTCCAGCGCGCTCTTCATGAAGCGCCAATGGCTCTCGCCGTAGAAATGCGGGCGCAGCACAACGCACAGCGGGCGATCGCCGAAGTAGAGGCCGCGCTCGCGCAGGCGCTGGCGCAGCGTCGCATCGGCCTCTTCAGCCACGCCGTCCTCGTGCAGGATGTCGTGGTAGTGGCGGATGGCGTCGCTTAACATGGCTCAGTCTCCTCTCGCACGGCTGGCGACGGCTGGCGGCTGTGGGCGGATGAGCGCCCCCCACCGGTAGTTGTCAGCAGTGCTGGTCTGCCCCAGCGCCAGCGCGATCATCTGGTCAGCCATCGTGCGGACGATCCACTCGAAGTGGCCGCGCCCTAAGCTGTTGACGTCCATATCAGGGGCGGGGTTCATGAAGTCAATCGCATACGGGACGCCGCCGCGCACGGCAAACTCAGCGGTGTTCATGTCGTAGCCGAAGGCTTGGCAGATACGCAGCGTGTAGTCGTGCAGCGTTTGCGCAAGCTGCGGGTCGAAGCCGTGTTCGGGGTAGTAGTAGCGCTGCTTAGGGTCATAGCGCATGACGCGCACCGCCTCTTGGCCGATGCTCATGCAGCGGGCGTACAGCCCCTCATCCCACGCGATGAACTCCTGAATGATCATCGTCAGCAGGCCGCTGTGGTTGTAGTGATGCCACAGCTCTTCCATGCTGTGGATCACGTAGACATCGCGCCAGCCGCCACCGTGCGCGTCTTTGAGGATCAACGGGAAGCCGCCGACGCTGTTCACCAAGTACCACCAATCGAGCGGGAAGATGAGGTTGCGCAGGCTCTCATCGTGTTTGATGCCCGGCACGTAGTCCTTGTTGGGCAGCACGACCGTCTTGGGCGACGGGATGCCAAGCTTCGTCAGCAGCGACGCGCCAAAGAACTTGTCGTCCGCCGTCCACATGAACGGGTCGTTGACAACGCGCACCCCCTGAATGGCCGCATTCTTGAGGTACGAACGGTAGTAGGGCACTTCGTGCGAGATGCGATCGACGATCACGCGGTAAGGAACCGGCTCGTTCATCATCGTGCCGCCGAGCTTGACGTACTCGGCGATGACGCCAGTAGAGGCCGCGCGGCGGTTCACTTCCTCGATGAAGGCCGGTGGAAACGACCATTCACGCCCCACCAACAGACCGATGCGAATAGGTTCTTGTGCCATGTTGTCGTTTCCTCCTGCGAACCATTGCGTTACAAAACTTAAAGCAGCCCCAACCCGTTCAATCGTGCCCGCTGATGTAGGCCAGCATCATGCGCGTCCAGTAGGGCCAATCGTGCGACCAGCCGTCCCACTCGCGCAGGGCATTGCCGATGCCTTTGGCCCACAGCGTGCCGCTCATAGCGCGGGCGCTCTCGATCAGGCGGTCATCGCGCCCGGTGGCCATGATGATGTCCACGTGGCGCAGCGCCCGCAGCCGCGCGGGGTCGTGCTCGTTGGGGATGAACTGCATCGGGTTGTAGCGGTAGACCATGTCATCGCTGTAGCCGCCGGTGAAAGTGCGGATGTCGTACAGCCCGCTGAAGCCCAAGATGCGATCGACCATCTCGGGGAAGTGCAGGCCGAAGGACATCGCGTGGAACGCCCCGAAGCTCGCGCCCATCGTCATCAGGAAGGGGTTGCCGTTCTTGTGCGTGCTCAGCGGCAGCACCTCATCGTAGACGTAGCGCATGTACTGATGATGCCGCCACGCGCGCGCTCCGGGGTGGACGTGCCACGCATACCAGCTTTCGGCGTCGACGCTGTCGATGCAGTAGAGCTGCAAGTGGCCGCGGATGAGGCTGTCGCTCAAAGCGGCCACCATGCCACGGTCTTCCCATTCGAAGAAGCGCCCCTTGCTCGTCGGGAAGATGATCACGCGTGCGCCCGCGTGCCCGAAGATCAACAGCTCCATATCGCGGCCCAGCGACGGGCTAAACCAGCGGTGATACTCTCGATTCATGCGGTGTGCTCCTGAGGGTGAGGTAGAGAAGCGGTAAAGTGCCGCGCCATCGTCACCGCGGCGGCCGGTTGGATGCACCCTGCGCCCTGCTTGTGAGTCGGCACGTCGGGCAGCGGCTGCGCAGTGGCAGTGAGAATGTGCTTGACGTCGTCGGGCGTCAGCGCCGGGTTGACCTCCAACATCTGCGCAATCACGGATGACACGATCGGCGCGGCGACCGAGGTGCCGTCCACGTGCTGGTAGTGCTCGTTGATGACCTTGTGTTCGTAGATGCGGGCTTGCAGGCGCGTGATGACCTCGTCCGTCAGGGTGTAGGCCTCGTCCTGCGTCAGCCCCAGCGTGTGCCAGCCGTGCTTGAGCACCTCCAGCACGTCGGCGGCGCTGCGCGCGCCCAGCAGCCGCCCCAACAGCATTACCTCGCGCGCGGTGTCGCTGTCAGGCAGCAGCGGCGACGCGATCCACGCTGCAGAGGCCAGCACCTCGGGCTTTTCTTGCCACTCGTGGGTGCGGGCGAAGTTGTGATGAAACAACTTCCATTGGCGCTCGTCCGTCGTGTTTTGGTCGTCGTAGCCGCCGACCGTCAGCGCGTGGGGCGCAGACGCCGGTGGAACCATGTACTCAGCGTTGGCGTTGCCCGCAGACACCACCACCACGATCCCCGCCGCGTGCAGCCGCCGCACCATCACGTAGAGCGGGTGATTGGGGTCGTCGCTGACGTAGTCCCCGCCTACCGACACGTTGACGATGCGCACGCCGTAGCGGTGGCGCGTGTCGTAGATCCAGCGCAGGCCGCGCAGGATGTCCGGCTCTTTGATGCGACCGTCAGGCGTGCTGACCTTGACGAGCACCAGCTTAGAGCGCGGCGCAACGCTGGTAAAGCGCCCGCCGCTGCTGCGCCCATCCCCGCTGCCGATGACGCTCGTCATCTGCCCGTGCCAGCTCAGCGGCGATGTCTGCGCGACGTGGGGCGTCTCGATTACGTGATGGGTGCTGGCGTCCGCGTGGACGATTACGCGCCCCTCAATGTCCGGGTGACGCGAGAAACCGCTGTCTACATAGGCGATGACCACCCCCTCGCCGTGCACATCAGTCAGCGCGCCGATGCGCTGCGGCGTGGGCAGCACGGTCACTTGGTGCGGTACGAACTGCGGGTAATTCGAACGAAACGGCGTAAACGTCACACCCACTCCTCAATCATCTACACAAAGCCGTGACGGTTAGCCGGTTAGGCCGGTGCGCTGCGCGTCCATTGGGGCGACGCTGGTCATAAAATCGCGCGAGAAGCGCAGCATGTACTCGTTCAGCAGGCTTTCAACGCGCGCGGCGTCCTGTGAGACCAGCACGACGCCCGCATGATAGGGCTTGTCAACGCGGTAGGCGATTTCAGCGTCCGTGTAGGCGCTCAAGTCGGGGTGTTCGGTGCGCGCGAGTGTGATCAGCACCGCGCCATAGTGGGGGCGGCTGGTGGGGGGGGTGTAGGGCGTGTTGGTAAGCAGCGCGTGCTCGACCTTCATCCATTCACGCCACGGGTTGACGCCAGTAGCGTGCTCGAGCAGGTCGCTGATGTAGGCGCCGCCGACGCGCGCCGCCACCTCCAAGAAGTAAAGCTGGCCGTCGGCCTCGGCCTTGATGAACTCGGCATGCGTCACGCCGTTCGCCAGCCCCAGCGCCTTGATCACCTTCTGGTTGAGCTTGGTCATGGCCTTTACGTCGGGGTGGTTGCGCGGCAAGATGCGCGTGGCGAACACCCCGCCGCCCTGATAGACGTCAATCGGCGGGCGCACGTAGCCCTGCACGCTAGTGTAGGTGATCTTGCCGTTGTAGATGACCGAGTCGACGTGATAGACGCTGCCGGGCAGGAACTTCTCCAGCAGGTAGTAGGACTGACGATCTCCCAATTCGTCGAGGGCACGCCAGACCTGCTCGCTGTCGTAGACCTTGCGGATGCCCATGCTGCCGGCGTCCATGCGGGGCTTGAGCATGTAAGGCGGCGGCACGGCGTCGAAATAGGCGCGCAGCTCGTCGTAGTTCAGGATGCGCGTGAAGGCGGGCACGGGGATGCCCGCGGCCTCGGCCAACTGGCGCATCGTCAGCTTGTCGCGGAAGTGGCGGATGGCGCTCACGCCTGTGCCGGGCAGCCGCATGTGCTCGCGCAGGATGGCCACCAGCTCTACCTCGAACTCGTCTAGCGGCAGCAGCAGGTCGATCCGCCGCCCGCGCGCGAGGTACGTCACCGTGTTGATGACGTCCTGATAGCGGCGAAAGTCGGGGGTGATGAAGAACTCATCGATGAGGTGGTAGGGCCAGTTTTCGCCGCGCTGGCTCTCTTCCGTCATGAGCATGACGCGATAGCCCAGCGCCCGTGCCTGTTCAAGCATCAAGTCGCCCTTGTGGGTGCTGGATAGAAACAGTACGGTGGGTTGCCCGCTCATGATCGCTGCCACTTTCAATTGCCTTAAAATTCCGCAGACTATACCGAACAAGGGCGTCATTTCGCAAGTTATCGGCGCTGGCCTCCCCCAGCCTCACAGGGGGCGCATCGGGGTTAGGCGCTATGGGGTTGGGGGGGCGTCGTCTGGGAAGTGCAGTTTTTCGGCGGCCTCTTTGCGGATCGTCTCCGGTCGGCGGTCATAGCGGCGGGTCGTCTCAACGCTGCTGTGGCCTGCCATGTTGGCCACGGTGGCAATGTCCACACCGCGATCTAACAGGTCGCCGACGAACGTCCGACGAAAATCATGGGGCGAGAAGTTCTTGACGCCCGCTTGTTTGGCGCGTCGTCTCAGCATGTCGTAGACCGTCTGAGAGACGATCCCGCCGGGCTGGATGCGCCCGTTCTTCAACACCGGATGAAAGATCGGCCCGCTGTCGTAGGGCAAAATCGCCAACCAGCGATCCAGCGCGCGCTTGGCGCTGCCGGCGATGTAGACCGTGCGCTGCTTGCGCCCCTTGCCCGTCAGAACGCGAATCTGGCCGCTGTCGGGGGTGTAGTCCTCCAAACACACGTTGACCAGCTCTGAACGGCGCAGCCCACACACGTACAGCATCCCGATGATCGCCAAGTCGCGCGCGCCCGCGGGGCTGTCGTCGCCGCGGCAGACCTCCGCAAGGCGCGCGATTTCCTCGGCTTGCAGGTCGCGCCCCTTGATGAGGGTACGCGCCCGCACATGGCGCACGTCCGCTGCCCGCTGATACGCCTCGGCCGTCATCAGCCCCAGCCGCCACGTCTCTTTGAGGACGCCGCGCAACGCCGAGATGATGCGGTTGGCGTTGGCCGGGGAGTAGCGCTCTGCCAGCCGCGCGCGGGCGTAGGCGGTGTGCTGGTAGCTCAGGCGCGCCCACGGGAAGCCCAGCATCGCCTCGCGCGTGACGTGCGCCACGTCGCGGTTGGTGAAGATCGCCACCAGGGTGCGCAGGGCGTTCTCCATCGTGTAGCGCGACTGCGCCGAGGTCAGCGTGGCCAAGTAGACGGCGGCGGGGTTTTGATCCAGCGCGTCCGCATACGGGGTGAGGCGGGTCTCAAATGGCATGAGGTCATCGCTCATCGGGCAGCTCAGACAGCAGTTGAACCAATCTCGCTACAGGGTATCACAAAGCTCCTGCAAACGCGATTCGGGCTGCGGCAGGCCGGCGCGCCTTACCCCACCCGTTCGGCATGGGCGTAGAGCAGGTGATCCACCTCCACTAGCGACATCGGCTGCGTGTCGGCGCGGTCTTTGATGAGCTGCGTCACATGGCGGATCACGTCATCGGGCAGGTCGAGGCCCAGCGTGTGGGCGCGGCTGCGGACGGCGTTCCAGCCTGTCAGGCGGTGGCCGATGGCAATTTCGCGCACGACGCCGAAATCATCAGGGTTGAGCGCCTCATACGTCGACGGGTCGGCCAGCACCGCCTTGGCGTGGATGCCCGCTTTGTGGATGAAGGCGCTGCTGCCGGTGATGTAGTTGTTGAACGGGATTTCGATGTGGCACATGCGCGCGATCATCGCGTCCAGCTCTGGCAGCAGCTTGAGCTGATACTTGCGCACGTAGTCGCGGTTGAGGGTGTAGAGCCGCGCGATCAGCCCCCCAAGCGGGGTGATGCCGTTGCGCTCGCCGATGCCCAAGATCGTCGTGTCGATATGGGTCGCGCCGGCCTCTAATGCGGCGCAGGCGTTGGCGATGGCGCAGCCGCTGTCGTTGTGGCCGTGGAACTCGATATCTAGCCCCGTCAGGCGCACGAGCTGGCTCACGAGGGCCGCCACCTGCGAGGGCAGCGCCACGCCGACCGTATCCGCCACGCCCAAGCGGTTCACCAGGCCAGTGGCAGCCACGGCGAGGTACACGCGCAGCAGGTCGGCCTCGCGGCTGCGGAAGCTGTCCTCGGTGCTAAAGCGCAGGATGACCTGCGGGGCTTGCTCGCGGATGTAGCTCAGCACGTCACAGGCGGCGTCGATCACCTGCGGGATGCTCTTGCCGTGGCTGTGCTGCATCAACTGCGGCGACGTGCCGATGACGACGTCCACGCCGTGCACGCCGGTGTCGAGCGCGCGCGCGGCGTCCTCGCGCTTGCAGCGGATGTGCGTCAGGATGCGCGCCTTCAGCCCCAGCCGCGTGATCGCGCGGATGTCAGCCTCGCTCTGTGGGCTGGCCAGCGGCGAGGTCATCTCGATCATCTCTACGCCGAACTCGTCCAGCTTGGCGGCAATCTCGATCTTCTGCGCGGTGGTAAAGGTGGCCGTGCTGAACTGCTCCCCCTCGCGCAGGGTTGACTCAATGATGGAAAATGTCTCAAACGGCATAGAACGTCCTTTCAGATCAATACGTCGAATGTGAAGCATTTGCCACGGGCGCAGTCGGCTGCGTCTCTATACGCCCCCCTCTTGGGCTGGCCTGCCCCCTGCTGCCCTGTACGGTTGGGGGGTGAGTCCCCGCAGCGCCCCTTCCAACACCTTGATCGCCTGCAGGTACTCGTCGAGGTCAAGGTGTTCATCGGGGGTGTGGTCGAGGGCGCTGTCGCCCGGCCCGTAGGCGACGATCGGGCAGCCCCACGCCGGGCCGGCGATGTTCATGTCGCTCGTGCCCGTCTTGAGCACGAAGGACGGCTGCCCGCCCTGCGCGCGGATCGCGCTGCGCAGCGCCCGCGTGAGCGGGTTGTCTTTGGGCGCGACGAACGCTGCCTCTTGGCCGTAAGGGGTGAGGTCTGCGCCGTCGGCGGCGGGCAGCGCCGCGCACAGCGCGTCCGGCGTCAGGTCAGGCGGCAGCCGAAAGCCCACCGTCATCGTCGCCTGCCCGAACGCCCCGTCTTGCGCGGTGTTGAGGTCTTGCAGCGTGGCGTCTAAGCGGTCGAACAGCCCGCGCCGCCCCGTGTTGACCGCCGCCACATACGCCCGCACCTGCTCCCAGTAAGCGACGGCGCGTTCCGCTGCGGTGGGAACGTCGGCGGCGCTGTGGGCGAGCGCCCCGCGCCACGCCCATCGGAGCACCAGCCGCCCCTTGTAGCCCAGCGTCAGGCGATCCCACCGCGACGGCTCGCCGATGATGCAGGCGTCGGCGCGGTAGGCCTGCACGGCATGGCGCGCGCCCGCGCTCGTAGGGGCTTCTTCCTCCACCGCGCCAACCACAACCAAGCGCAGCCCGTCCGGCAGCGTTACCCGCGCCCCCGCCGCCGCGAACGCCGCCAGCGCCCCTTTGGCGTCCACTGCGCCGCGCCCGTACAGCTGGCCATCGGCCACGCGCACCGGCGGGAAGCCGCCAAACGTGTCGATGTGACCCAGCAGCACCAGGGTGAACGGCCCCTCGCCGCGAACGCCGACTGCGTTCCCAGCCTCGTCGCGGAAGGCCTGCGTGTAGCCGTGCTCGCCCATCCACCCCACGAGAAAATCGACAGCCGCGCGCTCTGCGTAGGACGGGCTAGGGATTGCCACTAGATCGCGCAGCAGGTCAATCGCTTGGTCGTCGGTTACAGCGTGTTCGGTCATACGGGTTCCTCGTTTTGATGACTCTTCATGCGGGTTTGGCATGCTATCCCCCTACTGCACGCCCCTTCGCCGTCGGGGGATGAGCCCCCTACCGCCCATTGCTCACGTCCTCCAGCGCTTGCACCGCCTGTGCGAGCTGTTCCTGCGTGACGATCAGCGGGGGCAGCAGGCGCAGCGTCGTTTTGCCCGCGGGGACGGCGATGATGCCGCGCGCTTGCAGCGCTTGCAGCGTCGGCGTGACGCGCTCGCGCAGCTCTACCCCCACCATCAAGCCCAGCCCGCGCACTTCGCGCACAGTGGGCAGGTGGCGCGCGCGCAGCTCATCCAGCAGCCACGCGCCCAATTGAGCGCTGCGGGCCGGCGCATCGAGCGCGCGCAGGGCGTTCAGCGCGGCGATCGCGGCGGCGCAGCTCAACGGGTTGCCGCCGAACGTGCTGCCGTGAACGCCGCTCTCGATTTGGCCTAGATCGCTGCGCCATGCCACCGCGCCCATCGGCAGGCCGCCCGCGAGGCCTTTGCCCAGCGTCACTATGTCGGGGACGATCTCAGCGTGTTCGAACGCGAACCAACGTCCCGTCCGCCCCAAGCCGCACTGAATCTCATCGGCGATGAGCAGCGCGCCGCGCTCAGTGCACAGCCGTCGCAGCCCGCGCAGGTAGTCCGCGTCCAGCGGGTAGACCCCGCCCTCGCCCTGCACCGTCTCGACGAACACGGCGGCGGTCTCGTCGGTGATGAACGCGTCGGCGCTGGCGAGGTCGTTCGGGCTGGCGAACGCGCTCTCTGGAACCCAGCCCTCGAACGGCTGACGGTATGGCGGGTTCCACGTCGTGGCCAGCGCCCCCAATGTCCGCCCGTGGAAGCCGCGTTTGAGGCTGACGATGCCGCGCCGTCCGGTCAGCAGGCGGGCGATCTTGAGCGCCGCCTCCACCGCCTCTGTGCCGCTGTTGCACAAGAAGAAGCGCCCGATCTCGGCGGGCAGCAGCGCGCGCAACGTCGCGTACAGCTCAGCGCGGCGGTCGTTGTAGAAGGCCTCCGGGCAGGTGATGAGCGTCTGCGCCTGCCCGGCGACGGCCTGCGCCACCGCGGGATGCCCATGCCCCAACAGCGCCACGCCGATGCCGCTGCCCATGTCGAGGTAGGCGCGGCCCGTCTCATCGTAGAGCGTGCAGCCCTCCCCGCGGACGATCGTCAGTGGGCGCTTGGCATACGCCCCCGACGTGTGTTGATCCTCTACTGCGCGGACGTCTATCGTGGTTGTCAGCATGCTCACCCCCTTCAACAGAAGACCGTGCCAGCGCCGTTGAGCGCGGCGCTGACCGGCTGCGGCGCGCGGCCATCGGCGATGATCACCCGGCGCACCCCGCCGCGCAGCGCCTCTTGCGCGCCCAACACCTTGCGCTTCATGCGGCCTTGCGCGGCGTCTAGGGCAGTTTCGATCTGCGCGGCGGGCACGTGGGCGATCAAGCTGCTCTCGTCGGGGTAGCGGCGGTAGAGGCCGCGCACGTTGCACAAGAACACCAGACCGGCCGCCCCCAACGCGGCGGCCACGCTGGCGCTGGCGCGGTCGCCGTCCACGTTCAGCCAGCCGTCGGCCGAGGCCGCCAGCGGGGCCACCACCGGCACCAGCCCCTGCGCCAGCGCGTCGCGGATCGGCGCGGGGTCGGTGTGGGTGATCGTGCCGCTGTAGTCGTCGCGGATCATCACCACGCGCCCGTTGACCACGGCGCGGATGGCCGCTTTGCGCTATCCGTGGATCGCGCCCGACACTACCGCCGCCCCTACGCCGTGTGATGCCAGCGCCC